>NZ_OY782854.1:600000-856477 GCF_963678425.1 uncultured Bacteroides sp.
GGAACCGATTATAAACAGAGTCTTTATCATGTAATATAATTTTCATTATTATTGCAAACTTACAAAAAACTTTCCACATTATTTGTTAATATCATGAATGATTTTAATGGTGGGTTAATGAATAATGTTTTTTCGGCTTTCGACTTTTTCAGAAATTGTTGGGCATAAAAAAAGGTACCTCAATTATTGAAGTACCTTTTTTCTTGAGCCTCTTGTCGGATTCGAACCAACGACCCCGAGATTACAAATCACGTGCTCTGGCCAACTGAGCTAAAGAGGCGGGTGGGTAAGCTTACTATATCGCGCCGCTACAACCAACTACCTTTGCTGCGATCAAGCCCTGGAGGATTCGAAGGGAGCTAGCCGTATAGGACTTACCCGAGTGCAAAGGTAGATATTTTATTTAACCCTGCAATACCTCCGCGAAACTTTTTTTTAGAGAATGAACTAAACAGTTACTTCTCAATAAATTAGGGGGATGAAAAAAAATAATTATTTTCTATGAGATGAATGAATTAAAGTGGATGAGGCTGTTTTGTTAAAATGTTACCAGAACATATATTTTTGTGAGAGGGTATAAAAGCAGTAAGGCACCTCAATGATTGAAGTGCCTTACTATTTTCTGAGCCTCTTGTCGGATTCGAACCAACGACCCCGAGATTACAAATCACGTGCTCTGGCCAACTGAGCTAAAGAGGCAGTTATAGATAAACTAATTATATCAATATCGTTACAACTTACAACCTTTGTGCATCCAAACCCTAAGGGATTATTTGTAGAAAGTAAAGTAGTGTAAGCCTTATCTGCGTGCAAAGGTAGGTATTTTATTTAATTCTGCAATACCCCCTTTTGAAACTTCTTTTCAGTGAATAAACTAAACGGTTACTTCTCAGGATTTTAATAGCATGAAAAAAAATATATTTTTTTCTTCCATTCTATTAAAAACAGAAATCTTTATCTCATTTTAAAAATTTTCAATTCATTTCATACTGCTTCTTTAGGTAAAAATCGTACTTTTGTGCTCAAATAATAAAAGATGATAATGGAAAACAGAAACTTTATGAATAAGTACGCTATGCAATTTGGTACTTGCATGGGGATTTTTTGGATTATAAAATTTGCTTTATTTCCGTTTGCTTTCACTATTCCTTTTTTTGATTTCTTGTTTCTTGTACTGACTATAATGATTCCTTTTTTGGGATATTATTTTGCCCGGAATTATAGGAACAGAGTTTGTGACGGAGGGATTAGCTTTACTCATGCCTGGATATTTACCTCTTTTATGTATATGTTTGCTGCGTTGCTTACAGCTGTGGGACATTTTGTTTATTTTAGGTTTATTGATAACGGCTATATTGCTAGTTCTTATCTTGAAATACTCCACGAACCAGGAATAAAACAGCAGGTTGTGGGAGATACACTAAAACAGTGTGAAGAAGCTGTAAATTTGTTTTCCAGTCTACGCCCAATTGAGATAACGATGGAGTTGCTTTCATTTGATGTAATATTCGGAGCTTTGCTTGCTTTCCCAATAGCATTTATTGTAAAGAAGAAGGAGCTTATTACAATGAACAACAATCAAGAAGAAAATAACCAAGAAGAAGATAATAAAGAATAAAAATATGGATATATCTGTAATAGTTCCTTTGTTCAATGAAGAAGAATCGCTTCCGGAACTTTATGCCTGGATTGATAGGGTAATGAGCGACAATGACTTTTCTTATGAGGTAATCTTTATAAACGATGGCAGTACCGATCGTTCGTGGAAGGTGATTGAAGAACTAAAAGCAAAATCAGATACTGTAAAAGGTATTAAGTTTCGTCGAAATTATGGTAAATCTCCTGCATTATTCTGTGGATTTAAACGGGCAGAAGGTGATGTGGTAATTACAATGGATGCTGATTTACAAGATAGTCCTGATGAAATTCCGGAACTTTACAAAATGATTATGGTAGATGGATATGATCTGGTTTCAGGTTGGAAAGAAAAAAGGTATGATCCGATATCAAAAACATTGCCTACCAAATTATTTAATGCTACTGCCCGTTCTGTGTCGGGGATAAAGAACCTGCACGACTTTAATTGTGGCTTGAAAGCCTACAGACATGAGGTTGTGAAAAATATAGAAGTGTATGGCGAGATGCATCGTTATATACCTTACCTAGCAAAAAATGCCGGATTTAGCAAGATAGGAGAGAAGGTTGTACATCATCAGGCCCGTAAATATGGTTCTACTAAATTCGGGATGAACAGGTTTGTTAATGGTTATCTGGATTTACTTTCATTGTGGTTCCTTTCTAAGTTTGGTAAAAAACCGATGCATATTTTTGGACTTTTGGGTTCATTAATGTTTCTTCTGGGACTTATTTCTGTTATAATAGTGGGAGCGTCAAAACTCTATTCTATGTATTCGGGATTAGAGTATAGATTGGTAACGGATTCTCCTTATTTCTATCTGGCGCTGACTTCCATGATAATTGGTACTCAGCTATTCCTTGCCGGATTTGTTGGCGAGTTGGTAACACGTAATGCTCCTGAACGTAATAATTACAAAATAGAAAAAGAGCTCTAAACAGTTCGGTTATAAATATGAAACATCTATTGAAATTATTGTTTCTTGGAATATTTCTTTGCAGCGTAATTGGACTGGCATTGACAGCTTGTGAAGAAACTGAGGATTGTTCTTTATCGGGACGTCCTTCTCCGCGATTCAATTTTGTTGTTAAGAGTACGCTGAAAGCCAAATCGTTTGATTCGCTTACGGTTGTGGCTCTTAATACAGTTAAGGGCGATTCTACTATACTGAATAATTCGAAGAAAGTTACTTATGCTTCACTTCCACTTAGTTATGTTGATACAAAAACAGCTATGGTCTTTAAATATTCAGATAATCTGAGTGATACTCTTTGGATTACTCATGCCAATATCGCACATTTTCTTTCAATGGAATGTGGAATAACAATGTTTTATCAGGTAGAAAAAGTGGAGCATACCTCTAATCTTATAGATTCTATTGCAATAATTAATTCTGGAGTTGATACCAATGAAAAAGAGAATATTCGCGTATATTATTAATATAGTTGCTTTGTTGGTTCTATCTCTACCTGTCTTTTCTCAAGGAAATCAAGGACAGAAGGCTATGCCGAAAGTTCAGACTGTGCCGAAAGAGATATTCCCTTTGTATAACGGTACCTTTGTTGGTCTTGATTTATATGGTTTAGGAGGCAATGTGTTTGGAAGTAAATTCACAAGCTCAGAAGTGAGCGTGGACGTTAATCTGAAAAATAGATTTTTCCCGGTGCTTGAAGTGGGGTATGGAAAAACTGATGACGAAGAAAATGGCATTTCGTATAAGTCGTCTGCTCCATATTTCAGGATTGGGATGAATTATAATATGATGTTCAGGAAAAAGAATATGAGCCATCTGTACCTGGGATGTCGCTATGGTTTTAGTGCATTAAGTTACGATGTAAAAGGTTCTGCATTAGAAGATGATATCTACTCAGGCGAAGTGCCCTTTGAGTCTATGGGTGAGAAGACAAATGCTCATTGGATGGAATTATTGTTTGGTATAAGAGCTCAGGTATATAAAAATTTTCTGATGGGATGGTCCTTGAGATATAAGGCTAAACTTAGCGTAAAAGAGAATGCTCACTCAACTCCGTGGTATATCCCTGGTTTTGGAGAAAACAAGTCAACAAACTTTGGAGTTACTTATTCATTGATTTATAAGTTACCATTTTAATAATGACAAATTTAGAGAATTGGCTAATTGCGATAGGGCTGGCGATGGACTGTCTGGCTGTATCTATAGCAAGTGGCATTATATTGAAGAAAGTAGAGTGGAGAACGATTCTGACAATGGCTTTCTTTTTCGGCTTTTTTCAGGCTTTGATGCCTTTCCTGGGTTGGGCAGGTGCGAGCAGATTTAGCCATTTAATAGAAAGCTTTGATCATTGGGCAGTTTTTCTTATCCTTTGTTTTCTTGGTGGAAGAATGGTTTGGGAATCTTTTAAAGATGATGAGTGCAAGAAGGAATTTAATCCTGCTAGTCTGAAGGTGATATTAACTCTGGCAATAGCCACAAGTCTGGATGCTCTCGCAGTTGGCGTTTCTTATGCTTTTATGGGTATAAGAACTGTTGATGGCATTCTTTCGCCAATATTGATTATTGGATTAGTTTCCTTTATTATATCTGTTTTCGGATTGCTGTTTGGAATCTTTTTTGGCTGCAAGCACAACATGCGGGTGGAATTGTGGGGTGGATTGATTTTGATTGGCATTGGAACCAAGGTCTTAATAGAACATATTTGTGTTTAGAAATAAAGCTTTATCCTCTGTTTACGGATTTAATGCAGGGATGTAACTCGTCCCTCATATGTGAACCGATGAGCCTTCGGTTAAGGGCTGACGGGTTCTCAGCCGTGAACCCATTGGCACTCATCTGAGTGATCAGCTAATTATGCTTATGAATTGAGTTAGTTATAGTATATAGACTTGTAAATAGTGGTATCAGCACTAAAAAAGCCTGCTACAAAACTTTAATGTAGCAGGCTTTTTATTTCGCTATATATAAATCAGAACGATTTATCAGATTACTTTATTAGTCACGGAATCTGGAAAAATAACAGTTGGTTTAAAGCTTTTCGCTTCTTCAAAATCCATCATGGCATACGACATGATGATAATTATATCTCCTACTTGTACCTTTCGGGCTGCTGCACCGTTCAGGCAGATCTTGCCTGAGCCGCGTTCACCTTTAATAATATAAGTTGAAAAACGTTCACCGTTATTATTATCCACGATATGTACTCTCTCATTGGCGATAAGATTTGCTGCGTCCATCAAATCTTCGTCAATCGTGATACTACCCATGTAATTTAAATCAGCCTCTGTTACACGTACACAGTGCAGCTTTGACTTCATTACTTCAATCATCATAAGGTTTGGTCTTTTTTTAATTAAATCTCTTTATATTTTATGTTATCAATCAGCCGGACTTCTCCACAGAATACTGTGATACAGCCCACTGCATAATTTGTATCTGCCCAGTTCCCAAATTCTTGTAAGGTGTTTCCATCCACAATCTTAAAGTATTCCAGGCGTAGCCCTCTCTCAGCAGCAATAGACTCTTCTACAAAGCGAATCGTTTCACTCACTGAGTGATCTGCTGCAAAGGTACGACTTTTAAATAAAGTTTGAGATATTTTTAATGCAATTTCACGTTCTTCTGCAGACAATCTAGCATTTCTGCTACTTAGAGCCAGTCCGTCTTCTTCGCGAACGATAGGGCAGCCAACAATTTCAAGGTCATAATTTAATTGCTTAACCATTTCGCGGATAATAGCCAGTTGCTGAAAGTCTTTTTCACCAAAATATGCACGGTGAGGTTTCACTGCATCAAACAGTTTACTTACTATTTGTGCCACTCCGTTAAAATGTCCCGGACGGAAGGCTCCTTCCATCACTGAGTCTAGCGGAGCAAAATTAAATTTTCGTGTATCTGGCTCCGGATACATTTCTTCCACTGAAGGAGCAAAAACAAAGGAACAACCATTGGTTTCCAGTAGTTTACAATCTGCATCCAGTGTATGCGGATATTTTAATAGATCATTCTTATCATTAAACTGAGTAGGGTTAACAAAGACGCTCACTACGGTTACATCATTATCTTTTGCGCTACGCTTAACTAACGATGCATGTCCAGCATGCAAAGCACCCATTGTTGGTACCAACCCAACCTTTTTGCCCTGAGCTTTCAGAACAGAAAGCTCAGTCTGCAACTCATTAATAGTGTATACTATTTTCATTTTGTTTTTGATTGTTTAATCTCTTGTCTTGGAAAAACGGTGCAAAATAAACTATTATTTATCACATAAAGAAGAAAAAAATGAAATTTATCTAACATAGTGCTTGAACTATGATGAGCTTCTTTAATACTTATTGGCTGATAGCTAGCGACTTAACAATTGATAAGATATTATTAAAAGATAGAACTTGCATAAATGCGCTTTTTTTTTTATATCTTTGCAAAATGTTTATGAGAAAGATTTTATTATAATGAAGGCTAACAAGGTTTTATTTATTACACAAGAGATTACTCCTTACTTGCCTGAATCCGAAATGGCTAACGTTGGAAGATACCTTCCACAGGCTATTCAGGAAAAAGGGAGAGAAATAAGGACATTTATGCCGAAGTGGGGAAATATTAATGAACGCAGAAACCAACTGCATGAAGTGATTCGCCTCTCGGGTATGAACCTGATCATTGATGATACAGATCATCCATTGATTATTAAAGTGGCTTCTATCCAGTCTGCCAGAATGCAGGTATACTTCATAGACAATGATGACTATTTTCAGCACAAACTACAAGAAGTAGATGAGAATGGACAAGAGTACGAAGACAATGATAACAGAGCTATTTTTTATGCCCGGGGTGTAATTGAAACGGTAAAGAAACTCCGTTGGTGTCCTGATGTTATTCATTGTCATGGTTGGATGGCTGCTCTAGCTCCGCTTTATATAAAAAAAGTGTATAAAGACGAACCTTCATTTCGCGATGTAAAGATTGTGCTCTCAGTATATGAAAATGACTTTAAAAATAAATTCCCTCAAGATTTTGTTTCTAAACTGATGTTGAAGGGGATAACCAATGAGGATTTGGTTTCTGTTCAGGGCGAGGTAGATTATACGGCGCTTATGAAACTGGCAATAGATTTTTCTGACGGTGTTATTCAAAATAGTGAAAATGTGAATGATGAGGTTCTGAATTATGCCCGTGAGAAGAATATTCCTGTTCTCGATTTTCAATCTCCAGACAATTATGCCGATGCTTTCAATGACTTTTATGATCTAGTCTGGGAAGCTGAAAAATAAGTAGGAACTAACTGATAATAGTTATGAAAATAAAATATTTATGGGCATCCTTGTTTGCCTTTGTTCTGTTCTCCTGTGATGATACTACAGGTACCTTGGGACTAAGTATGATGCCTGATAGTGATAAAATTGCTATGGGCGCGCAAACATTCGATGTTAGTACAGAGACAATACTTGCTGGATCTGTTTATGCGAAAACAAGTATGGGGTATCTGGGAAAGTATACCGATCCGGAATTTGGTAGTTTTGAGGCTGATTTTCTCACACAGCTAACTTGTACGGACCAGTTTGAATTTCCAATAAACAGAATGGTGCCTGTTGATCCGACTGCAGATCAGAAAGAATTTAAAGCAACTTCAGCAAGTGTAGATTTATATTATACAGGCTATTTCGGAGATTCTTTGAATACTTGTCGATTAAGTGTCTATGAACTGAATAAAGAGCTGGTTAAGCAGGATCAGAGTAATTATTATACGAATATTAATCCAGCTCAGTATTATGATAGTGCGAATGGGTTAATTGGCAAGAAGGCCTATTCTGCTGTTGATTTATCAATAAGTGAAGATACTAGAAAAGTATCAACTTTTTATCCCTCAGTAAGTGTAGCATTTCCTTTAGAGAGAGCAAATGAATTTATAAAGCTATTTCAGACATCAAAAGCACAGGGTAAAAACTTTAAAGACGAATTTTCCAAAGTTTTCAAAGGTCTTTATATAAAATGTGATCATGGAGATGGTACAGTTCTTTATGTTGATCAAGTGCATTTAAACGTTTCATTTAAAATATATGCTGCAGATTCTTTAGGTAATTTCCCGATTAAGAGAAAGCAAGCAGGATATGAGAAGATCGATTCAACTTATACTACTATAGCTACGTTCGGATCAACAAAAGAGGTTATTCAGGCAAACCGTTTTACGAACGATAAAAAGCTTGAAGATTTGGCTAAAATCAGTGATTATACAATGATCAAGTCTCCGGCCGGATTATTTACCAAAGCTACATTGCCTATAGGTAAAATAGCAAATGCATTAAAGAATGATACTTTGAATTCAGTAAAGTTATCTTTCAACGCCTATAATACAAATTCGACGAATCAGTTTGGAATGAGTGCTCCAAAGTATTTATTGATGGTAAGAGCAAAAGATATGGATAAATTCTTTGAGGATAATTTACTTACGGATAATGTGACATCTTTTGTTGCTACTTATTCAAGTAGCAAGAATCAGTACACCTTTACAAATATTACTCGTCTGATAACAACTAGCATTGCAGAGAAGAAAGCCCTTAATGGAACTGTTTCAGAGGATTTGACAGAAGATATGATACTTGTACCGGTTTCTGTTACTTTAGATTCTAACAAAAAGATGGTTTCCATTCGTCATGATTTGAAGCCTGGATATGTAAAGTTAAAAGGTGGAAAAGACAATAAATTAAAACTGGAAGTAATTTACAGTAAATTGAATAAGTAGACTTATAGATTTATTTTGTAAACGAATATGTAAGTTATAGATATAAAAAAAGCAGTTCAATTGAACTGCTTTTTTTATATCTATAACTTACTTTATGCTTTTGTCTTTTTCTTTTTTGTAGTTTTAGGCTTCTTTTCTGTTATATCAGTTTCTTTTGTCTTGGGCCTTTCATTTTCTAACAGGTCAATTTTCTTATGCAGGGTAGCAATTTCATCTCCTTGATTCTTTATAGTTGTAAGCAGCGAATTAAGCTCTTCATTCTCCACATCTTCGGGATATAAAGAATTTACTCTATTAATAAAGTCTGCCAGAATATTCATATAGTTTGAAAATGCATCATATGGCGAGTCGTAATTTCCTCTTTCAATTTTTAAACCAGTATGTTTGGTTGACATATATCGGAAATTCATGCAAGCCTGCAAATAGTCCCAGTCCTGTTTGATTCTTTTGTTATGGCATAGTCTTACCCGCTCGGACAAACTGTATAGCTTATTAAATGCTTCTCTTTGAAGAATGTTTCCTAACCATGCGCTAATATCTCTTTCCTCATCTATCCATGAAATAGGATATAACACTTCAATAGGAGAGACGGATTTTGATTTAGAAATTATTTCTGATGGTGTAGAGAATGTAATTCCTTTCTCACTGGCACATGCTGGAAGTGCTTTAAAAAACTCCAGAATATTGGAGGATATTGGTTGCGAAATTCCTAACGAATCCAGAGTCATGAAGATATTGATAACTTCTTCTTCTTTAGGCATAGCATCAATCCAACTGATGTATTTATCGGCAAACAAGGGAAATTCGCTCCACTCATGATTTGAGAAACGAAGACTTATATCGTCTGAAAGTTTGAAATCTCTTAATAAGATTTTTAATTCTGGCGCTTGATTGCAATGGTATACATAGTGAGGGCTTTTCCATCCTAAAATATGTTTGGCTCCTTCTGTCAGGACGCCTTTAAATCCCATGTCGGCTATAATGCTACCTATCTCATCAGAATAAATAAGACCTGTGTTCCGGAAGACACTTGGCTTTTTACCAAATAGCTGTTCGATCTTTTTGCATTGATGATGGATCTCATCACGGAAGCATTTTTCATCAATCAAGGATGAGAGTCCATCTGAATATGTTTCTGCCAGAAACTCACAACAACCAGTATTGGCCAGCTCCTTTAGTTTATCAATAACACACGGCGCATGCATTTCCAATTGTTCCAGAGCAACCCCCGAGAGGCCAAGAGCAACTTTAAAAGCTCCATTGTTACTTTTAGCCATTTCAATCAAAGTATCGATTGCTGGCTTATAAGAACGTTCAGCTATGTCACTTAAGTTTGTTTCGTTGTAATAATCGTCGTAATAATAATGTTCTGTTCCTATATCAAAGAAACGATATCGTTTCAGATGAAAAATCTGGTGTATTTCAAAGTAAAAGCAGATTGTTTTCATATTTATCTATATTTATTTGTTATCTGTAATTTTGAATAATACTATCGTAGGTGGACCGTATTTGGTAGCCCACGTTCTCCCACTTTATATTATCTACTTCTCTTTTTCCTTCAACCTTTAAGTACTCATACATTGCCGGATAAGTACAAATGGAATAAATGGCATCGGCCATGGCATGAATATCCCAGTAATCTGTCTTAATGCAATTGTTCAGAATTTCGGCACAACCGGATTGCTTGGAGATAATTGTTGGGACACTAACCTGCATCGCTTCAAGTGGTGAAATTCCAAAAGGTTCTGACACGGATGGCATGATATAAACATCACTGGATTTGAGAACCTCGTAAACCTCTTTCCCTTTCATAAATCCGGGGAAATGAAAACGGTCTGCCATACCCCGCTCGGCCACTAACCTAATCATCTGGTGCATCATATCTCCGTTACCTGCCATTACAAAACGAATATTTTTTGTTCTATGAAGTACCATTGCAGCTGCTTCTACAAAATATTCAGGCCCTTTCTGCATGGTGATTCTTCCCAGAAATGTGACGATTTTCTCTTTTTTGTTCTTCTTCGGAACAATCTCCATTATTTCTTGTGATAATGGAGATACGGCATTGTGTACGGTAGAAACCTTTCTTGGATCCTGATGATATTTATGAATAACCGTTTGGCGGGTTAATTCGCTTACACACATAATATGATCGGCATGGTCCATTCCGTTTTTCTCAATGGAATAGACTGTAGGATTTACATTTCCCCGGCTACGGTCGAAATCTGTAGCATGTACATGAATAACTAAAGGCTTTCCGGATATCTGCTTGGCATGAATACCGGCAGGATACGTCAGCCAGTCGTGTGAATGAATGATGTCGTACTGTTGTTGGCGTGCCACCACACCGGCTACAATAGAATAATTATTAATCTCCTCCTGCAAGTTGTCTGGATATCTGCCTGAAAATTCAATGCAGCCTAAATCATTTGTGTGTAGATAGTTGAAATCTGCATAAATGTGATCGCGCAAATCATAATAATCCTGCGGGTTCATATATCCTCCAACTCGGCTGTTTATATAATCCCAACTGACATCTTTCCATACAACCGGAGTGTTGTTCATTCCTATAATCTTTAAAAAACTCTGATCTTCATCTCCCCAAGGTTTAGGAATGCAAAAAGTGATTTGCATATCTTCCTGTGTAGACATTCCTTTTGTCAGCCCATAGCTGGCTGTTCCTAGACCTCCCAATATATGAGGGGGAAATTCCCATCCAAACATTAATACTTTCATCGTTATTTCCTCCTCTTATATATTATATTTAGAAAGTAGCTTCAGAATCCGTAAGATTTCTGCTACATTCATTGCAAATGAGACTGCTCCCCGGCCCTTGAAAGGTGGGTTTCCATCAAATAATTCTGGTATAGAACTAATGCAATGCTTAGTCATTTCCTCCTCAAATCCGATTAACTGACGCTCAACAAAAGAAACTCCGCTCAATTTATAGACTCTTAAATAGGCCTCCAGATAAAATCCCATTAACCATGGCCAGGCAGTTCCCTGGTGATAAGCGTAATCTCGCTGTATTTGGGGACCGACATAGTTCGGATTATATCCAAAACTCTTGGGACTTAATGAACGAAGTCCTTTGGGTGTAAGTAATTCCTTGGTAGCTATGTCTAATATCTGCTTTTTTTGTTCACGGTTGAGCGGTGAATATTCGAATGCTACAGCGAATATCATATTAGGACGTACGCTCAAGTCTGTGGTTTGTCCATTTACGTAATCCATCAAGTACCCAAACTCGTTTAAAAAGACCTCAATGAAAGATTGGGCAGTTTTTGCAGCCAATTCATCCAGTGAATCTGCAAGAATAGAGTCAGTTTTATCACTATCACGTAACAATTCAGCCACAAAACGAAGAGCGTTATACCATAAAGAATTGACTTCAACAATATATCCGGATCTCGGAGTTACAGGGTGTCCATTTACTGTCGAGTTCATCCATGTAATAGCTTTATCTGCACCGTTTGCATATAATAGACCATTATCATGCAAAAACAGGTTGTCATGTTTGCCTTTTCGGATAAATTCAATAATTTCTTTCAGTAAAATGCCGTATTTTTGTTTACATTGCTCTTTGGAAGTCATTTTGGCATATTTCTGCAAAGCCCATATTGCCCAAAGCAATACATCCGGATCATCTATTTCGTAAATTTTGCAATTTATTGGGAGATCATTGATATAGTTTAATATTGCCTCTTGAGCAGTTCCCATTACAGACTCGAATTCTTGGATTTCATCGACGGCAAGTGTTAGTCCAGGCAAAGAAATGAACATATCACGGGCACGACATTTAAACCAAGGATAACCAGCCAAAAGATAGTGTTTACCTTCCTGCTTGTTGTGAAACTGGTGGGCTGAATTCTTCAAACAATTGTAAAAACTATCACGTGGGGTACGGTCGGCAGCCTCTTTATTAAATGTTTTCAACAATCCGTGGGTTGACGCCTCAGATATACCTGCTGAGAAGATAATACTTTCACCTTTTTTAATGTTTACTTCAAAATATCCGGGCACATACAAGTCTTCATTAAAATCATATCCCCGTTCCTGTTCTTTGGTATACTCGATACCTTTATACCAGTAAGGTTCAAAATGAAATTCATTTTCTTTATTATGTTGCATGAATAATTCGGGATACCCAGGATACATGCAGGTCTTTATCCCATTTTCCACTTCCTGATATTCTTTACTGGCATGTGGGTTCTCATGAGTATATTGACGTACACTTCTGAAAGCCAGAAGTGGGCGAAAACGAAGAGTCGTTGCAGAGTGTGCATCTACTAATGTGTATTTTATCAATATTCTGTTCTCATAATGGACAAAGATTTTTTCTTTGGTAAGAATCACTCCGCCAACACGGTAAGTTGTAATAGGGATTTTTTCACAATCGAATTCACGGATGTATTTATGACCTCTCGGGCAATAATTTTCTCCTTGATATTTATGTAGACCAAGGTTAAATTCTGCGCCATGTTGGACGACTGTTTCATCCAAGGATGAAAGCAAAACATGATTCTCATCATCCAGTTCCGGAATAGGAATCACTAATAATCCATGATATTTCCTCGTGTTGCAATCTACTATTGTTGTACAATGATATGCTCCCGATTTATTAGTCCGAAGAATTTCTCTTGGTAAAGATTCTTCGAGATTAATCATGAGAGTTTTGTCAAATCGCAGATAACTCATAGTTATATTGGTTTTTATAAGGTTTAATAGTTACTTTTTTGGCATTATAATTAGCTCTTACTCCTCAAAAATAGTAAATCTTGTGATAAATGCACACAAAATAATAATTTATTTTTGTTCATCATCATAAATACTAAATGATGCTAAAATCTTTGTTGGACGAGTTATAAAAGAAAAACGCTTTCGGTTATTACACTGAAAGCGTTTTTATGTATGCTATGATTTTATAAAAGAAAATACTTTTTTAAATCATTTTTGAAGAAATGTTATCAGGTTAGTGATATTTGCTGTGAATAGTTTTACTGAAATTGCCAGCAAAATGATTCCAAAGAATTTCCTGACAACATAAATTCCGCCTTTTCCCAGTAATTTCTCTATTTTTTTAGTCATTCTTAAAACGATATATACCCAAACCATATTAAGGGCCAAAGCAATCATAATGTTAATGCTGGCATATTCTGCACGAAGAGACAGTAAGGTTGTAAATGCTCCGGCACCGGCTAATAGAGGAAATACAAGAGGTACAAGTGTAGCTTCCTTAATGGGGCCAGTGTTCTTAAATATTTCTACATCAAGGATCATTTCCAGCGCCATAAAGAAGATTATGAGTGCACCAGCTACAGCGAACGATTCAATATCTACCCGAAAGAGGCTTAGCAAAAGATGTCCGGCATAAAAGAAACCTACTAATAGAATAGCTGAGTAAATAGTTGCTATAACTGCATTTACATCGCGTCCTTTTTCCCTTAAATCTATGATGATTGGAATAGATCCAATTATATCTATAACTGCAAAAAGCACAATAAATGCACTAACCATGTCCTGAAAATCAAATCCAGTGAACATAACTCCTCCTTATTTTGTTGTAAACTTGTGCAAAGATATTATATTTTTATACATTTTACAATATTTATCGTCTAGATTTACCATTTGGAAAATAATCGTGTTTAAGAAACGATAAAAAGCAAAAAAGGAACTTGTGTAAATGTATATAATCAAATTTTATCAATATATTTGCAGCGGACTTAAATTGGGCTATTTATAAACTGTAAAACCAAAAAGGTTGTTATGGAAACGATGTACGAGACTTTACTAAAGATGCCTCTTTTCCAAGGATTAAGTGAGGAGGAAGTCACAAGAATCATTGGTAAGGTAAAATTGCACTTTCAGAAATATAGGGCTGGAAGCGTCATTTTTAAGAGGGGAGATATCTGTGATAAACTCACTTTCTTATTAAAAGGTGAACTAATGATGGAGTCTAGTGATAAAGATAATAATTTTGTCTTAAAGGAATTTGAAGAGGCTCCGTCTCTTATTGAACTTCATTCTCTTTTCGGAATCAATACTAATTATTTTTCTAATTTTATTGCCGAAACGGATGTTGATCTGATATCTATCGATAAATCGTTTATATTAACAGAACTTGATAAATATGATATTTTCCGTTTGAATTTCCGGAATGTAATTTCTAATCGTGCGCAGCAGTTGCATGAGAAGCTATGGCAAAATAACTATTCGTGTCTGGAAACAAAAATGATTGATTTTTTATTAGATCGTTGCGAAATTTCTTTTGGTAAGAAACAGTTGAAGATAAAAATGGAGGATTTCGCTTTGATTATTGGCGAGACACGGCTTTCTGTATCTAAATGCCTGAACAATTTAGAAAAAGAAGGATTGGTCTTTCTCCGGAGAACTGAGATTGAAATCCCAGATTTAAATTTATTAAAAGAGTGGAAAAACAGGTTCCTTGAATCTTTGTCCTGTAATAAAGAAATTGTAAATCAATAAATAAGAAACTAAAAAATGCCTCAAAATACATTGTTAGATTTTGAGGCATTTTAAGTTTTTATGGGAGTCGTTTTATTTCTTGTTTAGACGTATTATTTTACTCGTTTATATCCATAAACAGCTAAATCTCCCAATTCTTCTTCAATACGAAGCAGCTGATTGTATTTTGCCATACGATCAGAACGGCTTAATGAACCAGTTTTAATTTGTCCGGAGTTCGTAGCTACAGCAATATCCGCTATTGTAGCATCTTCTGTTTCACCTGAGCGGTGTGAGGTAACTGTAGTGTACCCATGGCGGTGGGCCATTTCAATAGCATTTAGAGTTTCTGTCAGAGTCCCAATTTGATTTACTTTGATCAAAATGGAGTTAGCACAGCCCTTTTCAATGCCTTTAGCAAGGAATTCTACATTTGTTACAAATAAATCGTCGCCTACAAGCTGACATTTATTCCCGATTTTATCAGTTAGCAATTTCCATCCATCCCAATCGTTTTCACTCATGCCATCTTCAATGGAATCTATAGGATATCCCTTAATTAATTCTTCCAGATAGATTGCTTGTTCTTCAGAAGTCCTTTTCTTGCCTTTGTTACCTTCAAACTTCGTGTAGTCATAGGTCCCGTTATGATAGAACTCAGATGATGCGCAGTCCAAGCCGATTGTAATATCTTTGCCTGGAGTGTAACCGGCTGCTTTGATAGCAGCAATTATTGAATTAAGTGCATCTTCAGTACCTTCCAGAGTTGGAGCAAATCCACCTTCGTCCCCTACGGCAGTACTTAGCCCGCGGTCTTTAAGAACTTTCTTCAATGCATGGAAAACTTCGGCTCCCATTCGTAGCCCTTCTTTGAAAGACGGTGCGCCTATCGGACGAATCATGAATTCCTGAAAAGCGATAGGTGCATCAGAGTGAGATCCGCCGTTTATGATATTCATCATTGGAATAGGTAATACATAAGTATTAACTCCGCCAATATATTGGTATAGAGGTAAGTCCAGATAAGCTGCTCCGGCTTTTGCTACAGCTAGTGATACACCTAAAATAGCATTCGCACCAAGTTTTGATTTTGTTTTTGTTCCATCTAACTCCAGCATGGTTTTGTCAATCCCTCTTTGGTCGAGTGTTGATCTTCCAATAAGCTTTGGAGCAATTATTTTATTAATATTGTCAACGGCTTTTTGTACACCTTTACCTCCATAACGCGTTTTTACACCATCACGTAATTCTATTGCTTCATTCTCACCTGTAGATGCTCCAGAGGGAACAGAAGCTCTGCCTACAATACCTGATTCCAATAATACGTCTACTTCTACAGTAGGGTTACCTCTTGAATCGAGAATCTCTCTTCCTACAATCTTTTCTATTTTCATTTTATCAAAAATTTAAGTTGTTACTGCAAAGATAAAAGATTATATTACATTTTATCCTTTTAAAGAAAAAACATTGCTATTAAAATAAAGTTTTTATAAAAGAGGTCCTTTCTTGTACAGATTAAGCATATTTAGTAATACAGCATGAAACTGTAATGCTTTGTTTATCAATATTTATATTTGTTATTTTGATTTGTAACAAGTTGCTATTCTTGTATTTAACAATAACTATTCTGCTGGTTTATCTATTATCAGAACTTATTTACCAATAATTTGACCTCATTAAATTCTATTCTACATATCTTTGCGTAATCATTAAATCTATTTATGCAGAATATCAACTATCCAATATTACAGAAAGTATCTTTATTTTTACTTTTATTGCTTTATCCATTTTTAGCAAATTCTCAAAATGAAATTATTCAGCATTTAAAGTTTAAACAACTTTCTACGCTCAATGGCTTACCTACTGATGAGGTTCAGAAGGTTTTCCAGGATAAAGACGGTTATATATGGATTGCAACCAGAAGTGGATTGTGCCTTTATGACGGCTATCAGGTGAAAATTTATAAGGCCAATCTATACACTCCGGAATTGTTCACAAGTAATAATATCCTTTGTCTGGCTGACGATAATAACCATAATTTATGGATCGGAACGCTCGATGGATTAAATATATTGAATAAGAAGACTGGTGTAATACGTAAAGTCGTTATTCCCAGAATTGCAAATAATGCAATTTCCTGTATTTTAATTAATAAAGATAATACAGTCTGGGTAGGTACGGACTCTGGTTTATGCAGATATATACCTCAGAATGATTCTTTCGAAATTTTGGATAAATCGAAGACTAACGGTGCATTGAATCCAACAGCTATAAAGTCTCTTATTGAAGATTCGAGAGGGAATATTTGGATCGGTACATGGTCGGCCGGACTTTACAGATATGATCCTAAGATTAAAAGGTATTATACATATCCTAAAATGAATAATCGTAATTCAGCTCACGTTATTTATGAAGATTACAAAAAGAGAATATGGGTTGGTACATGGAATGAGGGATTGTTCTTATTAGAGAATCCCTATGATATGAATCATTTGCGTTGGAAGAAATTTGTTCATCAGAATGGCAATCCTAACAGTCTGTCTGATAATATTGTTTATTCAATTTCTGAAGATTTAAATACTCATACTCTTTGGGTGGGTACGCGTAGTGGGCTTAGCATAACTCCCCAGGACGGATCGGGGTATTTTATTAATTATCTTCCCGAAAGTGAACGCTATCCGTTAATCAGCAATGAAGTAAATTCTATTATCAGAGATCATTTTGGGATGATGTGGATGGGGACAATTGGTGGAGGTGTATGCTGGGTGAACACTAAACAAACTCACTTTAATCAATATAATATTGAATCGATAAAGAGTGAGCTACCTACAAACTCGGTGAAAAGTCTTTATGTAGATGATGGCGGACTGGTTTGGATGGGGATAGGTACATACGGATTGGCTGCATACAATCCAAAAAATAATGTTTGTAACTATTATCCTAAAATTTCGGAATTCTCTAATATAAGTAGTATGCCAACAGTCAATACAATTGTTCGCATAAAGAAAACCAATGAATTATGGATTGGTACTTATGATGGAGGTATCTATGTTTATAAGAAAGGTCAGAAGGTAAAGGTGATGTTACCTGATAATACTCCTTTTTTAAAAGAAGCTTGTATATCTGCTATTAAGGAAGACAGGAAAGGTAATTGCTGGATTGGTACCCGTAGCGGATTATGTGTTAGGTATAACAACGGTAAAGGGTATATTTTCAATACTCTTTTGGTTAACAATAAAGATCTTAGCCGTTGTACAATTCGTTCTCTCTGCGAAGATAACGACGGAACTATATGGTGTGGTACAGGAAATTATGGAGTAATACGTCTTTCCAGAAATCTACAAAATCCTAAATTAACGAAGTTTGCTCAATATTCGTTGAGTAACAACAAACTGAATTGTATGGATGCTCTATGTCTGTTTAAGGATAATATAGGAAGACTATGGCTTGGAACTGAAGGAGGAGGACTTAATTTGTATGATAGAGAAAAAGATACTTTTATTTCTATCAATAAACTTATAAATCTTCCTGGAGATGTTGTAAGCAGTATACAACAGGATAAGAAAGGGAATCTTTGGCTTGGAACAAATTATGGTCTTGTCAGGTTACGTGTTGAAAAGAACCTTAAAGAATCGAGCTTCCGTGTCTACACAACGGCGGATGGTCTTCAAGATAATTTCTTTATTCAGAATTCTTCTTTTAATAAAAACGGAGAATTGTTTTTTGGTGGATATAAAGGATATAATAGTTTCTTTCCTGACAGAATGGAAGATAATGTGATGAAAGTCCCTGTTGTTATCACAGATATAAAGATTCTTAATCAAAGTTTCGGAACTCTGGATAATGAACTTAGAAATAGAATTTCTGAAGAGACTCCGGGATTTACAAAAAGAATAGAACTTCCTTATAAATATAAGAACTTTACAATTGAATTTGCTGCATTGGTTTATAATAACTCCAGAGGAAATAAGTATGCATATAAACTGGAAGGATTTGATAAAGACTGGCAGTACACGGATGCATTGCATAGATTTGCCAATTATAATAACCTGAAGAGCGGAACTTATACGTTCCGTCTGAAGGCAACGAACGAAAATGGTGTGTGGAATGAAAATGAAGTGACTTTAGAAGTGGTTGTTCTTCCTCCTTTCTGGGCTACCTGGTGGGCTTACCTGTTTTATATAATTGCTGGAGCTTTGATTGCCCGTTTCTCTTTAAAGGTTGCAAGGAACAGAATGCAACTGAAGAACGATCTGGAAATTCAGCAGATGGAACAGGCTAAATCGGAGGAAGTAAACCATATTAAATTGCAATTCTTTACTAATATTACTCACGAGCTTTTAACTCCGTTGACTATAATCTCAGCAACAGTTGATGATTTAAAGATGATTTCTCCTCAGCATAATGAACATTATGGTGTGATGCAGAATAATATTTCCCGCCTGATTCGTTTGTTGCAACAGATTCTTGAATTCAGGAAAGCCGAAACAGGTAACCTGAAACTAAAGGTGTCTAATGATAATCTGGCGGTGTTCTTAAGAAAAGAGGTAGAGAGTCTTCGTCCTTTGATGAAAAAAAAGAAGATTCATTTGTCGGTAGTTTGCGATCCGGAAAATATAATGGGATTTTTTGATCCTGATAAGTTAGACAAGATAGTATATAACTTGCTGTCGAATGCTTCCAAATATAATAGTAAAGGCGGATTTGTTCAGGTAAATCTGAGTTGTGATTCAAATAAGGAATATGCAATACTTACTGTAAAAGACAATGGAAAGGGTATTCCTCCGGAGAAAATAAAGACCTTATTTAAACGTTTTTATGAAGGAGATTATCGCCGCTTTAATACGATTGGCACAGGAATCGGACTTGCTCTGACTAAAGATTTGGTAGAATTGCATCAGGGAACTATCACAGTTGAAAGTGAAGTGGATAGAGGAACATCTTTCTGTGTAAAGATACCTATTGGCCGTTCTTTTTATAATGATGATGAGATTGATGATTTAAAGATTGCTGTTACGGAAGGTACAATATCCGATTTGGAACATTCTGTTCCGGAGCCCGAAAAAATGGCAGAAACAAAATCTCATTCTTTGTTGGTTATTGAAGACAATGAAGAATTGCTTCAGTTAATGACGAGATTGCTATGCCGAGACTATAATATTTTTACAGCACAAAATGGAAAAGAAGGCATTGCTATTGTTGAGAATGAGGATATAGATCTTATTGTTTCAGATATTATGATGCCTGAGATGGACGGGATTGAGTTTTGCAAGCACTTAAAGAGTAATTTTGAAACTTGCCATATTCCTTTAATCTTGCTTACTGCAAAGAATAAGGAAGAGGATAGGATTGAAGCTTACGACTCAGGTGCCGACGGGTTTATAAGCAAACCCTTTAAACTTCCGGTGCTTCATGCCAAGATAAAGAACCTTTTAAAGGGCAAAGAACGGGTAGCTAAAGACTTTAAAAAGCAGCTGGTTTTTGAAGCCAAAGAACTGAATTATACCAGTATTGATGAAGAATTTCTGCAAAGGGCTATTGACTGTGTTTATAAACATCTTGATGATTCCGAGTTCGACCAGCAACAGTTTATTGAAGAAATGGGATCGAGTAAGTCTACATTATATAAGAAGCTGAAATCACTTACCGGACTTAATACTTCTGCTTTTATACGAAACATTCGCTTAAAGGCTGCCTGTAAAATTGTGGAAGAAAAGAAGCGTATCCGCATCTCCGAGCTTGCTTATGCTGTAGGTTTTAATGATCCGAAATATTTCAGTGCATGCTTTAAAAAGGAATTTGGAATGCTCCCCAGTGAATATATTGAAAGATATATGCCCGAATCCTTTGTTCCGGAACCTGAAGAGAATGAATAAAAAATCATTGGGCAATGGCTGATAATTATTGCCCAATGATCACAATTCATTCACCAATAATCACAATTTATTCGCCAATAATTTTTATTTATTGGTCAATAAAAATACCTCCATACATTTTTTTTATTTCAGCTATATTTTCTTATGGTTTGAAGGAGTGGCAGAATGCGGATAAATAAGACATTTCTCTAAGCTGTGCCCTAAATTGTTTGATCTTTGCATTAAAAGATTCTGCAAACGCATTGGTAGCCCTGTTTGTAAAGAAGTTCAATACCTCGTCGTAATGTTCGTACAATGTTCCTGCTATGACATTAAAGCTTTTAAAGCCAGAGTTGTCCACTTTGTCATACCAACGTGCAAGTGACATCCTGGCGGCATCCTTCACCGTGTTCTTGTTGAATATCATTCTCAGTGAGTGCGTTAGAGAATAAGCTTCTTTTATATCGGGATAGATATCAAACAATATTGCCGCTCTTTCCTTTTGGCTTTCCGTCCATTTGTCCATGGATTTGAACAGTAAATATCGACTCCTTGCCAACAATTGTTTTTGCGTATCACCGTTTGCAAATGTGGTTGGCTGATAATCTTCTCCTTTTTCCTTAGCTTCTTCTTTTGCATCCGTATCGGCTTGAATGGCATCCCAACGATGTGCTATTCTCATTTCCTGTAATGCATCACATGCCAACTTTTGAACATGGAAACGATCAATTGTACGCTTGGCTTTGGGAAAACATCTTCGGATTATAAGATTCATGCTATTGGATAGGTCCATTGTAACTTCTTCCACGACAGATCGTTTATCTTCAGGTATAAGTTTTAAAGTATCGATTACATCATTTGAGGAAACACCTTTAACCAAAGCTACCAGTGACCCTTTTCTCCCACGCGCTTCTGGGTTGGAGACTATGGTATAAAGCTCGCCGTCACTTATGGATGTCTCATCAATGCAAAGCCGTTTACCAACATTATCCGGGAATATAAGCCACTCATCCGCATGAGAATATTCATTCCATCGACGATAGCCACTCAGGACTTCTTTATACTGTTTTTCAAACGTATCCCCGTTTATATGATAATAAGCATCAAGCGAACGGGAGGTCGTAGGTCTCGTCTCCATACACCTCTTTTAAAAAAGCCGCAAATTCTTTCGAGTAGCGGACACCTTCGGCTTTAAACTCATCATAAGGAGCTGTAAAACTTTCATTTGTTTGCCGATTAATCCAACGGTGGCGACGAACCACCAAATCAACAGCTTTGTCACGAAGAGGAAAATCTCTGATGGTGACAGGATTCAGGAAGCCTTTGGATTCAAAGAGATCATTCGAAGCATATTTAGCATCTATTTTCTCCTCCAAATAAATAAGTATTGCATCTGAACTCTTTTCTACATTTACGATACTAAACCTTGATAAGATGTTTTCGGGAAGCATCAAACTTACTAATGATAATAAAACGTCCTTTTCCATACGACAAAGATAACATTTTATCTTATTGCCCCACTAATTATCGTGGGAACCTAAAAAAACTACTATGATCTTTTATGTAGCAGTAAAAAACTAAAAGGCTTAATACTTACAGAGTTAAATTATGGCTCAAAGAGGTAGAATGTCTCATTTTCCTCTTAAAGCGGCTATATTTAGAGCCCTGTATTGTTAAGACCTGATAACTTTGCTAAGTGATTATTAAGCAAAGATGTTTAATCTTAAAGTTTATAACTAAATGAAAAAACAAAAGACTCTTTATGAGTGCAAAGGAAGGCGGCAGCTTGTACCTGTTAAATGGGTAATACGTTTGTCTGTTCTATTATTTGCACTTCATTTTCCTTTCCAATTAAAACTTTTTGCGGAAAATAGCTCTTTGGAGATATCCCAGCAAGCTACACAAAAGGTATACGGAGTAATAAAAGACTCAAAAGGTGAAGCTGTTATAGGGGCTAATGTAATGGTTGAAGGAACCAAGATTAGTACTGTAACAGATTTGGATGGTCGTTTCGTTCTCCAGTCACCTCAGGGGGCAACAAAACTGAAAATATCTTTTATAGGATATAAAGATAAAATTGTACCTATAAAAAAAGGCTCTTCTATGTCTATTACCTTAGATGACGATACTCATCTATTAGAGGAAGTACAGGTTGTTGCTTATGGTGTTCAGAAAAAAGTATCAATAACAGGTGCAATTTCATCAATGAAAGGTGATGATTTATTAAAAACGCCTGTTGGTTCTCTTTCGAATATACTTTCTGGGCAGATTACAGGTATTTCTTCAGTACAATATTCTGGAGAACCGGGTGCCGATGCTGCAGATATCTATGTTCGTGGTATTGCTACATGGAATGATGCTTCTCCAATTATTCAGGTTGATGGAGTGGATCGTGATTTCTCACAGATTGACCCTAATGAAATTGAGAGCATAACAGTTCTTAAAGATGCTTCTGCTACAGCTGTGTTTGGTGTAAGAGGTGCTAACGGTGTAATATTAATAACAACCAAACGTGGTGCTGAAGGTAAAGCAAAAGTTTCACTCTCCAGTTCGTATGGAGTAAATGTTATGACAAAGCAGCTTGATTTTGCAAACTCTTATCAGTATGCTTCTTATTATAATGAAATGCAAGTGAACGATGGAGGTGTGCCTACCTTTACTAACAATCAACTGGAGAAATTCCGCACACATTCCGATCCAATTCTTTATCCGGATATTAACTGGATTGATTATTGCATGAATAAGTCGGCATTTCAATCTCAGCACAATGTTAATATCTCCGGAGGAACTGAAGGTATGCGTTATTTCGTCTCATCTGGTATGTTTACTCAGGCTGGTATGTTTAAACAATTTAATGCAACAGATAATTTCAACTTTGATTATAAGAGGTATAACTACAGAGCGAATCTTGATTTTGATGTAACAAAGTCAACTTTGTTGTCTGTGAATATTGGTGGTCGAATTGAGACTAAACGTACGCCGGAATCAGGAGAAGATCAGAACCAATTGTTCCGTAAGCTTTATTGGTCGGTACCTTTTGCAGGGGCTGGTATTATTGATGGTAAGCATGTTGTATCAAATTCAGACTATTTGCCATTCACTGGTGCTGATGGTCTTTCTTCCTATTATGGCAAGGGATTCAGAACTACAACTACTAATGTACTAAATCTTGATTTAGCTCTAAATCAGAAACTGGATTTTATTACAAACGGGCTCTCATTAAAACTAAAAGGCGCATATAACAGTGAATATTCCAATAAGAAAATAGCCAGTTCATCAAAGGCATATTATACTCCTATAGCAGGACAAAATGGTTCTATAGATTATAGGAAAAATGGTTCTGACTCTCAGTTAAGTTATAGTGAACCCGATGATCAGTTTAGCAAAGCACGTGACTGGTATATGGAATTGGGAATGAATTATTCACGAAAATTTGGTGATCATAATGTAAATGCTCTGGTATTATACAACCAATCAAAGAAATACTACCCAGGAGGAACTTATGATGATATACCTTCTGCATACGTAGGTTTTGTAGGTCGTGCTACATACGACTGGAAATCCAGATATCTGGCAGAATTTAATATTGGATATAATGGTTCTGAGAACTTTGCTCCGGGCAATCGTTATGGAATTTTCCCTGCAGGTTCATTAGGATGGGTTATCAGTGAAGAGTCATTTTTTAAACCTATTAAGAGCGTTGTTAACTATATGAAATTACGTGCTTCTCTAGGTGTAGTTGGAAATGATAAATGTAATAATCAACGTTTCTTATATATTCCCGATGCTTATAATCTGGGTGGTGGATATTTTTTTGGAACAAATACAGGAAGTAGTAAACCAGGAGCATATGAATCAACAAAATCTTATGCTAATGTTACATGGGAAAAAGCTACAAAACAGAATTATGGAGTAGACTTTACATTATTAAAGGATCGCTTGAGTGCATCTTTCGATTATTTCTATGAAAAACGAAAAGATATATTAATGACTCCTAATTATTTACCTAATATTCTTGGAATGACTCTCCCTATTGTTAATGTTGGAAAGACACAAAATAAGGGTTTTGAACTTCAATTAAAGTGGAATGATAAGATAGGTAAAGATTTCCGCTATTGGGCAAATGCTAACCTTTCTTTTGCGCGTAACAAAGTTCTTTATATGAATGAAGTAAAGCAAAATGAAGATTGGATGTATAAAACAGGTCGCGTTATTGGCTCAAGATCTATGTATAAGTTTTGGGGATTCTACGATGAAACTGCTGATATAAGGTATGAGGCCCAATATGGTCATAAAATAGCTGATCAGGGCATTGCTTTAAAACCAGGTGATTGTGTTTATGTTGATTTGAATAATGATGGTAAGATTACAGGTGATGATGCTACACGTAATTTAGGTTACACAGATGCTCCGGAATATACAGCCGGATTAAATTTGGGATTTAGCTGGAAGAATTTTGATTTTTCAATGCAATGGACCGGTGCATGGAATGTTGACCGTATGTTAAGTGAATTCCGCCAACCTCTTGGAGATACATTTAATAAAGGATTATTGCTTTATCAATATGAAAAAACCTGGCGTTCATCAGAAGATACATATACAGCTAAATATCCAAGAATCTCAAGTTTGCATGCATCAAATAATTATGCAGGATCAGACTTGTACTTAATAGATGCTAGTTATTTAAGACTAAAGAGCATTGAACTTGGTTATAATTTTGATTTCGCTTTCATGAAGAAATTGAAAATGAATCAATGTCGCTTGTATGTAAATGGATACAATTTGTTAACATTCACAGGATTTAAATGGGGAGATCCGGAATCAAGACAGAGCGATCGCCCAAATTATCCATTAACTCGGGTATTTAATATTGGTTTAAAGGTTGGATTCTAATACTTTGATAAAAATGAAACATTTTAGTAAGTGGTTTATCGGAACATTTGTTGTAGCTACCATGGCTACGTCATGTGTTGATGACATAAAATTTGGTGATAGTTTCCTGGAAAAAGCTCCGGGTGTTGCTGTTACGCAAGATACAATTTTTGGAAAGGCTGAATATGCTCGTCGTTTTCTTTGGAATACATATAGTAAACTTTATTATGGGTTAGCTACCAACTGGAATATGGTAGATGGCAAAATGAACACTGGCATGTTTGAGGCTCTTTCTGACTGTTGGCATAGCCATAATTCATGGGATGGACTAAATAGAAAATATTATTCAGGTGGATATAAAGCAAGTGATGAAGATGATGCTGATGATACTCGATTTGGATATACAAAAGAAAATTGTTGGGTAGCGATACGAGCTTCTTTATTATTCATAGAGAATGTAGAGCGTGTTCCTGATATGGATGATAGCGAGGAAAAACGTTTGGCTGCAGAGGCTAAGGTTATTATAGCATCACGGTATTTCGACTTGTTTAGACATTATGGTGGATTGCCTATATTGGATAAGTCATATGATGTTCAGTCAAGTTATGAGTTACCTAGAGCAACAGTAGAAGAAACTGTTAATTACATGGTTCGCTTGCTTGATGAAGCATCTGCTGCTCTTCCTTGGGATTTGGATGCTGATGGTGAATCTAACTGGCAAGGTCGTTTTACAAAAGCTGCAGCTATGGGATTAAAATGTAAAGTGCTTCTTTTCGCTGCAAGTCCATTATTTAACGATAATCAGCCTTATTGCACAGATGAACCTCAGGACGCTGTAACTAAGCATCAGGTTTGGTATGGAGCATATAAACCTGAGTTGTGGACTCAATGTTTAAAGGCATGCGAAGATTTCTTTACGGAGTTAAGCTCACAAGGACATTATGCTTTAATGCAGCCTGCAGGAACAACAACTGATGCGTATAGAAGTGCATTTAATGCAGCTTATTTTACAAGACAAGACAATGCTGAACTATTGATTTCTACCAGAATTATTGGTAAGTACAACTGGGATTGGTGGTACTATTGGGGAGATTGGGTTGGTTATGGAGGTTACACTCCAACAGAAGAATATGTAGAGATGTTCCCTATGGCCGATGGTACTCCGTTTACCTGGGATAATTCTACAATTGCTGCAAATCCATTCTTTACAGATAATAATTATGCTAAACCTATCCGTGATCCGAGATTGTATGAAACCATACTTGTTAATGGTGCTAAATATAGTGGACGAGCAGTAGAACTTTGGTTAGGTGGTCGTGAAAACGTAAGCAGCACAGAAAAAGAAACAGGTGCGTATGCTACTGGTTACGGACTTTATAAATTCTACAAAGAAGGCAAAGGTAGTCTTGCCGGTAATTACTTGGAATGGCCTTATTTAAGATTAGCTGAAGTATATTTGATTTATGCAGAAGCTTTATTGAAGAATAACAGATTAGCTGATGCCATTAAACAAGTTGACATTGTTCGTGCAAGGGTTGGCTTAAAAGGTTTAGTAGAATCAAATCCAACCAAGCAACTTACAAGCGATTCAAATGCTCTTATGGAAGAGATTTTACGTGAACGTGCTTGTGAGTTAGGTATGGAAGATGTTCGTCTATTTGATATGGTTAGAAATAAACGTGCCGATCTGTTTATGAAAACATTACATGGATTAAAAGTTCAACGTGCAGATGGAGGTTCTGGTTCATGGTCTGATAAAAGCTCAAGTATCCGTGGAGCTTTCCCTACTAAGTTTACCTACACTAAATTTGAGTTAACTAATAAATCCCGTGCTTGGTGGACAAACTTTAGTCCTAGATGGTATTTATCTGCTTTCCCACCTTCAGAAGTCAATAAAGGTTATGGATTAACTCAAAACCCAGGTTGGAAGTAACGACATGTATATTGACTTAAATAACGAATTGATATGAAAAATAAAATAATAGCTTTAGCAATATTTGCATGTGCAAGTTTAAATAGTTGGGCACAGAATGAAAATAATGTAACTGGTAGGGTTATAGATTCGTTCGGGAATCCCGTATCAGGAGCATTAATTTCAATAGTGAACAATCCTTTTATTAAGGTAGCTACTGATAAGGACGGAAAATTCGAAATCATGGCTAACAAAGAAAATGTATTGAAAATCCAAACAGCTGATGATGCAACAAAAACATTCCCGGTAGGAAACACTGAAAAATCAGTAACAATCGTAATGGATTTTTCTACAAGTAAAGTTAATTATGGCTTTGGCTTGGAACAAGTTTTGGCAGAGTCTACCGGAGCTGTTTCAACAGCCAATTCTGAAAGTATAAACAAACGTTCTGCATTAACTATCGGTAATTCTTTATATGGTAACGTTTTAGGATTAACTAATATGCAGAGAACAGGTGCTACCTGGGATCAGAAATCAGCTATGTATATAAGAGGACTGAAAACCCTTAACGGAAATAATGGTATATTGGTTGTGGTTGATGGATTGGAACGTGATAATAACTGGAATGTTTTGAATTACATTACTCCGGAAGAAGTTGAGTCAGTAAATGTTTTAAAAGATGCTGCGGCTTTGGCTTTATATGGATATAAAGGAGTGAATGGTGTTCTGAACATTGTTACTAAACGTGGTAAATACAAATCAAGAGAAATAAGTTTCAGTTATGATCATGCTATCGACTGGCAAGTTCGTAAACCAGAAATGGCCGATGCTTATACATATGCCAGTGCATTGAATGAAGCATTGACAAATGATGGTAAGGCTGTTCGTTACTCTCAGAATGAGTTGAATGCATTTAAGAGTGGACAGTATCCTTCTTTATATCCAAATGTAAATTGGTGGAAAGAAACATTCAAAAATACTGGAGCTTCCGATATTGCAACATTAAGCTTCCGTGGCGGTAGTACCAGAATGCGTTATTATACAATGATGAATTTGCAGGCTAACCAAGGGTTTATTGCTAATTCAAATAAGAATGTTGGTTATTCTACTCAGGAAAAATTCTCGAAAGGTAATTTCAGAACAAATCTGGATATGGATTTGTCTCCTAATACAAAGATGCAAGCTAATATTATGGGAGTATTGAATGAATTTAGTCGTCCGGGATTAGGTTCTGATAATCTTATTTCAAAACTTTATTTGCTTCCTTCTGCTGCATTCCCTATTAGAACTCAAGATGGACTTTGGGGAGGTAATGCTACATGGAATGGTTATTATAACCCAGTGGCTTTGACTCAGGCGCGTGGTTATACCAAAGGACATACCCGTGCATTATATGCCGATATGGCATTAAAGCAAGATCTTTCTGATTTTGTAAAAGGATTAGGAGGTAATATCCGTATTGGATATGACAATATCGCTTCATATTGGGAAAACCATTCCAAAGAATATAAATATGGTAGTCAAAGGGTTTCAAGTTGGTTGAATGGTGCTCCTGCAACATATAGTAATTACACAGGTGGTTCTGATAGTGAAATGAGTGGTGATAGTAAATTGGACTGGCAATATCGTTCATTCAATTTTCAGGCAAATGTGGATTATCAACGTCAGTTTGGTTCACACAACTTATATACAATGTTGATGTATTCATATAAATATGATAATGCAAAGGGTGTAAACCAGACTTTCTATCATCAGAATTTAGCGTGGTATACTCATTATGGATACAAGAATCGTTATTTTGCTGATTTTACATTGATGAATTCGGCTTCTAATGTTCTTGAAACAAATCATAAGTGGCATCTTTCTCCTACAGTTGGATTAGCGTGGGTAATGTCTAATGAAGACTTTATGAAGAATGTAAACTGGGTTGATTTCTTAAAACTTCGTGCTTCATGGGGGATTTTGAGTACAGACAATATTCCAATGTTGATTACAAATAATACTTATACTCCTTATAATGGTTATTGGAACCAAACCGTAACTGGTGGTGGTGGTTATCCTATAAGAGATAACTTTAGTAATGACGGTAGCTGGCAGGAAGGAACTTTACCTTCTTTGAATGGCACTACAGAAAAAGCACATAAATACAATATTGGTTTAGATGCGGGTTTATTTAAAGGTTTAACATTATCTGTTGATGGTTTCTATGAAAGACGTTCTGATATTTGGGTTAACACTTCCGGAAAGAACTCTTCAGTACTGGGTGCTTCCAATTCTTATAAAAATGCAGGAATTGTTGATAGCTGGGGTACTGAGATTGGAGCTGATTACAACAAAAATATCGGCGATTTCACTCTGACTCTTGGAGGTAAGTTTACTCTTTCTAAAAACAAGATAAAAGAACAGCTGGAAGCTCCTCAGGCTTATGATTATTTGCGCTCAACTGGTAAGTCGGTAGGACAAATATTTGGTTTGCAAGCTACCGGATATTTTGTTGATCAGGCAGATATAAATAACAGTCCAACACAACAATTTGGTCAGGTGAAACCGGGTGATATAAAATATAAAGATCAGAATAATGATGGTGTTATCAATAATAACGACTTTGTTGCTATGGGATATAATTCAATTGTTCCTGAAATTTATTATTCATTCAATTTAGGTTTGGAATGGAAAGGTTTAGGTTTCAGTGCTTTATTCCAGGGAGTAGGTAACTATACTGCAATATTAGGAACTATAAGCGTTTATCAACCTTTGGTAGGTAACTCTACTATATCTAATTATTATTATGCTAACAGATGGGGTGCTGAAAATCCAAATGCCCGTTTCCCTCGATTAACAACTGAAGCTGTAGATAATAACTTAAAAACAAGTTCTGTTTGGATGGCCGATCGTTCATTCTTAAAATTACGTAACTGTGAAATCTATTATAAGTTACCAGCTTCATTCTTAGAAAGAATAAAGATCAAGAATGCTAAATTTTATGTTAGAGGAGTTGATTTGCTATGCTTTGATAAGATTGACGTAAGTGATCCTGAAGCAATGGGAATATCATATCCTGCAACACGTTCTGTGAATTTTGGGCTATCTCTTGGCTTTTAAGGATTTATTCAATAAACAGAAAAAAGTATTAATATGAAATTAAAAAATATATTCATAGGCTTAGGTTGTGTACTTGCTTTTTCATCTTGTACTAATGAAATGGATTATCACGAGTATACAGTATATGGTAAAGACTATGTCTTTACAGACTTTGGTCGTACTAGTGGCTTTGTTACTAATATATATAGTTATCTTGATTCAGATCTGCCATCAAGTGGTTCACTCAGTTCTGCGTGTGATGAATCTGAATATGCATGGTCATGGTCTAATATTCATGATTTTTATAATGGATCATGGGGACCATTGAATTCATATTCAATGTGGGGATACTATAGAGCTATCAGAGAAGCAAACTACTATCTGAAAGAATTCCCGAATGCTGATTTCTCTGAGCTTAAGTTTGATAAAGACTATCAGGCACAGATGAATCGTTTCAATCGTTATCAGTATGAAGTCCGTCTGTTACGTGCTTATTATTATTTCTTATTAGTGAGAGCTTATGGGGATATACCATTTACAACAAATGTTCTTACAGAAGATGAGGCTAATAAATTAGAAAGAACTCCGGCTGCGACCGTTTTCCAATTTATAACAGACGAATGTGATGCTGTTGCTGATAAACTGCCTATAAACTACAATGATTTAAAAGAAGATGCATCAACAATAGGTAGTGTTGAAACTGGTCGTGTAACTCGTGGTATGGCTTTGGCATTGAAAGCAAGAACACTTTTGTATCAGGCAAGTCCTTTATTTAATGCAAATAATGATTTAGCTTTGTGGAAAAAAGCTGCTGAAGCTAGTAAAGCTGTTATTGATTATTGTAGTCTGAATAAAATTAAGCTTGGCAAATATTCAGCTTTATGGGGAACTGAAAACTGGAAAGCTTCAGAAATGATTTTTGTGAGAAGATTAGGTGATACTAATTCTCCGGAAATAATAAATTTCCCTGTTGGTATGGAAAATGGTAATTCAGGAAACTGTCCGACACAAACTTTGGTTGATTCTTATGAAATGAAAACAACCGGAAAGGCATGGGATGAAACTGAAAGTGGTTATGATCCTCAAAAACCATATACAAACAGAGACCCACGATTAAGTATGACCGTTGCTGTTAATGGAGAGAAATGGCCTAGTACAAATGCTAATTTATTAGAGATATATATTGGAGGTAGAAATGGTCTACCTATATCTGGCGCTACTCCAACAGGATATTACTTGAAGAAATATTTAGATGGAACAATTGATATCAGTGCTCAAAATAGTAGTGGTGGAAAACGACACAACTGGATTACTTTCAGATTAGGCGAGTTTTATTTAAATTATGCTGAGGCTGTATTTAAATATTTAGGTTCGGCAGATGCAATAGATGAACAATTTACAATGTCCGCAAAAGATGCTGTTAATGTTATCCGTAATCGTGAAGACGTTAAGATGCCGGCATTCCCTGCAGGATTATCAAACGCTGATTTCTGGAAAAAGTACGAACGCGAGCGTATGGTTGAGTTAGCTTTCGAAGGACATCGTTTCTGGGATGTTCGTCGCTGGAAAGAAGGTGATAAGTTTAAGAGTATTGTTAGAATGGAGATTTCAAAAGATAATAATAATTATACTTATAACCGTGTTATAAAGAATCGTATCTGGGATGATAAGATGTATTTATTCCCTATTCCGGATGTTGAAATAAGAAAGAATCCTAATCTTACTCAAAATCCAGGTTGGTAATCAGGTATTATTAAATTATTAAAAGATGAAAACCATGAAACTAAAATTTATATATTCATTAGCAGTTGTATTTCTTCTGCTAATGAATGCATGTGATGATAAAATTGAGCAATTTGAAATAGTTGGGTATACCGGTGTTCCTGCTTCTATTGAGGCTAAGACAGTTCAGTCGGAGGCATTACCCGGACAAATAAAACTTAAATGGCAGGCTCCTGCTGGAGATTTTGCTTATTTGCAGATTAAATATTATGATCCGTTACAAAAGAAGGATGTGTATAAAATAGCATCAAAAGGTACTACCGAGATACTTATTAGTAATACTAGAGCCCGTTATGGAGCATATAAATTTTATTTCCAGACATTTAATTCGGCAAATGAAGGTGGTGATATTAATACGGTTGAGGCTACTTCTGGAGCAGCACCTTCTGTTACTACTGTGGTAGATAAAACAAAAATTGCTCTGACAGAAACTCAATTAAGTACAAATGCTCAGGAACCAACAGAGGGTCCGATAAAAAATCTTCTCGATGGAAACGCTGGAACTTTCTTCCATACAAGATGGAGCTCTCCTCAAATTCCATTGCCTCAGTATATCCAGATAAACTTTAATGAGGCTCATCAAAACTTTTTGATCTATTATATGAATAGAAATAATTCAGGAACTTCTGCAAGACCAAGTAGTGCTGAATTACAGATAAGTAATGATGGTCAGAATTGGGAAACAGTAACTACTCTTTCCGGTTTACCAAGTGCTGCAAGTGCTGAGTATACATCAAACTATGTTGCTCCTGGTAAGACATTTACTTACTTTCGTTTTAATGTGACCGCTACTAGTGGAAATGCGAATTATTTTAATATGGCAGAATTTGCAATATATGATGTAAAACTAAATGTTTATAACCCTGAAACAGATGAAAAGGATTAACCCCAAACAATTACTATGAGAAAATCAATTATAACTAATGTCGCAGCTATTTCAATGGCTGCGATATTATCTACATTTTACGCTTGCGATGACAAAGATAATGTGTCAAAAAATAGTGTAGATCTTTCATTGCTTTGCCTGAAGCAATCTGCTGATTGCTGGAATGGCTCAGATGCTACTGTATCAATGAAGATTGCATCTTCAGAAGAAAAAGATACAGTAATCAATTTAAGTCTGGCATTATACCAGAACCGGATTGCCGACCATGAAGCTAGTGCTGATCTTGTTATTGATAAAGATTCACTGGCGTCATTGATTAGCAAAGCAGAAAAGGGTAGTTTTTATGAGAAAGCACAGCTCTTGCCCGATAGTTATTATGAATTATCATCTAAACAGCTATCAATGAAGGCTGGTGAGAAAGAAAGCTCTTCCTTAGCTATTACTATCCATAAAGATATGTTGCTGGCAGATGGCATCGTAAAAAGAAACGGTAAGTTTGTTTTGCCCGTTAAGATTGAAAACTCAAATTCTTATAAAATAAATAAGAAGGTAAATTCTTTGATGTTGGTTTTTAAGTTTGCTGATTTCGATGAGACGAAACCTGACCCAGCTTTACCGGAAAGTGAAAAAGATGGAATGACATTGATATGGAGCGATGAGTTCAATGGTAGTGGTGCTCCTGATTCAAACAACTGGACTTATGAAAATGGCTTTGTTCGTAATGAGGAGTTACAATGGTACCAGGCTGATAATGCCCAATGTAAAGATGGAACTTTAATACTAACAGGAAAGAAAGAAAGAGTTCAGAATCCTAATTATGTTGCAGGTAGTAGCAATTGGAAAACAAATCGTCAATATGCAGAGTACACTTCAACTTCAATGACTACTCATAGTAAGTTTGATTTTCAGTATGGACGTCTTGAAGTTCGTGCAAAGATACCTACTGGTAAAGGAGCATGGCCTGCAATCTGGACGCTTGGTAATTGGTATGATTGGCCATCCTGTGGTGAGATTGATTTGCTTGAATATTATTTAATAAGCGGTGAGCCTTATATACTGGCAAACACAGCTTGGGGAACAGATAAGGCATGGACAGCTCAATGGAACTCTGTGAAAACAAAATTCTCGGACTTTACAGCTAAAGATCCTGATTGGGCAAAGAAATATCATATTTGGCGCATGGATTGGAATGAAAATGAGATTGATTTGTACGTAGATGATGTTTTATTTAATACAACAAAACAGTCTCAGACTCAGAATGGATCTGCAGCAAACTATACATGGCCATTTAAGCAAAAACAATATATATTATTGAATTTGGCTATCGGCGGTAATGGAGGAACTCCGAGTGACGACGTTTTCCCAATGCAATATATGATTGATTATGTTCGTGTATACCAAAAGAAAATATAATTTTTAGATTTTTTTGAGGAGTGATTAAGTTTTTAAATAGGTATTAGTTTTTTTATTCTTAATAAGAAGTAATCTGATGAAAATATATACTGGATATTACAGAACGTTTCTTCTTTCATTTCTCTGTTTCCTTTTGTCGGCTTCGGCCTTCGGACAAAAATGGAAACTTGTCTGGAGCGATGAATTTAACAATACAGGGAAACCAAATGAGAAGTTCTGGAGCTTTGAAAAAGGATTTGTCCGTAACGAGGAATTGCAATGGTATCAGGCTGATAATGCATATTGTAAGAATGGTGTTTTAGTTATTGAAGGTCGTAAAGAGAAGGTCCTCAATCCAGGATATAATAAGGAACAGACTGGATGGAAGAATCAACGAGAGTATGCAGAGTATACATCGTCATCAATAAAAACAGAAGGTAAAAAGGAGTTTCTATATGGTCGTGTTGAAGTTAGAGCTAAAATACCTGTTGCAAGTGGAGCCTGGCCTGCCATATGGACATTAGGGAAAGAAATGGAATGGCCTTCCTGTGGTGAAGTTGATTTAATGGAATTCTATCGGATTAATAATGTTCCTTCAGTTTTGGCAAATGCTGCATGGGGAACAAAGACGAGATGGAAAGCTAAATGGGATGGATCAAACAAACCTCTCAGCTATTTTACAAAGAAAGATCCTGATTGGGCAAATAAATTTCATATCTGGCGTATGGATTGGGATAAGGACTTTATCCGATTGTATCTTGATAGTGAATTATTAAATGAAATAGATCTTTCACAATCAATAAATCAAGACGGGGTTAATCCATTTCATCAGCCGCAGTATCTTCTTTTGAATCTTGCTTTGGGTGGTAATGGGGGAGATCCTTCTCAAACAAAGTATCCATTAACCTATGAGATAGATTACGTGCGTATTTATCAGCAAAAATAGGAATTCGGTTTATTAAGTTGAGTTGTTTCCAGGATTTAGAATAATTTTCTTTCAGAGGTTGCCTGACACTTGATGTTAGTTGCAACCTCTTTTTTTAGTACGTATTTCTGTATTAAATAAGTTATCTGTTTCTTTTGCCATATCCTTCTATATATGGATTTCTGGAAACTATAACTCAGTGAACTAAAATTATACTTCATTTATGTCTAAGTATTGGAGAATTGTCTAAAAACGGAACTTAAAGAACTATTTTTAGAGCATTTACATAATTTGAGAGTCTATATTTGCATATAATCTTTAAATTTTAATGAATGAGATATAAGAGTCTTTTTAGAATTATAACTCCTGTTTTAATGGCTTGTGTAGCCTTTTTCAGTGTTCAGGTTGGTGCAGTAAATAAATCATTTTATCCGGGTAAGTTATGGCCCGATGATAAAGGAGTGCACATTAATGCACACGGAGGTGGAATGCTATATTATCAGGGTAGGTACTATTGGTTTGGAGAGTATAAAAGTGAAGCTACCAGCAGTGCTTTGGTAGGAGTGACTTGTTATTCTTCTTCCGATTTGTATAACTGGAAAAACAATGGCGTTACTTTGAAAGTGTCAGAAGATGAGAAGAGTGATATTACCAAAGGATGTATAATTGAACGCCCTAAAGTGGTATATAACAAGAAAACAAAGAAATTTGTGATGTGGTTCCATCTTGAACTGAAAGGACAAGGGTATGTGGCTTCCCGCGTGGGAGTAGCTGTTAGTGGTAATGTAACAGGACCATATAAGTTTGTTCGTTCATTCCGAGCTAATCCGGGAATATATCCGGCTAATATGACGGATGAACAAAAAAAACTTAATTTGAATAGTAAGGATTATGAGAAGTGGTGGACTCCGGAATGGTATAAGGCGGTATCTGATGGATTATTTGCCAGAAGAGATCTGAAGGATGGTCAGATGTCACGGGATATGACCATATTTGTGGATGATAATGGAAAAGCTTATCATATATATTCTTCAGAAGAGAACCTGACTTTGCAGATTGCTGAACTGACGGATGACTATCTAGGTCATTCCGGAAAGTATATCCGTATTTTCCCGGGTGGACACAATGAAGCTCCGTCTATCTTTAAGAAAGATGGCGTTTACTGGATGATTACTTCGGGTTGTACCGGATGGGATCCTAACGAAGCACGTATGTTTTCAGCTACTAATATATGGGGACCGTGGAAACAACATCCAAATCCTTGTGTGGGCGATGATGCAAAACTGACTTTCCATTCGCAAAGTGCTTATATCCAGAAAGTAGAAGGCAAAAAAGATGCCTATATTTTTATGGCCGACCGATGGACACCAAAGTATCCTATTGACGCTCGTTATATTTGGCTACCTATTCTTTTTGAAAATGACAAACCGGTCTTGAAATGGTTCGATCAGTGGAATCTTAGTATATTTAAAGCAAACTGAATATATTCAATAAAAAAACTTTTTTGAATGATATGTGGAGTAAAGATTGTTATTAAAAAGATATCTTTGCTCCACATATCACATTTATAGTGTCTTATATATTATGAAATACTGTGTAAACAAAAAGCTTTTGGTGATACTTGTTTTAAGTATTGCCTTAATTACGGCATTTCCTGTTACCATTTCAGGTAAGGAGACTAAAAAGACTCAATTTTCAGAGAGCCAGCGAAGAACCTATTGGCTTTCGATAATGGATAAGATTGCTTTTCCATTGCGGAGTAATTATGGATTTATGTAACCTTTAATAAAACAAAGAAATAAAAGATTATGAGACGATTAATAACGATTTTATTCGTTTGTTTGTTTGCTCTGCCGCAGGCAAAAGCCGGCACAGTGCTGCAAAATGTCTATGCACGCCACACACAGACACTAAACGGTTCATGGAACTGCATTGTGGATCCTTTTGACAATGGGTATTATGATTATAGACTGAATGTAAGCAACAACGGCTTTTTTAAAAATCAAAAGGCAAAATCTAAATCGGACTTGGTAGAGTATAATTTTGATACAGCTCCGCTGATGAAAGTCCCGGGCGACTGGAATACGCAAGATGATAAACTATTCTTTTACGAAGGTAGCGTTTGGTACAAGAAAGACTTTAATTATACTCCAAAACCCGGTACCAAAGCATTTCTTTACTTCGGTGCGGTTAACTATCTGGCTAATGTTTATCTGAACGGTGAACCGATAGGCACACACGAAGGTGGATTCACCCCGTTTCAGTTTGATGTGACTAACAAGTTGAAGGAAGGAAGTAACTTTGTGATTCTTCGTGTGAATAACGAACGTAAGCCCGAGGGTGTACCTACGGTGAATTCCGACTGGTGGAACTACGGGGGAATTACGCGTGACGTGTTGCTGGTAGAAACTCCTAATGTTTTTGTAGACGATTACCTGGTACAACTTCCCAAAGGTAGCTATGATCATGTAGAAGGATACATTCAGTTAAATGATAAGTTGGCCGGTGCAGAGGTTTCTTTGGAAATACCCGAACTGAAGATTAATAAGAAACTCATCACGGATACTCAGGGAAAAGCCACGTTTGTTTGCAAAGTAAAACCAAAACTCTGGTCACCTGAATCGCCCAAACTATATGATGTTGTAATCCGTAATGGAGAAGAGGTGCTGAAAGACAAGATTGGTTTCCGTCAGATCGAGACACAAGGCAAAAGTATCTTGCTGAACGGAAAGAAGACTTTCCTTCGCGGAATTTCCATTCACGAAGAAGCACCTTACCGACAAGGACGTGTGTTCTCGAAAGAGGAATCTGTTACACTTCTTAGTTGGGCAAAAGAACTGGGATGTAACTTTGTTCGCCTGGCACATTACCCGCACAATGAATTTATGGTTCGTGCGGCCGAGGAGATGGGCTTAATGGTTTGGAGTGAAATACCGGTGTACTGGACTATTCACTGGAGCAATCCGGACACTTATAAGAATGCTTCCACACAACTAAACGATATGATGGAGCGTGATAAGAATCGTTGTGGCATTATAATCTGGTCTGTTGCCAACGAAACTCCGCACAGTGAGGCACGCGATAAGTTCCTTGCCGACTTGGCCGCTCAGGTTCGGGCAAAAGACAATACACGTCTGCTGAGTATGGCAATGGAGGTAACCGGAACAAAGGGAAATGTGAGTGAGGTAAAAGATTATATGAGTAAGTATGTCGATATTATCAGCTTCAATAATTACCTGGGATGGTATAGCGGCACGCCCGAAGATTGTAAAACCCGCCAGTGGGATATTCCATACAACAAGCCTTTCTTCATCAGTGAGTTCGGTGGAGGTGCACTTCAAGGCAAACACGGCGACAAGGATGAACGCTGGACGGAGGAATATCAGGAGGAGCTTTACAAGAACACGCTGGAAATGTATAATCGGGTAGATGGATTTGCAGGAACTTCTCCCTGGATATTAATGGATTTTCGCTCTGCCCGTCGTCAATTGAACGGCATACAGGACTTTTTCAACCGCAAGGGAATCATTTCAGAAAGAGGCTTAAAGAAGAAAGCATTCTATGTTCTGCAGAATTTCTACAAGATGAAAAAAGAAAAGGAACAATCTGATAAATAAATTTATTCAAGATGTTTTTTTGCTTAGATATATATCAAAAGTATGCTTTGATATATATCTAAGCATACGTTTGATATATATCTAAATGGTACTGAGACCCGGGTCTAAAAGAAAATATATCACGAACTTTTTAATGAGATAGGCCATCATTTTTAAAAAATAAAAAAGAGCCACGTATTACTTTGTAATTCGTGGCTCTTTTTTTACCTTTACAGCTGTATAAAAAAAACATAAAAACTCAATTAATATGACACTACTAGAAAGATTTTTTAAATATGTCAGTTTTGATACTCAATCAGATGAGTTAACCGGCATCACTCCCAGTACTCCAAAACAGATGGTATTTGCCGAATATCTTAAATCGGAACTGGAAAGTATGGGATTGGAAGAGATTACTTTGGACGAGCATGCCTACCTTTTTGCTACTCTTCCTTCCAATATAGATAAGAAAGTGCCTACCATTGGATTTATAGCTCACATGGATACCAGCCCTGATATGAGTGGAAAGGATGTAACTCCCCGTATCGTAGAAAAATATGATGGAAAAGAGATTGTTCTTTGTCAGGAAGATAACATTATTCTTTCTCCGGTTATGTTCCCGGAACTGTTGGATCATATAGGTGAAGACCTGATTGTAACAGATGGAAAGACGCTTCTTGGTGCAGATGACAAAGCCGGTATTGCGGAAATAGTCTCAGCCATTGCTTATTTACAGGAACATCCTGAAATTAAGCACGGAAAGATCCGTATCGGATTTAATCCTGATGAAGAAATAGGCGAGGGTGCACATAAGTTTGATGTGGAGAAATTTGGTTGTGACTGGGCTTACACCATGGATGGAGGTGAAGTTGGCGAACTGGAATTCGAGAACTTCAATGCAGCTTCAGTCAAAGTTATATTCAAAGGGCTGAATGTTCATCCCGGATATGCAAAAAATAAGATGGTGAACTCTATCCGTGTGGCAAATCAGTTTATTGCAATGCTGCCATGTAATGAATCTCCTGAACGTACAGAAGGCTATGAAGGATTTTATCACCTGATTGGTATCAATGGAGAAGTGGAGCAAACAACCGTTTCTATTATTGTTCGTGACCATGATCGTACTAAATTTGAGAACCGTAAGGCAAATGTTGAGCAGTGGGTTGCCAGGATCAATAGTGAGTATGGTGAAGGAACTGCCACTCTTGAGATGAAGGATCAGTATTACAACATGCGCGAGAAGATTGAACCGGTAATGCATATTATTGATACCGCTTTTGAGGCAATGAAGGCTGTAGAAGTTGAGCCTAAGGTAAGAGCTATTCGTGGAGGTACTGACGGTGCACAACTCTCTTTCAAAGGTCTTCCTTGTCCCAACATCTTTGCCGGAGGATTGAATTTTCATGGCAGATATGAGTTCGCTCCTGTTCAATCATTAGAAAAGGCAACGAAAGTAGTCGTTAAAATAGCTGAGCTTGTAGCCAGCAAATAATACTTAATACTATGAAAAACACACCATTTACAGAAACACACATTGCTTTAGGTGCAAAAATGCACGAGTTTGCCGGCTATAATATGCCGATTGAATATTCCGGAATTATTGATGAACACCTTACCGTTTGCAATGGAGTAGGGGTGTTTGATGTATCCCACATGGGAGAGTTCTGGGTAAAAGGGCCTAATGCACTTGCTTTTCTTCAGAAGGTAACATCGAATAACGTGGCTGCGCTGACTGTTGGTAAAGCACAATATTCCTGTTTTCCCAATGAAGAAGGAGGAATAGTTGACGATTTGCTAGTGTATTACTATGAACCGGAAAAGTACATGTTGGTAGTTAATGCATCGAATATAGAAAAAGACTGGAACTGGTGTGTAAGTCACAATACCGTTGGAGCCGAATTGGAAAACGCTTCCGATAAAATGGCTCAGCTTGCCGTTCAGGGACCAAAGGCTATAAATGCTTTGCAAAAACTCACTTCCGTGAATCTTTCCGAGATTCCTTATTATTCATTTACCACTGGCGAGTTTGCCGGACAGAAGAATGTGATAATCTCTAATACGGGTTATACCGGAGCCGGTGGCTTTGAACTTTATTTCTATCCCGGTTGCGCAATGAAGATATGGGATGCTGTCTTTGAAGCTGGTGCAGAGTTTGGCATTAAGCCGATAGGACTTGGTGCACGTGATACGTTGCGTCTGGAGATGGGCTTCTGTCTGTACGGCAACGATCTGAATGATTCTACTTCTCCAATAGAGGCAGGATTGGGATGGATTACCAAGTTTGTGGATGGAAAGGAATTTACCAACCGTGCATTCCTTGAGAAACAAAAAACTGAGGGCGTGGCGCGTAAACTGGTTGCTTTTGAAATGATTGACCGTGGCATTCCTCGTCATGAATACGAACTGGTAAATGCAGAAGGGGAAAAGATTGGAGAAGTAACCTCCGGAACTATGTCGCCTACCCGTAAGGTAGGTATCGGTATGGGATACGTGCAGACTGCTTATTCAAAGCTTGGAACAGAAATATATGTCAGCATTCGTGGAAAGGGAATTAAAGCGAAGGTAGTAAAACCTCCTTTCAGAAAATAGACGGCTCCTTTATAGAAAATAATAGTAGGCGATATTATAGCATAACGTTATAATATCGCTTTTTTTATTATCTGAAACTTTTCATTTTGCATGGAATAATGTATTTTTGTAGAAACCAATCTGAAAATACAATGTCGCATTTACCGAATCTTATAGCTGACTTAGCGTTAATTCTTATATCAGCCGGGATAATAACGTTGTTATTTAAGAAGTTGAAACAGCCATTAGTGTTGGGGTATATTGTTGCAGGATTCCTCACCGGATCGCATTCCTTTATTCCTACAGCCACAATATTTGATACCTCAAACATTCAGACCTGGGCTGATATAGGTGTAATCTTTCTCCTTTTTGCTTTGGGACTGGAATTCAGTTTCAAGAAAATACTGAAAGTTGGCGGAACAGCGGTTATTGCCGCCTGCACTATCATCTTTTGTATGATTATGGTAGGAATAGCCGTTGGAATAGGCTTTGGATGGCATAAAATGGATTGCATCTTCCTTGGAGGTATGATTGCGATGTCTTCTACAACCATTATCTATAAAGCCTTTGATGATTTGGGGCTGAGGAAAAAGAAATTTGCAGGTCTTGTGCTTGGTATTCTAATCCTTGAAGATATTCTGGCTATCGTTCTTATGGTAGTTCTTTCCACAATGGCGGTGAGCAATAATTTTCAGGGGAAGGATCTTATCGAGAGTATTGGTAAACTGTTATTCTTCCTTGTTATCTGGTTTATAGTCGGGATATTCCTAATTCCTGGCTTTCTTAAGAAAACTCGTAACCTGATGAGTGACGAAACACTTATGATCGTTGCTCTGGGAATGTGTTTCGGTATGGTGGTACTTGCCTCTCAGGTAGGATTCTCACCAGCCTTCGGAGCTTTCATCATGGGCTCTATTTTAGCAGAAACCATTGAGGCTGAACATATAGAACATCTGGTAAAACCAGTAAAAGATTTGTTTGGAGCAATCTTCTTCGTCTCCGTTGGTATGATGGTAGATCCGGCAATGATTGTAGAATACGCCTTGCCCATAGCTGTGATCTCACTTGTAGTTATTCTGGGGCAGTCAGTCTTTGGGACCTTTGGAGTTTTGCTTTCCGGTCAGCCGCTGAAGACTGCCATGCAGTGTGGCTTTAGTTTGACACAGATTGGTGAGTTTGCTTTTATCATAGCCTCTCTGGGTGTAAGTCTGAACGTAACCAGTCATTTTCTTTATCCTATCGTTGTAGCCGTATCAGTAATAACCACATTCCTTACTCCATACATGATTCGTTTGGCCGAACCGGCTTCCAATAAGGCCGAACATGCATTACCTCGTTCATGGAAGCGCTTCCTTGACCGTTATTCATCCGGTTCGCAAACAGTGAACTATGAAAGTAACTGGAAAAAGCTACTTCTGGCTATGGCACGTAATATTGTGATATATTCAATCATTTCCATTGCAACAATTGCGTTATCTTTCCGGTTTGTGGTTCCATTGTTTGAAAGCCAGTTACCTCATTTTTGGAGCTCGCTTGCAGCATCAATATTTACTATTATCTGTATCTCTCCATTCCTGCGGGCTATTGTGGTAAAGAAAAACCATTCGGAGGAGTTTACAACACTGTGGGATGACAGTAGGGTGAACCGTGGTCCGCTGGTTTCTACAATAATTCTGCGTGTGGTAATAGCTGTTGTCTTTGTTGCATTTGTTATAGCTCATTTCTTTAAATCGTCTGTTGGTATAGTTGTGGGAGTGGCTGTAATTCTGGTGTTTATAATGATCTATTCCAGAGTATTAAAGAAACATTCCATCCTTATAGAGCGTAAGTTTCTTCAGAATCTGCGGTTACGTGATATGCATGCGGAATATATGGGAAACAAAAAGCCTGCTTATGCTGGTAGTTTGCTTTCGCGTGATTTACATCTCACTGATTTTGAAATTCCTTGCGATTCGGTTTGGGCAGGCAAAACTCTTTCAGAGCTAAACCTTGGAAAAAAATATGGTGTGCATATCGTTTCCATTCTTCGCGGAAAGATGCGGATTAATATTCCGGGAGCTTCTGTCAGACTCTTTCCTCTTGACAAGATACAGACAATAGGTACCGACGAACAGCTGAATGTGTTCAGTGAACAAATGATGCAAACGGAATCTTCCTGTGAAAATGTTGACATTGAAAATAGTCTGATGACACTGAAACAGTTTATGATTGATTCCCATTCCGGCTTTTTAGGAAAATCAATTCGTGAATCGGGTATACGAGATAACTATAAGTGCTTGATTGTGGGATTGGAACGCAATGGAAACCCTCTGAGAACTCCCGATGTGAATGTTCCTTTTCAAGAAGGAGATGTGGTGTGGGTGGTTGGTGAAAAAGAAGATGTGTACCAATTAGTAAGTCAAAAGAACTAATTATTCCACTTTTTTCTGAGAATTTATTTCTACTTTTACACCATTAACATATTAAATAGATTATAACCATGAGTGATCCAAAAGATTGTCTGTATTGCCAAAACAATCAGACTTTACACGATTTGATGATTGAAATTGCACAGTTAAGCGTATCAAGAGTTTTTCTTTTTAAAGAACAAACTTATCGTGGCCGTTGCCTGGTTGCATACAAAGACCATATAAATGATCTTTTTGAATTGAGTGACGAAGATCGTAATGCGTTTATGGCGGATGTTGCAAAAGTAACCCGTGCTATGGATAAGGCTTTTCACCCTGCAAAGATTAACTATGGTGCTTACTCTGATAAGTTGTCTCACCTACACTTTCACTTAGCTCCAAAATATGTGGATGGACCTGACTTTGGCGGAACATTTACAATGAACCCAGGTAAAGTTTACCTGAGCGATGCAGAATATCAGGAACTGATTGATGCTGTAAAAGTTAATTTGTAAATAGATTGTATGCGATAATACAAAAGTAAAAGGCTGTCTGGTAATAGGCAGTCTTTTTTGGTATTAATGTTAAAGGCTCAGAGGGCTATTTGGGTTCTTTATCATTTTATGGTGGAATCAACTATCTCAAATGCTTATCTAATCAAGGTTCTACATGCTTTTTGATAAGCCATTTATTGAACCTGATAAAAAGTAGGTAAAACACTATAAATAAAAGATTCAATGCAATATCTTCCACCAAAAGTGACGAAGAACCGTCCTTTTTTTTATTCTTTGCACGCATGCCACTTGTTTCTTGTAATAATCAGAATAATAGATGATTGAGGTAATAATATGTGCTCTTTTATTTGCGATTTATCAATAAAAAGATAACTTTGTTCGCATCTAAATATTCACTGCCATGATTGAAATACCTGAAGCCATTGTGTTGTCTCATCAGTTGAATGAATCCATTAAAGGGAAAGTAATCACTGATGTTGTTACCGGATATTCTCCTCATAAGTTTGCTTTCTTCTATGGTGACCCTCAGAACTACGCGTCATTATTAATAGGAGAAAAGGTAAATGACTCTTATCCCAGAGGAGGTCTGGTTGAAATCAGTGCCGGAAAAGCCCGTATTGTTTTTGGTGATGGCGCTAATCTCTGTTATTTTTCCCCGGGAAGTAAATTGCCGGATAAACATCAGCTTCTTATCGGTTTTAATGATAACTCTTTTCTTGCTGTGACGGTGCAAATGTATGCTGGTTTATGGGCCTTTCCTGAGAATACATTAGAAAATCCTTATTATCTGGTGGCTGGAGAGAAACCTTTTGTGTTATCGGATATGTTTAACAAGGATTATTTTGTGAATTTTATTTCTGAGGAGAGCTTTAAGAATAAGTCAGCTAAAGCTCTGTTGGCTACCGAACAGCATATTCCCGGACTTGGAAATGGTACCTTGCAGGATGTTCTTTATAATGCCGGAATACATCCAAAGAAAAAGACACAGGATTTGAGCGAGCAACAGAAAGAGCAGTTGTTTTTCTCAATAAAGAGCACTATATCGGAAATGTGTGAATTAGGAGGACGGGATACGGAGAAAGATTTGTTTGGAACTTCTGGGAAATATAAAACAAAGCTTTCCAAAAATACTTCAGGAAAGCCTTGCGATAAATGCGGCAGTATAATTGTGAAAGAAAACTATTTAGGCGGAAGCATTTACTATTGTAAAGAGTGCCAACCCTTATAGGCTACTTTCTTAATCTTCTGAATTGAAATCAAATTCGAAGTCAAAACCATCCTGAAACTCCGGATCAGTGAAATCTTCTATTTCCCGGCGATCTTTTTTAGTTGGTCGTCCGGTACCTCGTGCTCTGTCCACAAAACCACTGACTTTGCTCATTTCTAGTAGTTCGTATTGGTCGGGGGTGGTAACATTCTGCATGTATTCAGGAACGAGCTTTGCTCCAACCCGCTTCTCTATTGTTTGCAAAACTTTAAACGAGTAAGTAATAGGAGGTTTCTTTACCTGAATAACATCGCCAACTTTAATGCTGCGCGCTGCTTTTACAAATGAACCGTTAATAGTAACGCGACCCTTTTTACATGCTTCGGCAGCAATAGTGCGTGTTTTGAATATACGCGTAGCCCACATCCATTTGTCAATTCTCGCTTCAGCCATAGTTTTTACTTTTTATTAAACTGATTCATAGTGAGAGATATTCCTGCCAGGCAAAAACTCTTCACGATTTCACCGGCAGTCTCCAGACGTTCATCCATTGTTTTCATATCCTCTTCGGTGAAATATCCAAGTACAAAGTCAATTTGTCCGCCTCGAGGGAAATCATTTCCAATACCAAAACGCAAGCGTGCATAGTTTTCTGTACCAAGTGTAGCTGCAATGTGCTTTAATCCATTGTGTCCTGCATCGCTGCCTTTACTTTTTAACCGAAGTGTTCCAAATGGCAATGCAAGGTCGTCAACCACAACGAGTACATTTTCAAGAGCGATTTTTTCTTTCTGCATGTAATATCGCACAGCATTCCCGCTCAGGTTCATGTAGGTAGATGGTTTGAGCAGAATTAACGTACGACCTTTTATCGATAGAGTTGCAGTTGCACCGTAACGTCCATCGGTAAAAACAATATTGGACGCCTTAGCAAAGGCGTCCAATACATTAAATCCTATGTTGTGACGAGTATCCCGGTATTCTTCACCGATATTACCCAATCCTACAATCAAGTATTTCATTCAATAGTTCAGGTGATAATTATTTGGCAGCAGCAGCAAGACCTCTTGCTACACGAGTCAATTTAACAGCACAAACAACAGCTTCCTTAGCAGTTAATAATTCAAGTCCTTCGAAAGAAAGATCTCCAACCTGAATTGTTTTACCCAATCCTAATTTAGAAACGTTGATAATCAACTTTTCAGGAATAGTGTTGAATAATGCTTTAACTTTAATTTTACGTAATTGAAGAGTCAATTTACCACCGGCTTTAACACCTTCTGCCAAACCTTCAAGAGATACTGGAACTTCCATTGCAATTGGTTTAGTTTCATCAATCTGGTAAAAGTCAATATGAAGAATGTTATCTTTTACTGGGTGGAATTGAATATCTTTTAAAATAGCATTTACTTTTTTGCCATCAATATCTAAGTCTACAACATAGATATCTGGTGTGTATACCAAGTTACGAAGAGCGTCATTTGTAACTGTAAAGTGAATGTTTTCACCTTGTCCGTAAAGAACGCAAGGAACACTGTCTGTTTTACGAATTGCACGAGAGCCTTTCTTTCCGAACTCGCTTCTCAAAGTTCCATTGATTTGAATTGATTTCATTTTTTAAAATTTTTGTGTTACTCTAAATTAAGTTTTTTGTTGCTTAATTCACCATTACACGATGTGGTATATCACACAATGCAGCAAAAAGCGCTGCAAAAGTACGCCTTTTTTTTTATATTACAAAGAAATATGCAGGATAAATGAACTATCTGATTAGCGCTTTTTATTCAAAATCAATATCAATTTTAATTTCTTCAGAAATTATCTCATCTGTTTTGATGATATTCTCACTTGCACGAATTTCAGTTCCTGTCTCTTCGTCACCTTGATTCTCATCTATAAAAGAGATGGCTTGTGTTAATCCTGTCATAAATTTCTCGAAATCTTCTTTATACAGAAAAATTTTATGTTTCTCAAAAGAAACCTGAGAATCGTCCCCTTCGCCGGAAATTACTTTTTTACTTTCTGTAATGGCTATGAACATTTCATCTTTACGGTTCTTCTTTACATCTAAATAATAAATACGTTTACCTGCTTTGATAGATTTAGAGAAAACGATTTCCTTCTCATTCATATCCACTGCACTCTTCTTTTTAAACTCTTCCATATCAACTAAATTAGCTCTGTTTTAAATCGGCCTCAAAATTGATTATTTTTTTTAAATAGGCAAAAGAATCTGGCAGAAAGTTCTTCTAAAAACTCAATTTTAATTTTTAATGGGTGTTTTATTCATTAAAAAATGTAATTTGTTTGTCCAAACTCTCTAAAATACCTATTTTTGCACGTTGAATTAATGTATTGAAAAAAGTTATGATTAACAGAGTTCTTATTCGTCTTAAGATTGTACAAATTGTGTACGCTTACTATCAAAATGGTAACAAAAACTTGGACACAGCTGAGAAGGAGCTATTCTTTAGTCTCTCAAAGGCTTACGATCTCTACAACTATTTATTGTTGTTGATGATAGAATTGACGAATTTTGCCCAGAAGCGCATTGATGCGGCAAAAAACAAATTAGCCCCTTCTCAAGAGGATTTGGCCCCTAGTATGAAATTTGTAGAAAACAAATTTATAGCACAGCTAGAAGTAAATAAACAACTTTCTGAGTTTGTGATAAACCAGAAGAAAACATGGGCAAATGACCAGGAATTCATTAAAGAGTTATTTGAGAAGATCTTAGATTCAGATATATATAAAGAGTATATGGAATCGGCTGAGTCTTCTTATACTGAAGATCGTGAATTGTGGAGGAAGATCTATAAAAGTTTCATTATGAATAATGAATCTTTAGACCAGGTTCTGGAAGATCAGAGCTTATATTGGAATGATGATAAGGAAATAGTCGATACCTTTGTTATAAAGACTATAAAGAAGTTTGATGAGAAACAGGGTAAAAATCAAAAATTATTGCCGGAGTTCAAGGATGAGGAGGATCAGGAATTTGCACGTAGATTATTCCGTCGTTCTGTTTTAAATGAAGATTATTATCGTCATTTAATTAGTGAAAACACTAAGAATTGGGATTTGGATCGTATTGCTTTCATGGATGTGATCATTATGCAGATTGCTTTGGCCGAGATACTAAGTTTTCCAAATATTCCGGTTAGCGTATCTTTAAATGAGTATGTGGAAATTGCAAAACTGTATAGCACAGCAAAAAGTGGCGGTTTCATTAATGGAACATTGGATGGAATAGTTAATCAATTAAAAAAAGATGGAAAGCTGACAAAAAACTAATATATTTGCTTTTCATTGATTAGAAAACTATAAAAAATATTTTATGAATCTATCTGTATTATTACAAGCACCTGGAGCAGGTGTTGGAAGTGGTTTCTTGAGCGGTGGTGGTGGAACCATTCTTATGATGGTAGCTATGTTTGCTATTATCTATTTCTTTATGATTCGTCCACAAAACAAGAAACAGAAAGAAATCCAGAATTTCCGTAAAGGATTGGACGTTGGTCAAAAAGTAATTACCGCTGGTGGAATACATGGAAAAATTAAAGAAGTAAAAGACGATTGTGTTATTCTTGAAATAGCAGATAATGTTCGTGTCAAGATAGATAAGAACTCTATTTTTGCGGCTGCATCAGATGCTACTCAGGCTAGTGCAAAATAATTAAATAGAATGTTCAGTGACAGGAGCATAAAGTTCTTTTATTTAAAGATTTATAGAAAGATCAGAGCCTTTCTGCTTAGCGATAAAAGCAGAAAGGTTCTGGTCTTTCTGTTTTTTTTTCTTGTATCTTCGGGATTCTGGTTGCTTCAGACTTTAAAAAATGACTTTGAGGTTGAACTTGTTGTTCCTGTGAGACTACGAAATATTCCTAATAATGTAATAATGACAGCTGAACCGGCATCTGAATTACATATAGTAGTAAAAGACAAGGGTACAACGTTGCTGAATTATTTTCTGGGACAGAGCTTTTATCCAATCAGTCTGAACTTTACGGATTATCAAAACCGTGGGAATCATGTTGTTATTCATTCGGCAGAATTCGAGAAGAAAATACTGGCTCAACTTAATATTTCCACTAAACTAATTAGCATTAAACCCGATATTGATTACATCTATTGTATGGGGGGCTCGAAAAAGATACCGGTAAGGTTAAGGGGACGGGTTAATCCTGGCCGTCAGTATTATTTTACTGATACTATTTTTTCTCCTGATTCTGTTCTTGTTTATGCTCCACAGTCAATACTGGACTCAATAAAATATGCGAATACACAGATCTTATTGTTGGATGGAGTAACAGATACAGTTCATCAGCGGATGCAATTAGCAGCTGTTAAAGGTGCAAGGTTTGTTCCAAATATTGTGAATCTGACTCTTCCAGTAGATATCTACACAGAAAAAACATTTGAAGTCTCTTTGAGAGGCATTAATTTTCCGGCAAACAAATCATTACGTACTTTTCCATCAAAAGTGAAAGTCTCTTTTCAGGTGGGATTGAGCCGATTTAAATCTATTTCTTCTGATGACTTTGTTTTCGATATACAATATGAGGAGCTGATGAAGAATGGTTCAGAAAAATACAAATTAAAACTGAAGTCAATTCCAGCAGGCGTGAGTTATGTACGCATTGTTCCTGATCAGGTTGATTTCTTAATTGAATCAATTCCTGCATATGGCTATTAAAATAGGTTTGACCGGTGGCATTGGCAGTGGAAAATCGGTGGTCTCTCATCTGTTGGCTACAATGGGAATTCCTGTTTATATTGCAGACGATGAAGCAAAGAGAATTACTTCCAGTGATATCACAATCAGGCAGCAACTTGTTCATTTGCTAGGTGAAGAGATCTTTTCCAATGGTGAGCTAAATAAAAAATTGCTTGCTGCTTATCTCTTTTCAGATCCGGAGAATGCTAAAATTGTGAATGGAATTATTCATCCAAGAGTAAAAGAAGATTTTGTAAGATGGGCATCCTTGAACAATCATTATCCCATTGTGGCTATTGAATCAGCAATACTTATCGAGGCTGGCTTTGAAGATGAAGTAGATATTATTGTAATGGTTTCTGCTCCGTTGGATTTACGTTTGAAACGTTTGGCTCTGCGTGATTCATCTTCTTCCAAAGAACAAATCAAAAAACGCATTCAAAGTCAGATGGATGACGAAGAAAAAAAATCGATGGCAAACTTTGTTATCGTTAATGATGAAGAAACACCCGTTATTCCTCAAATAATAGAGTTAATGAATTTTACATCATTATAATTGTTTCCTAATATATGTTTAAAGATTAGCTTTTTATTTGTTTTACGTTGTTTGTTTCAATGCTGAATGTTATTTTTGTCGCCACTAATATTAAAATATAAAAATTAGAGACTATGTTGAAGACTATTTTGTCTATCTCGGGTAAGCCGGGTTTGTATAAGTTAATCTCTCAAGGGAAAAATATGTTGATTGTAGAGTCTATTTCAGAAGATAAGAAACGTTTTCCTGCTTACGGCAATGAAAAAGTGATTTCTTTAGCTGATATAGCAATGTATACAAACGATGCAGAAGTGCCTTTGAAGGAAGTTCTTGCTTCAGTGTTAAAGAAAGAAAATGGTGAAGTAGCATCTATCGATACAAAAAAATCTAATTCAGATCAGTTGCGTGCTTATTTTGCAGAGATTTTGCCGGACTTTGATCGTGACAGAGTATATGTTACCGATATTAAGAAACTGGTTAACTGGTATAATGTTTTGGTTACTAATGGTATAACTGATTTCTCAACTGAAGAAGTAGTTGACTCAGAAGCAGAATAAGTTTAAGTCTTAAAAAGCAGAAAAGGGAATATCCAAAGAAGGTATTCCCTTTTCTGCTTTTTAAGACTTTCTTTATTATGTAATTTTCACCCTATTCTCCTTCTTTAGTGTATTTATCACACTTTTATTTCTATATAAAACCTTATATTTGAACGCTCAATTCTGATTGTGAATAGTTATTCATATAGAATGAACAGAACTATTTCGACCCAATAGTGAGTTGCGCAGTGAATTATACAATTGTAATTTGTATAATGATTATTTGTTTTAATATTAACCATAAAAAATATTTTAATGAAAAAGATTATCCCGTTAACATTATTAATGTTGTTCTTTGTTGTTCTTACTTCTTTCTCAAAAGACATATTGACAAGTCCTGATGCCAGACTAAAGTCATCTGTTTATATCAAACATGGGAAACCTTTTTGCCAACTAACAATGGATGGAGTTCCAATTGTGAATGAAATATTATTAGGGATAAAATTAACTACCGGTGATTTTACGTCTGATTTGAAATTAGTGGATTCCTCAGAACCTAAGTACTCTGAAGAAAGCTATAGTTTAGTTGTGGGCAAGAAGAAACAGATAACAACTAAAGCAAACTATGCCGTTTATACCTTTAATAATGCAGAAGGTAAAGAGATGAAAATAGAATTTCGTTTGGCAAATGATGGTTTGGCTTTTCGTTATCTTATTAGCGGAGGTTCAAAAGCTACGGTGATGGAAGAATTAACTGCTTTTCAGATATCTAAAAGTGCCTCAGGATTTCTTCATCCAATGTCAAAAGCTCATTCCAGTTGGGCTCGTACTAACCCAAGTTATGAGGAGCACTATGCTATTGATGCTCCGGTGACCACTATTTCAAAGGATAAACAGGGCTGGTGTTTTCCTGCTTTATTTAAACTCCCGTTAAAAGCCGACAAATCTCCTTATTGGTTTATGCTGAGCGAAGCCGGAACAGATGGTAATTACTGTGCAACACACCTGGCTGATGCAACCTTTTCCGGATTGTTCAAGATTGCCTACTCCGAAGCTGAACAGAACATTGGTACAGATCCGGTTTATCCAACTTTCGCGCTTCCCTTTGCTACTCCATGGAGAATGATTGTAGTAGGTGACAACTTGAAAAAGATAGTGGAATCTACAATGGCTACTGATTTAGTAAAACCTAAGTACGAGGCGAAATATGACTATAAACCGGGAAAAGCTTCCTGGAGTTGGCTGGTTCTGAAAGATAATAATACGACTTACGAAGTTCAGCGTCAGTTTATTGATATGGCGGCTCAGCTTAAACTTGAATATTGTTTGATTGATGCATTGTGGGATACTAAAATTGGCCGTGAAAGAATGAAAGAATTGGCCGATTATGCAAAGACAAAGAACGTATCTCTTATTCTTTGGTACAATTCCAATGGAAAATGGAATGATGCAGACCAAACTCCGAAAGATAAAATGGATACTCGGGATATACGTCGCGAAGAGATGAAGTGGATGCAAAGCATAGGAGTGAAAGGTATTAAGGTTGACTTCTTTGGCGGTGATAAACAAGCCACAATGAAGCTTTATGAAGATATTCTCACTGATGCCAATGACTTTGACATTACTGTAAACTTCCACGGAACAACCCTTCCTCGTGGATGGGAGAGGATGTATCCTAATTTTGTGACAGCGGAAGCCGTAAAGGGAATGGAATTCTGCACTTTTGGTCAGGAAGCGGAAAACTTAAGACCACAGCATGCTTGTGTTTTGCCTTTTGTTCGTAATGCTGTAGCTCCAATGGACTTTACTCCACTTATTCTTAATCCTACTTTGGGAGAGAAAAAAGGAACCGGACCGGTGCGTCGTACTACGAATGCTTTTGAATTGGCTTTGCCTGTTATTTTCTTTTCCGGTGTTCAGCATCTGGGATTACTCCCTCAGAACCTGGAAGATTATCCTGCTTATGTTGCTGATTATTTATCGGCCGTTCCTTCTGTATGGGATGAAACCAAATTAATTGATGGTTACCCGGGTAAGTTTTTAGTGATAGCACGCAGAAGTGGAGACCGTTGGTTTATTGGAGCAATTAATGGTGAGAATACAGAAAAGACAATCGAACTGGATCTTTCTTTTATAAAAGATAAGCAACTGAATTGTATTGCAGATGGTGAAGATGGCACGCTGACTAATTCTACAATTACTGCAGAAAAGTCTCTTTCATATAAACTGAAAGCACATGGTGGTTTGGTTATCTATTGATCAGGATTAGCACATTACATGCATAAGCACATTGCCTCAATTTGATATTGGGGCAATGTTTTTTTGAACTTCCCGGGCCATTATTAATTTTACAGAAATAAGTAACCTAAGTTCGATTAAAATCTCCTTATTTTATTCTGAATAGTACTTGCATATTTTTCCTCATCCCCTTTAATAGGATGTAGTTTGAATACAATTCCAGCCTCATAGAAAAATTGCTGAATTATTTTATTTTATTCGCCAATAAATAAAAATAATTGGAGAATAAATCAGAATGATTCACCAATTATTTTTCAAAAAATGCGATTAAGAATAGTTTCCGGATAATCTCTCTGAAAGTTTCAAGTGATATTGAAGAATAAGTCTTGATGCTTTTAAAAAGTATGAAGACCTTTAAAACCCTTCAGCAAGGAGTTTTAGACCATTTAGACCTTTGTTTGTACTGACAACGAATGATCAGTTTATAAAAGCAAACCCACAAAATAATTGCAACAATAATTTATTTAAAACATTTATATAAAGGAATATAAGAATAATCATAATAATAAATACAACGGACAATAGACTCCAAAATGCGAAAAGTACTGCCAAAAAAGAGGCAACTTATAACTGAATCATTTGTCCAGGTATTTTATTTTAAAGTGATAATTATCTAATAATCAGTGTCTGCCAGTACAAAATCGTGGGGTTATAAATATATGTATATAATACGCATCTAATGGTTCTAATTATTTTAAAATAATCGGCCTTATTCAGACCAGTTTTGCAATTTCCTTGTTAGGTGCTTATAGCAAGAAACGGATAGACATTTTCCTATTTAAGGCTGCAAAAATTGATGCAAAAAAAGGAAAGAGAAGATTGACAATGGTTAATATCCAAGAATTTGTACTGATCTGTTTAACTCTGTCACAAATAAATCTTATACTTTTTTCTAATTTGTAGAAAAAAAGTATAAGATTTATTTGGTTTATATTATAAACTGCTTTATCTTTGCACCGAGCAATTAGGAGATGCGCGGCTTAATTGCTTATTTTTATCCGGATATAGTTTATATTATAAACCAATTTACAAATTTTTAAAAAAAGAACTATGGAAGAAAAAACGCTTACAGAGAAAGAAAGCATAGAAATAATTTCTCGAATGATTCAGGAGACAAAAGAAGGAATGCAGGAAGGTTCAGGTAATATGTTCCCTTTGTGGGGATATCTATCAACAGTTGTTTCGTTGATGATCTATTTTGGCTACAATGCAACTGGTAATACAAATATATTTTGGCTTTGGTGGTTAATACCTGCATTAGGATGGCCGGCAATGGTATATCTTCTCAAAAAAAGAAAAAAGAGAGTGGTGACTTATATAAACCGTATAGTAAGTTATATATGGATTGTTATAGGAATTTGTTCGGTACTTGTTCCTGTAGGTAGTATATTGGCTCCGGCTCCTTTCCCTGCTTTGTTTGTTGCAGCATTGCTTGTAAATATCGGAGTAGCAATGACAGGACTAGTAATTAAATACCGATTACTGATAATTTCTGGCTTTTCTGGTATTTTATTCAGTTTTTCACTGTTATTTGTTCACGGTTTGTCGTGCATACTTGTATTTGCTGCAATGTTTGTAATTTTAATGATTATTCCGGGATATGCACTGAATGCTGCAAGCAAAAAATCTAAAAAGTATGGCTTATGTTCAGAGAATTAGATCCGTTGCTTCATTCACAACTTCGGCTTGCTTTAATGGCTATTCTGATGAGTGTGGAAGAGGCTGATTTTGTGTATCTGAAGGAGAAAACTCAATCGACATCCGGTAATCTCAGTGTACAATTGGATAAACTTTCAGAAGCTGGTTATATTAAAGTAGAAAAGAGCTTTGTGGGAAAGAAAACGCATACTGCCTGCCAGATTTTACCTGCGGGGAGAAAGGCTTTTGAAAGCTATGTTCAGGCTCTTAAAGATTATATAGGATAATTAAATTCCAATTTTTAGGGCTTTTCAGCGAGAGTGAACAACTTATAAGATATTGAACGAATTAAATATAGAAATTTTCTTCTTGTATTTAATATTAAAGTTAACAATATAAAAGCACGGACTGTGAAGTTCGTGCTTTTACTCAAATAGAATAAGCTGAAAACTGGTTTAGTACTTAACACAATCTTTTCTCATGTATGTGACATTATAAAATGACGATGTACATTTTTAATATGATATTCCCCTTAATTGGGATTTATGAGGTCATTAAAATAGAAAGCACAGCGAATAAGATTTCTCTTTATTTCGCTGTGCTTTTGTTATCCTGAAACTATCTTAATTCCTGAAAACTAATTCTTCTCCCGATGCATCTACAACAATTGGTTTTTCGCGCTCTACTTCCTGTGCCAGTAGCTTTTTGGATAAATCGTTTAGTAGATAGCGCTGGATGGCACGTTTTACCGGACGGGCACCAAACTCCGGATCATATCCGGCAGTGGCAATGAATTGCATGGCTGTTTCCGTCAGTTCCAGAGTTACTCCGTTCCCGGCAAGCATCTTTTGAATGCCTTTTATCTGTAGCCCCACTATCTGTTTGATTTCATTCTCCGACAGTGGCAGGAACATAATGGTTTCGTCAATACGATTCAGGAACTCGGGACGAATTGTTTTCTTTAGCATTACCATCACTTCATTTTTGGTTTCCTCAATAATGCCCTCTCTGTTTTCATCGTTCAGCTTTTCAAACTGACTTTGTATGTACGAGCTTCCCATGTTGGAGGTCATAATGATGATGGTATTCTTGAAGTTTACCACCCTTCCTTTGTTATCCGTCAGTCTGCCGTCATCGAGTACCTGCAGTAAGATGTTGAATACATCGGGATGCGCTTTTTCAATTTCATCAAACAACACTACTGAGTAGGGTTTGTGGCGAATGGCTTCGGTAAGCTGACCTCCTTCATCGTAACCTACGTATCCCGGAGGTGCTCCAACCAGTCTTGATACGGAATGTTTCTCCTGATACTCGCTCATATCTATACGAGTCATCATTGATTCATCGTCGAAGAGGAACTCGGCAAGCGCCTTGGCTAGTTCGGTTTTACCCACACCGGTGGTTCCCAGAAAGATGAAACTTCCGATGGGTCGCTTTGGATCCTGTAATCCAGCCCGGCTTCTCCGCACAGCATCTGCAACTGCTTCAATAGCTTCATCCTGACCAATTACCCTTTTGTGAAGTTCGTTTTCCAGGAATAGCAGTTTGTTGGCTTCGCTTTTTAGCATCTTCTTCACTGGAATACCCGTCCAACGTGATACTACATCGGCAATATCCTCAGCATCAACTTCTTCCTTAATCATTGCACTCCCGTTCTGAGTTTGGTGTAACTGCTTCTGCGTTTCTTCTATTTCAGCATTCAATGCCTGAAGTTTGCCGTAACGAATCTCGGCTACCCGCCCATAATCACCCTCACGTTCTGCTTTCTCAGCTTCAAATTTCAGGTTCTCAATCTCAACTTTATTTTGCTGAATCTTATCTACCAGCGTTTTTTCATTTTGCCATTTTGCTTTGAATGAACTTTCCTGTTCCTTCAGCTCGGCAATCTCTTTGTTGAGCTGTTGAAGTTTGACTTCGTCCTTTTCCCGTTTGATAGCTTCGCGCTCAATTTCCAACTGCTTTATTTTTCTGCTTATCTCATCCAGTTCCTCGGGCACGGAGTTTACCTCCATACGTAACTTGGCAGCAGCTTCGTCCATCAGGTCAATAGCCTTGTCGGGAAGGAAACGATTTGTTATGTAACGGTTGGATAGTTCTACGGCAGCAATGATTGCATCGTCTTTGATACGCACATGGTGGTGATTTTCATAGCGCTCTTTCAGTCCCCGAAGGATAGAAATGGTGCTAAGAATATCCGGCTCGTCTACCTGAACTACTTGGAAACGGCGTTCGAGTGCTTTATCCTTCTCAAAATATTTCTGATACTCGTTGAAAGTTGTGGCTCCGATGGAACGCAACTCGCCACGAGCTAGCGCGGGTTTCAGTATGTTTGCCGCATCCATGGCGCCTTCGCCCTTGCCTGCGCCCACAAGTGTGTGGATTTCATCAATAAAGAGGATGATGTTACCGTCTGATTTTATCACTTCATTGATTACCGATTTCAGCCTTTCCTCGAATTCTCCCTTATACTTGGCGCCGGCTACCAAAGCACCCATGTCAAGTGAATAAACTTGTTTGTTCTTTAGATTATCCGGCACGTCGCCCCGCAGGATTCTGTGCGCCAGACCTTCCACAATAGCTGTCTTACCGGTACCCGGCTCACCAATAAGGATAGGGTTATTCTTGGTGCGCCGGCTAAGAATCTGAAGTACCCTACGGATTTCCTCGTCACGACCAATTACGGGATCAAGTTTGCCGGTGCGGGCTTCCTCATTCAGGTTAATGGCGTATTTATTAAGCGACTGATAAGTATCCTCACTGGTCTGCGATGTCACCTTTTCTCCTTTACGCAGTTCGGTAATGGCTGCACGAAGTTCCTTTTCGCTCATTCCGGCATCCTTTAAAATATTGGCAGCGGTGCTTTTAACCGTCAGCAGAGCCAGCAGTAAATGCTCCAGAGAAACGAATTCGTCGCCCATCTCTTTGGAATACTGAGCAGCTTTCTGGAAAACATCATTCGTTTCCCTGCCAAGGTAAGGTTCTCCACCGGTCACCTTTGGGAAAGAATCAATCTGCTTGTCGAGCACCAGCGCAATCTGTTGCCCGTTCATGCCCAGCTTCTGGAAGATAAAATTGGTTACATTTTCGCCAATTTTCATCACTCCATGAAGTACATGGACGGTTTCAATAGCTTGTTGTCCGCGGCTTTGTGCCAAGTTTATAGCCTCTTGTACCGCTTCCTGTGATTTAATGGTAAAATTATTGAAGTTCATATAGTTATGTCTCCTTTCGTAAGTTCCTTTTTTAATATGTAACACTTAAGAAGCTTCAAAAGATTTGCCAATATCTTTTTTGTTTGATTTGCAGACAGAATAGCTTTTGAACGGAGACATTTTGACATTTAAGATTTAAATGCTGCTGACATTTTGTCTAAATTCACTGCAGATGGACTTTTATCTGTGGGAGTTTATCAGTCCTATGGGCATAATCAGTAATACTATAGATTATCTTGTTCCTGTTTGCTCCGGCAATTGGTCTTTTCTGTTGGTCTATCTTATAGAACCCTTAAGCGAACTTTAGCAAGGATAACCTTAGCATTTAGCTCATTATACCTGACAAGTTAATGTTGGCTTGTGCAACTCAACCTACTAGTTTGTACAAGCTGGCAACCTGGGTTATAAAGGCCAAGATCTTAGTCTCATGACCCTAATCTTAACCATTCACCAGATATTACTTATATTACGTTTAGGGAAAACACACAAAATTACATTTGAAATGACTTACCGAATTGATAATAATTTGTATCTTTATCCCATTAAATAAAGAAAATCCATGGAAGAAGAAATTAAAATGGCTGAGACGGTGATGTTAATTGACGCGGCGTTTCTGAACTTCGTGACCGAAGATGTAAAAAAGAATTTTGAAAGGATGTTGAATAGAGAATTACAGGACATGGATCTTTCTCATCTGTTCACATATATCGCTCTTGATGCGGGAATTTCTGAAGGAAAGAACGAGATGCAGATATTCTTTATCTATGATGATGATTCAGCCTCTTTGGCTCATGCACAGCCTTCCGATATGGTTAAAGAACTCAATAATGTGGCATTTAGTAACGAATTCGGAGAGTTTTGCTTCAATACGTTTCAGCCAGAAAAGATGGCTTCCCGGGAAGAACTGTTTCTGGAATCACTAAAGGTGATAGCAGATTCTAAAGAAGTGAAAAAGCTTATTGTGCTCTCTTTTAATGAAGAATACGGAGACAAGGTGAATGATATTCTGAAGGATGTGGAAAAGAAAGATCTGATTCAGTTCCGTATGAACGAGCCCGAACAGGATATAAAATATCGCTGGGAAATGCTGGCTTATCCGGTTATGCAGTCTCTGGGAATTCGTGGAGACGAATTGCAATAACTTAAAAACTAAGTAGAAAATCAACTCCTATGTCCGATTTCAGATTAAAGGTATTTCTCAGTGTGGCGCGGAATCTGAGTTTTACGAAAGCTTCTCAGGAGCTATTTATTACTCAGCCCGCCATTACCAAGCATATACAGGAATTGGAAAGTCTTTATAAAGCACGCCTTTTTGAACGATTGGGCAATAAAATTACTTTAACTACTGCAGGAGAACTTCTGCAGGAACATAGCGAACGTATATTGGATGATTACAAGCGGCTGGATTATGAAATGCATCTGCTTCATAATGAATGCTCGGGTGAACTTCGCCTGGGTGCAAGCACCACGATTTCGCAATATGTTCTTCCGCCTTTACTTGCCCGGTTCATAGAGAAGTTTCCTCAGGTTTCCCTGTCATTGCTCAATGGCAATTCCCGTGATGTGGAAAATGCTTTGCAGGAACATCGTATCGACCTGGGATTGGTCGAAGGGATTATCCGGCAGCCCAATCTGAAATACGCAACTTTCCTCAAAGATGAGCTGGTGGCGGTGGTGCATACTCACAGCAAGCTGGCCAAGCTTGACGAAATATCAGTATACGATCTTTATAATATACCTTTGGTCTTGCGCGAAAGAGGGTCGGGCACACTAGATGTCTTGGAGACTTCTCTGCTTCGCCATAACATCAGATTATCAGATCTTAATATAAAAATGTATTTGGGAAGTACGGAAAGTATTAAACTTTTCCTCGAAAATGCTGACTGTATGGGCATTGTTTCCATCCGTTCTATTTCTCGTGAACTTGCTGCCGGCCTATTCAAAGTGATTGATATAAAATATCTCGAGATGGAACGTGAGTTCTCTTTTGCCAGTCTGCAGGGAGAGGAGAGTGGACTATCTCAAGTTTTCATGCAATTTGCTGCTCATTATAATAAAAAGTTATAAGGCATTAATAAATACAATTGGCTTTGTAAGTGTTATTGCTTTACCTTTGCGTCATAATTATTAAGAATAGTAAGTATGAAAGCAGTTGTAACATTTTTGAAGGATAACAATAAGATTATCTACGGAGTATTACTGGTATTTTGTCTTTTTCCATTTGTGACTCCTCCCGTAGCCTTGTTTACAGGGTTGGTTTTTGCGCTGATTTGCGGACAGGCACATCCTAAGTTTAATAAGAAATCATCAAAGTATCTTTTGCAGTTCTCTGTAGTAGGACTTGGATTCGGTATGAATCTTCATCAGGCCTTGGCCTCTGGCAAGGATGGTATGGCGTTTACCATTATTTCTGTTGCAGGTACATTATTAGTCGGTTCGTATATCGCCTGGCGTATGAAGGTGGAAAAGAAAACTGGTTACCTCATTAGCTCTGGAACGGCTATTTGTGGAGGAAGTGCCATTGCAGCAGTGGGGCCGGTAATAAAAGCCGATGATGGTCAGATGTCCGTATCATTGGGAACAATCTTTATTCTTAATGCTATTGCTCTTTTCCTTTTTCCTGTTCTTGGACATTACCTTGGATTAACCCAGCATCAGTTTGGTATGTGGGCGGCCATTGCCATTCATGATACAAGTTCAGTTGTTGGTGCCGGAGCTGCTTATGGTGAAGAAGCGCTTAAAGTAGCAACAACTGTGAAGCTTACCCGTGCATTATGGATTATTCCGGTAGCATTTGTTACTTCATTCATCTTTAAGAATAAGACTAGTAAGATCTCCATTCCGTGGTTTATCTTTATCTTCATACTGGCTATGCTGGCAAATACTTTCTTGCCCTTGCCTGCTTTCCTAACCAGTGGGCTAGTTTGGTTGGCTCGTAAAGGGCTAACTCTTACTCTTTTCTTTATCGGTGCTTCACTTTCAAAAGATGTTTTGCAACGTGTAGGTATTCGTCCAATGGTTCAGGGAGTTCTTCTTTGGATTGTTATCGGTGTATCTTCATTGCTATATATTTTATATGCAGTGGCTTAATAAAAAGGCCATAGAGGTAGGTATAATGGAGTTTTTGTATTTTAGTTTTTATAGGATAATTCTGTATTTGGTTGGATAGTATGTATATCTTGGCTGGATACAGAATTTTGTGGCTCACCCGATATTTAGTGGGGCTAGGCATAAAGCTTACTCAATCTAAAGAAGAAAAACTTTATATCAATCACTCCTCTAAGCTGTGCCCTAAATTGTTTGATCTTTGCATTAAAAGATTCTGCAAACGCATTGGTAGCCCTGTTTGTAAAGAAGTTCAATACCTCGTCGTAATGTTCGTACAACGTTCCTGCTATGACATTAAAGCTTTTAAAGCCAGAGTTGTCCACTTTGTCATACCAACGTGCAAGTGACATCCTGGCTGCATCCTTTACCGTGTTCTTGTTGAATATCATTCTCAGTGAGTGCGTTAGAGAATAAGCTTCTTTTATATCGGGATAGATATCAAACAATATTGCCGCTCTTTCCTTTTGGCTTTCCGTCCATTTGTCCATGGATTTGAACAGTAAATATCGACTCCGTGCCAACAATTGTTTTTGCGTATCACCGTTTGCAAATGTGGTTGGCTGATAATCTTCTCCTTTTTCCTTAGCTTCTTCTTTTGCATCCGTATCGGCTTGAATGGCATCCCAACGATGTGCTATTCTCATTTCCTGCAATGCATCACATGTCAGCTTTTGAACATGGAAACGATCAATTGTACGCTTGGCTTTGGGAAAACATCTTCGGATTATAAGATTCATGCTATTGGATAGGTCCATTGTAACTTCTTCCACGACAGATCGTTTATCTTCAGGTATAAGTTTTAAAGTATCGATTACATCATTTGAGGAAACACCTTTAACCAAAGCTACCAGTGACCCTTTTCTCCCACGCGCTTCTGGGTTGGAGACTATGGTATAAAGCTCGCCGTCACTTATGGATGTCTCATCAATGCAAAGCCGTTTACCAACATTATCCGGGAATATAAGCCACTCATCCGCATGAGAATATTCATTCCATCGACGATAGCCACTCAGGACTTCTTTATACTGTTTTTCAAACGTATCCCCGTTTATATGATAATAAGCATCAAGCGAACGGGAGCTCGTAGGTCTCGTCTCCATACACCTCTTTTAAAAAAGCCGCAAATTCTTTCGAATAGCGGGTACCTTCGGCTTTAAACTCATCATAAGGAGCTGTAAAACTTTCATTTGTTTGCCGATTAATCCAACGGCGGCGACGAACAACCAAATCAACAGCTTTGTCACGAAGAGGAAAATCTCTGATGGTGACAGGATTCAGGAAGCCTTTGGATTCAAAGAAATCATTCGAAGCACATTTAGCATCTATTTTCTCGTCCAAATAAATAAGTATTGCATCTGAACTCTTTTCTACATTTACGATACTAAACCTTGATAAGATGTTTTCGGGAAGCATCAAACTTACTAATGATAATAAAACGTCCTTTTCCATACGACAAAGATAACATTTTATCTTATTACCCCACTAATTATCGGGTGAGCCAATTTTGTTCTTTATGAAGCTGAGCTATTAACATAAAAAAAGGTTATCTCACGATAACCATTTTCCCTAACCTTTTTTCAATGTAGTGAGTATATTATTACTCAGACTATTATTTATCTGCAAAGATAATTATACCAACCGTACGGTATGCATGTTTTAACTTTTTTAACGATGTTAAAACGGAGCATTAATACATATAAAACCTAGTATTTATCTTTTTTATTCAGAAGAGCCGAAGTAGAATAACTGTGGCTTAATTGATGTTCTTGGGAGTATAACGTTAAAATGATTAAGAAATTATTAGGTAAAGAAGCACCTGCAGATATTATATAAATTGTATAAAAACAAATTTTATGCTTTAACCTTATTGTAATATTCCATATATAGCTTCATTAAAAGCTCAGTATCGAGTCCATTCTTTAAAGACATTTCAAACGAGAGCCCTGAATATATATATCTGAAATGCATAGCTACAGTATCAGCATCAAATTCTTTTTTTATTTCTCCTGAGTTGTGTGCATTGCTAACCACTCTTTTCCATAATTCCAATTCTTCTTCGAAGACTTCTGAAATAAATGTACCAAAATTGGGATAATATTGTATTGCCTGGAATATAAGGTTGAAATAGCATCTACTCAAATTTTCTACCCCGCAAGATTCTATTGATTTCATTGTTTTATTAATGCCCTCAATATAGAAATGTATAAAGTCAATTAGGCTGGAATCTTTGAAAGTAGCAAATTTGTTTTCAATATTGTGAGGTGATAAGATATATTTGTCAACAACTCTTCTGAAAAGTTCTTCCTTATTTTTCATATAGTAGAAGATTGCTCCACGACTTAGTTCTAAGGCTCTTTCCAAATCTGCTATTGTAACTTTTTCAAAGTTTTTGGTTAGAAAAAGTTTAAATGCACCAAATAGTATTTTGTCTTCTGTTTCTTTCACTTCTGGATGTCAATAAAATAAATCAAATAAAGGTAAAAACATTTCTTAAATAGAAGCTTGTATCTACTGTAGTATTATTATTATTTAACAATATTAACAATTTTGTATGCAGATAGGATCTCTCTTCTTGCTACTTTACAGATATGATAAAGAGTGGAAAGTAAACGCAGTAGATTGTTTGCTTTTCACTCTTTATAAAGTCTATTTTGTTGAGAGTTAGTTACATTTTAAAGGATTGACTAATTAATATGGTTGGCTTACATTATCTGTTTATCTTTTCCCTTTTGTAATTTTCTGAATATCCTGAAGTGTCATATCTCCCATAATTTGCATGAATACAAACTCCGGATGTTCATCTACCAGCATTACCAGTTCACTTATTTTACCGTTGTTTTTCTTCTTGATGTAAAAAGTAACCTTGGAACCTTCATCTTTTACGCGCATCAACTCTTCATATTTCCTATCATAAGCAAAGTGAGTAACTTCGCTTTTCATCATGTTAGAGATCGAAGCTTTTTCGCTTGTTAAAATCAGTATCGATTCCAGTTTTCCTGCTATTCCTCCAATATCTATACCTTCTGTTTTCATGTTAGGCATCATTTGAAGCATTGATTTAGATATATACACGGAAGTTACTCCGTTCATATCACCAAACTTTTCAACTAGTTTGTTTTGTGCAAATGTCATACTGGCAAAGCACATTAATATTGTAAATAACACATGTTTTAATTTCATCGCTATATTTTATTATTGGCTTATTTGTTCATCTAGAATTTTATTCGCTTTATTCATTCCTTTTTGGGCATTTTCCAATTCAGAAACTCCTTTATTCAGATTATCAGACACTAGTAATAATGCTTTTTGTGCCTCCTTATATGCATCATTCGGATTAGAATATGTATCTGTAAGCACTGGCTCCTGTTGTTCTAGATGTGTATATAGTCCCATACTCAAAATTAAGAACAGACCTGCTGCTATACCACTTATCCAATGCCAGTTAGTTATCCTTCTTTTTTGATGAGGCCCTCTCTCTTCTTTCTTTTCCCATGAATCAATAAGATGGCTTAACTTCTGCTCCAGATGAGTTGGTACTTCTATGTCATTGCAACTGCTGTACATCTTCTGAAACAGTTCTTTTTCTGCCAGTAGATGAGGGGGCACTTCCTGAGTCTCAAAGAAGTGAAATAATTCCTTTTCCTGGTCAACCGATGTTTTTCCTTCATAAAAATCGGCTATTAACTTTTCTATTTCAAAGATTTTCATCATTGTTTCAATATATTAAATTGTTCGCGTATCGTTTTTCTGGCTCTTGATATCAGTACCCTTATATTGATAGCATTAAGTCCCGTTATTTGTTCTATTTCTTCTATGGAACATTCACCCAGATGCCTTAACTTCATTATTTCCTGCTGCTTTTCAGGTAGTTGTGTAATGAGTTGTTTCACGCAGTTTAGCTCGTCTTTTATTTCTATTTCATTAATCAGTGAAACCTCATTTGCTTTACTAACGACTTCTATATCCTGTTTTTCTGCATCATTTTTGGTTGAACGAAGATAATCAAAACAGATATTCTTAAGTAAGATTACAGAAAACGATTCCGGGTTTTTGATATCAATAAGTTCATCTCGTTTATTCCATAGTTTCAGATACGCTTCCTGTACCATATCCTCCGCATCACATTGGTTTCCCAATAGCTTGTAGGCAACCCTGTAAAGCTTTTGGTGACAGGGAAGATATAATCTTTTGAAGCTTTCAGCATCCATGTTCTTATTTATCAGTGAGTTTAGCTATATCAGATTTTTTAAACTTTCCTTTGATCTTCACTAAAGAAGAATCATTGCCGGTAGAAATTACTACTAACTCACAAATTTCTTCATTCTTTATTTTGACCAGAACCCTGACATTCTCACCATTTTCATTGGAACGAACCAATGTTTCATAGCCTTCATCCTTTAGTGTTTTTACCTTTTTAGTAAAGTCATCTTTTATATTCGATGAACAACTGCTAAGATCAAGTACCTGTACGGAGTCTGTACCTTTTAGTCCAGGTATGTCCTTGCCGCTCATGAAGGGTTTTATAACTGTCATTAGAAACTTATTTAGTTTCACATTTTCAACATTCGGCACATTAGAGAATTCGGCAAACAAGTTGTCAATGTTTTGCCCCATGCTCCATTGAGCTATCAGAAGCATAGATATGCACAAAATACATTTCTTTATCATAATCCTGTAGATTTTAAGTGATTACTCTTTTTATTGAATTCTTGACGCGCTATCAATGTGAATACATTAATAAAGACGTAATGCACCGGAATGTTGTTACAAATAAAACAAAAAAAAGAGCGAAAAGAAAAGATTTTTATCTCTTTCCGTTTCGCTCCTCTATTTTTTTAGAAAAAAATTAGTTTTTCTTTTCTTTCAGTTTTTCAAAGACTAATGCTTCCAGTTCATCTGCCAGTTCAGGATTATCACTGATGCATTGTTTAGCTGCATCTCTTCCCTGTCCCAGTTTGGTATCATTGTAGCTATACCATGAACCGCTTTTCTTGATGATTCCCATATCTGCGCCCAGGTCTACAATTTCTCCGGAACGGGAGATTCCTTCTCCAAACATAATATCGAATTCTGCTTTGCGGAAAGGAGGTGCCACTTTATTCTTTACTACTTTTACGCGAGTCTGGTTACCGATAACCTCATCACCATCCTTAAGCTGGCTGATGCGGCGAATATCCAAACGTACGGAAGCATAAAATTTTAGTGCATTACCACCGGTTGTTGTTTCCGGATTACCAAACATAACACCAATCTTTTCACGCAACTGGTTGATAAAGATACAAGTAGTTTTTGTTTTGCTGATAGTGCCGGTAAGCTTACGCAAAGCCTGAGACATTAAACGAGCCTGAAGACCTACCTTGTTTTCTCCCATATCACCTTCTATTTCTGCTTTCGGTGTTAGTGCAGCAACAGAGTCGATTACAACAATGTCAACGGCAGAAGAGCGGATCAGCTGATCGGCAATTTCTAATGCCTGTTCGCCATTGTCTGGTTGTGAAATCAAAAGGTCGTCTATATTTACACCTAGTTTGGCAGCATAAAAACGATCGAAGGCATGTTCGGCATCGATTATAGCAGCAATACCTCCGGCTTTCTGTGCTTGTGCAATGGCATGGATTGCAAGTGTTGTTTTACCTGAAGATTCAGGACCATAGATTTCAATAACTCTTCCTCGGGGGTAACCGCCCACTCCTAATGCTACATTTAATGCTATAGAGCCGGTAGGGATTACTTCTATTTCCTGCACATTGTCATCGCCGAGTTTCATGATAGAACCTTTGCCGTAGCTCTTTTCTATCTTATCCATGGCAGCCTGTAAGGCTTTTAATTTTTCGCTTGATGCCATATTCGTTTGAAAATTTAATTCATCGCTTTCTTTTTTTGCCATAAATTAGTTGTTATTACTTGTTCTTACTTTAATATTTGTTGAGCATGTTCTTTTGTGCTCACTTCTTTCGGAGAAATAATACGTTCGATAATGCCTTCTTCATTAATGATGAAAGTTGTGCGGAGTGTTCCCATATATGATCTTCCGTACATTTTCTTCTCTGCCCACACACCGAATTCTTCTACCAGTTTTTTCTCAGTATCAGCAATCAGTGTAAAAGGGAGCTCATTCTTTTCAATAAACTTTTGGTGAGATTTCTCATTGTCTACGCTTACTCCGATAACTTCATATCCCGCCTTTCGAAGATCGGTATAATTATCGCGGAGACTGCAGGCCTGAGCTGTGCATCCCGAAGTATTATCTTTAGGATAGAAGTACAACACCACTTTCTTTCCTTTATAATTGCTAAGGCGAATTTCTTCTCCTTTTTCGTTTATGCCCAATATTTCAGGGGCTTTATCTCCTACATTCATAATTCTTTATTGATAAATTTAATGATTAAAAAGATAAAAATAAAACGTTGTGAGTGAGAAAAGAAGGTGCCAAATACTTTTGTGCACCCTCTGAAAAGTTCTGTATTTAAAGTTCCAGATCTCCGTCGAACACCTCTACCCAAGGCAAACCTTGTTTGTTGAGTTGTTCCATGAACGGATCCGGATTAAAGTCTTCTACATTATTAACGCCCGGATTTCTCCATTCGCCTTTAATGAACATCATTGCACCAATCATGGCAGGTACACCGGTTGTGTAACTTACGCCCTGAGCACCGGTTTCTTTATAAGCTGCTTCGTGGCTACAGTTATTGTATACGTAATAAGTACGTTCTTTTCCGTCTTTGATACCACGAATACGGCAGCCAATGGAAGTCTCTCCGGTATAGTTTTCGCCTAGATCTCCCGGATTAGGAAGAACGGCTTTCAGGAACTGGATAGGAACAATTTTTTGTCCGTTGTAATCAATTTCATCAATACGAGCCATACCAATGTTCTGGATAACGCGAAGGTGGGTTAAGTATTCCTGTCCGAAAGTCATCCAGAAGCGTGCGCGCTTAAGAGTAGGGTAGTTCTTTACCAGAGATTCCAGCTCTTCATGGTAAATTACGTATGATTCTTTAGGACCGATATTAGGATAATTCAGCGGTTTGTGAATCTGATGAGGTTCAGTAACCACCCATTCTCCGTTTTCGTAGTATTTTCCTTTTTGCGTAACCTCACGGATATTGATTTCCGGATTGAAGTTCGTAGCAAATGCTTTGTGATGATCTCCTGCATTGCAATCCACAATATCCAGATAATTAATTTCATCAAAATGATGTTTAGCTGCATAGGCAGTATAAACGCCACTTACTCCCGGGTCGAAACCGCATCCTAAGATAGCAGTGAGTCCGGCTTTTTTAAACTTATCCTGATATGCCCATTGCCAGCTGTACTCAAAATGAGCTTCATCCTTAGGCTCATAGTTTGCTGTGTCAAGGTAGTTAACCCCTGCAATCAGACAAGCATCCATAATAGTAAGATCCTGATAAGGAAGAGCTACATTGATTACTAGCTCCGGTTTGAAATCGTTGAATAAAGCAACAAGTTCATCTACATTGTCGGCATCTACCTGAGCCGTTTTTATTCTGTCTCCGCCAATTGCTTTAGCTATGGCATCACATTTCGATTTTGTGCGGCTTGCCAACATAATATCTGTGAAAACATCAGCATTTTGTGCCACTTTATGTGCAACAACGGTTCCAACACCGCCGGCACCAATAATTAGAACTCTACCCATTTAAGTGTAATTTAATTGTTTTAATATTGATAACTTGAGCAAAGATAAATAAATTAATTGAAGTGCGGGAAATAATATTGCAATATTTATGCCTTTATAATACGCGACTATTTCTTTGCTCCCGAGGGCTATTTACCCATACCGCCGTTCTTTGCAATGATCCAGATAATAATGGGTGCACCAAAGAGTGCAGTGACCGAATTGATGGGTAATGTGCCCTGGCTGCCAGGCATTTGGGAGACAAGGTCGCAGACAAGCATAATCACACTTCCGCAAAGAATGGAAGCCGGAATTATTTTCTGGTGGTCGGATGTATGAAAGATTCCCCGGGCTATATGAGGAACTGTTACTCCGATAAAGGCAATAGGCCCGGTAAAGGCGGTAGAGGTTCCGGCCAATAAGGCTGTGGCAAGAATAACCCACAGACGAGTGCGGGGAACAGATATACCAAGTCCGGTGGCATACTTTTCACCTAGTAATAATATGTTAAGGCGTTTCTGCATAATAAAGGCTAATCCTGTGCCCACCACCACAATAGGCGCCATGATTCCCATGTAACTCCAGCTTACAGCCGAAAGACTGCCAAATGTCCACGATATGAAAAGTTTCAGAGTATCCGGATTGCTGGTACTTTGCAGAATACTGACAATGGCTCCGGCAAAGTTGCCAAACATCATTCCTATTATTAATAAGGAAACGGTTTGCGGAACTTTGACAGATACGATAATAACCAGTAACAATACACCTACAGCTCCCAATACAGCTGCAGTTACCTGTCCCCATCCTGCAATAACAAACCATGGAAGTGAGGACGCTCCTAAAGTGAGTAAGGCAACTCCCAGACTGGCTCCCGAAGTAACACCCAGTACATCTGGTCCGGCCAGCGGATTGCGGAAGAGGGTCTGCATCAGGACACCGGCCACAGACAATGCCGCCCCGGTAAGAATTGCCGTTAATGCCTTGGGAAGTCTGTAATTGAGGATGATCTCCCGGTAAAGTATATCATCACCAGTTCCGGTAAGGGAATGCCATACATCGTTTAGCGAGAGGTTTACGCTTCCGAAGACAATGTCACAAGTAAAAGCGACCATGAAAAGGACTATCAGTAGTAGGAATCTCGTTCTCATTTCAGCTTTTGCATGTAGGTAAACTCATAAGAAGGAAGCAATTCCGGGTGAAGCGCTTTTATCATATCACTAAGCAACAGATCGGGGCGGGCAATGGCACTTTCCCAGTAATCATTTCCTCCCGTGGCATTCATCCGTTTATTGTAATTATATACATTTCCTTCTTTGTACGCCTTGAACAGTTTGTATTTTGCATCGAGCTTTCCAAGCTCATTGAGCGAGTTGGCTTGCGTGCCCACCCACACATCTGCCTTGCTGAAATTAACTAAAGCCGACTCTATATTGGAAGAAATGCTTCCGCTGGTGTTGTCGTTCTCATAAAAATAGGAGGCACCTGCATCGCGAAACATTTTTGCATTAAAGCTCATTCCGGCAGGCATTGACCATGCACCCCGGAAATCCTGTCCGGACAATAGGGTAGGGCGACTTTTTACTTTCAGAGCCAATGCTGATACCTCTTTGTATCTTTTCTCTACATCGTTAAATAAGCTGTCAGCCAAAGCCGATTTATCAAAAAACGCTCCTATAAACTTGATCCATTCAGCGCGGCCTAGCAATGTTTTCTCCTGCCACTCTATATTATAGATAACCGACAATCCGTTTTGAGTAAGCCTTTTCGAGTTCGCATCCTCTGCATTGTAAGCCGAAGTCATCACCGCTTGCGGACGGAGCATCATCAGATTTTCAATATCCAGATTAAAAGCATCTCCCAGATCTTTTATTTTTCCGGCTTTTACACCTCCCAGAATCTGTGGATTGTATACCCATGCGGCACTGCACACTCCCGTCACTTTGTCAAGTTCCCCTAGCATCTGCAGAAATTCAAAGTAAGTAGCCGAGTTGGCCACCAGGGATTTCAGCGGAATCAGAATCTTCTTTCCATCCTGTGGCACAGAAACTTTTGCATCCTTTACCAGATAATACCGATCATAAACCGCCCCTCTTTTCCAGGGATTGTAGACTGTTACACAGGTATATTTGTCAGACTTTCCAATAGAAAAACCTTCTGCGTATTTTATTATCAGCTGTTCTCCTGTAGCCTGGTTTCTGTTCTGTTGCTTATTCACGCAACTTGAAAAGAGTGTCAGTATAATTAGCAGGGCATAATATAGATGTTTCATTGTTCTTTTGGTTTGTAATGACAAAGGTACATAAATTGCAGAAAGAAAGCAGCAGTTTGGTAAGCTTTTCTTTCACGGGAGCTAAGTTGTTTTCCCTTGAATAATAAGAAATTATTCTAATAATCTTTTTAAATAGGTGTACTCTTAATCTGTTTAAAGTGTAGAGTATACTATATATAAGACTAGAGTATATTTGAATAAGGTGTAGATCTTATTCTAAATATAACCTGAATAATTAGCTAAGGTCTCGCCTTACATCTGCTTAGTATTGGGCAATTGTTCTTTTGTCAATCAAGAAGCTGTGTCTGACATAACGGCAGATTCTCTGTCAGGAACTTTACTAAAACAGAAAACTTTGCTGTCATTTTCCCAAACTTTGCTGCTGATTTTTATTTTTGGCACGAGGTTTGTTTATTAGTTGGCGTACGGCTGCTTCAGGCATAAAGTAAAGTTAGAGAGCAGCCGACAAAATTATAAATAGAATAATAATTAAAAATAGAATAATAATCATGGGAAAAATTATTGGAATTGACTTAGGAACTACAAACTCTTGTGTTTCTGTATTTGAAGGCAACGAGCCTGTAGTAATAGCAAACAGCGAAGGTAAACGTACTACTCCTTCTATTGTGGCATTTATTGATGGTGGCGAACGTAAAGTAGGTGATCCTGCAAAACGTCAGGCTATTACTAATGCAAAACGTACTGTATTCTCAATCAAACGTTTTATGGGTGAAAACTGGGATCAGGTTCAAAAAGAGATTGCACGTATGCCATATCACGTAGTAAAAGGAGAAAATAATACACCACGTATAGATATAGACGGACGTCTTTATACTCCACAGGAAATCTCTGCAATGATTCTTCAGAAAATGAAGAAAACAGCTGAAGACTATCTGGGACAAGAAGTAACAGAAGCCGTTATTACCGTTCCTGCTTACTTTAGCGATTCACAACGTCAGGCTACTAAAGAAGCCGGACAAATTGCAGGTCTTGAAGTTAAACGTATTGTAAACGAACCTACTGCCGCAGCTTTGGCTTACGGTCTTGACAAGGCTCACAAAGATATGAAGATTGCCGTATTCGACTTAGGTGGTGGTACATTCGATATCTCTATTCTTGAATTCGGTGGCGGTGTGTTTGAAGTTCTTTCTACCAACGGTGATACTCACCTGGGTGGTGATGACTTTGACCAAGTTCTTATTGACTGGTTGGCAGATGAGTTTAAGAACGACGAAGGTGTAGATTTACGTCAGGATCCAATGGCTCTTCAACGTTTGAAGGAAGCTGCTGAAAAAGCAAAGATCGAACTTTCTTCTACTACTACTACAGAAATCAACTTGCCATACATTATGCCGGTTGCAGGTGTGCCAAAGCACTTGGTTAAAACATTGAGCCGTGCTAAGTTTGAATCTTTATGTCACGACTTAATCCAATCTTGTGTTGAACCTTGCCGTAAAGCAATGAGCGATGCCGGATTGAGCAACTCTGATATTGATGAAGTAATCCTTGTAGGAGGTTCTACCCGTATTCCTGCTGTTCAGGATCTTGTTGAAAAATTCTTTGGAAAAACTCCTTCTAAAGGTGTAAACCCAGATGAAGTAGTTGCTGTAGGTGCAGCTGTTCAAGGTGCCGTTTTGACAGACGAAATTAAAGGTGTAGTTCTTTTGGACGTTACTCCATTGTCAATGGGTATTGAAACATTGGGTGGTGTAATGACAAAACTGATTGACTCAAATACAACAATTCCTTGCAGAAAGAGCGAAGTATTCTCTACTGCAGCCGATAACCAGAGTGAAGTAACTATTCACGTATTGCAAGGTGAACGTCCAATGGCTAGTCAGAACAAATCAATCGGTCAGTTTAATCTTGCTGGAATTTCTCCTGCCCGTCGTGGTATTCCTCAGATTGAAGTATCTTTCGATATTGATGCTAACGGTATTCTGAAAGTATCTGCAAAAGATAAAGCAACAGGAAAGGAACAAACAATCCGTATCGAAGCTTCAAGCGGTTTGAGCAAAGAAGAAATTGAACGTATGAAAGCTGAAGCTGAAGCTAATGCTGATGCTGACAAGACAGAACGTGAAAAGATTGACAAGCTTAATCAGGCAGACAGCATGATTTTCCAGACTGAAAAACAATTGGAAGAACTGGGCGACAAACTTCCTGCTGACAAGAAAGCTCCTATCGAAGCAGCTCTTGCTAAGTTGAAAGAGGCTCACAAAGCTCAGGATATTGCCGGTATTGATGCTGCAACAGCAGAACTAAACAAAGTATTCCAGGCAGCAAGCGAGCAAATGTATGCTCAGGGTGCTGGTCAGCCTGGTGCAGAACAAGCTGGTCCTGATATGAATGCCGGTGCAGGAGCACAAGGTGGTTCAGACAAACCTATATCTCATCTCAAGAGTATTAAGTTGCTTTATTCCAAATATTCCATTGGCCGACGTTACACGGAAGTTTAGCCCGAAAAGATTACTTGTGAATTTAGATAAGTCATAATCACTTGTATAATATGATTCATTATCAGACAGCATATGCTCCTTGTATGGCTTAAAGTATTCAATACCTGATTGGGTATTGAAACGATAGAACGGAGCGATAGACATAAATGGCGTGATCTTGTAAGGAACCTCAAGCTCGGCTGTATGAGCAGTAAGCTTCCAGCTATCTGTATAGTAACGATAAAATGCACGCAAAATGAACCGGTCTCCTAAAAAGTAATTGGCTCGTACTCCGATAGGCAACTTAAACCGATTATCGGGCAGCTTTTCTGAATAAGCATTATTTCCATTGTCTCCAAAGTAGACACGTTGATAAGCAGTCCCTAATAATCCCTTCTGATAGCCAATGTCGGTAAGTACTGACATTTGTAATCGTTGATTTATTACCTGAGTTAAGCCTAATGCAAGATTATACGAATTACGAGGGGCTCTGTCTCCCTGTTTGTATTGGAAGTTTGGACTTCCGGGACGTAACTCAGCAGGCAATATAACCTTCCACGTATCCAGAAAGACAGAAGCCTTAGCAGAAAATTCCGTATTCTTATCCTTTGAACTCTTAGAAAACAGAATATTGGTCCCCATGGAAGTATAATCAAATTCATTTGAGAATGAAAGACCTCCCCCAAGCGTATAGTTATGTTTTGTATTTTCGAATAAATAGCTGGCTGAAGGAGACACGCGAACATCACCTCTTGATGCATGTGAAATGGCGTTTGTGGAGGCAGATGTAATTGTGTTTAGATCAATTTGGTCAGAGGAAGCCGAACTATAAACATCAACCCCTAGTTCTAGGCCAAAGATATGCTTGTTATTTTTCTTATCAATTTTACTTAACTGAAGATCTATAGAATTGCCAGAGTCGTCCAGCCTTTCATCTCCAATTCCACCTGTTACAGCCGAGTTTTGCCCGTTCTGGTGATAGTAACTCGTTACGAAGTTTACCTCGTCAATCTTGAGCTTTCTATATTTGGTACTATCTGTTTGTGCTTTCGAAACATTCAAAAACAAGATAAGTGCAGCCACTGTTATAACTACTTTCTTCATTTATTATCTGTTTTTAGTTACAACCGCAGCCACCGCCGGTTTTTCCTCCATTACCACCCGAAGCGCCTTCTCTATACAACAAGAAGTTGTTCTCGTATTTCTCTATTTTGCGACTGGCAAGTCCCATCTCTGCATCATTGATTCTTGATTTTTGGAAAGACTTTACTGTTTTGCAGGATGTAAGCACTAATAAGCTACACCCAAATGCCATAAAAAATACTTTCTTTTTCATTCTATAAGTTTAATGTTGTTAGAGAGATATAATTTATTATTGTCATCAACAAGAATACACTCAATGCCATTCAACTGATTAATAAGATTCAAGCCGTTGGCAACACCTAAAATGTTTACTGGAGTGGCCATTGCATCGGCTAACTCAGCATTTGTGGTAATTATTGTCACGCTCTTTATTCCTTTTATCGGATAACCGGTCTTAGGATTGATCGTATGTGAATATAACTGATTATTGATAGTTATAAATTTCTCATAATTACCGGAAGTAGCAATTGACTTGTTGGTAATATTAAGTGTGGAAAAATAGGTTTGCTTCAGATTAGGATTAGCTATTCCTACTGTCCAGGGAGAGCCATCTTCTTGATATCCCCAGGCATTTAAATCACCTGACGCACTAATAATCCCATTATTAACCCCGGCTTCAAGCATTACACGCTTGGCACAATCAGCTGCATATCCTTTACCAATGCCTCCAAAACCAATACGCATGCCTTTGTTTTTAAGGAAAATTGTTTTTGCATCATTATTGAGCAAAATATTCCTATAATCGATAAGATGTACCGCCTTCTTGGCTTCTTGCGGACTTGGTAATTTAGTCATAGATTGATTAAAATTCCAAAAGTCTTTATCAAGAGAACCATAAGATAGATCAAAGTATCCCTGAGTAAGTATTGATATCTTTTGTGCTCTATATACTAAATTAAAGAACTCTTCAGGCACCTTTACCGGTTTTATTCCGGCATTTCTGTTTACCTCATTCGTAATACTGTCATCACTATAGGTAGTAAATAACTTTTCTATGCGTTTTATTTCATCTATACCATAAGCTATCTGCTCATTTCCTAGCTTTTCGTTTGTACTTAATGCGAGGAACTCAAACAGGTTACCCATTAGCTTGGTTTGTACCTTAACAAGAATCATTTTCTGCTTATTTTATATAGCAATTAATATCTTTTATGTAATCAGTTACAGCATTTTTTTTGTCGTATCCATTCCAGGTCTTTAGGGTATTTCCATTTGCATCAGCCAATACCAAAAAAGGAAAATTTCCCTCAGGATTATATTTTTCAGCCAGTTTATCATTAAGGGCTTGTTGCTCTTTGGGTAATTGATTCTTTTTCTGGCGAGGGAAATCTGCAATAACTAATACTAACTTCTCATCGGCAAATGCTTTAAATTCAGGAGCATCGAAGACTGCTTTCTTGAATAAAATACATGGACCACACCAATCTGATCCTGAAAACTTTATTAAGATCATTTTGTTTTCCTTTTTTGCCAATGCCTGAGCTTCATTGATGTTATATACTTGTGCCTTAGCATATGTAGCCACAAGTATTATTCCGAGTATATGAGCCAACTTTTTAACCATAACTTGAATATTATTTATGTATGTGAATTGGAGAAAATAAGAAATAATAGACTGGAAGTTATTTTACTTAGTAAGTATTTTCCGTCGGACACAAATCTATGTTATTTTCAGATAGGTTGCAACTGATATCATGTTAAAAGAAACTTTTTATCTAAAAATAATTGAGAAGATGGTTATATATTTCAAATTCAACAATGCCTAATTGTTTGCCGGACTTATCTTGCTCCTTAATCTCTTTTTTGCCTGAAACCTCTACAAGATTAAATCCATCCTGTTCTTTATTCTCTCCAATTAGTTCTATTTTAACTGATTGTCCGTAGGTAGGCTTTATTGGAATAGTGATATATCCAAGACTTTTTTCTGTATCACCTTTGAATACCTCCTGTCCATCAACTGTAATGCGAATAGGATAGCTCTTGTTTCTCCAGCTATTCATTTTGAATGTCAGTTCGGAAATAGTATCATTACGTTCCAATTGATAGGTTATCCAGTTCTTTCCCTGTTCACCATTACTGATCCATTCCGATTCTTCATTATCATCAAAGCTAAGAAATGCTTTCTCTTCATTGCTTCCAGCTGTAGTTTTCAGAATGTGAATAGGTGTTCTGCTTACAGTATATGAAGGAGAGGAAGGTGTTTCTCCTCTGTCAAGGTAAGAGGGTAGGTGTTCTGCCTGGAAATATTTGGAGAGACCGTTTTTCTGTTTTATCGTTTTAGAAATTAAAGAAACAGATGCTGCTTGCAATCCTTCAGATGAGGCTGTTATGTTTATCTTTCCTGCATTCGTAAAGGTGCGGATTAAAATACGGTTTACTCCACATTCCACCGGAAGTTCTTTTGCCAGAATATAATTATCTTTTCCTTGTGCAATACCTCCACGCCATTCGGCCGGCCCGTCTAAACTGAAAGAGACAAGGTTATTTGCTGTAGGACATCTGTTTCCCTCTTTATCCACAACTTCAAATTCAATCAAAGCCATGTCGGAGCCATTAGCAATTAATCCGTCTGGATTCTCGTAGCTTTTTATGTGGATGGCATAAGGAACACCGGCTGTGTGAAGTTCATCACGACTGATTTCTTTTCCGTCTTTGTTGTAAGAAACAGCAACTAAATTTCCCTTTTCCCATTGTACATTCTTGAACGTAAATAAGAACTGGTAGCTTTGCTCGCCATATCCCAGAGATTTCCCATTGAGAATCAGTTCAACTTTGTTTCCTGTTGAGGCTACATAAATGTCTTTCTTTACTTGTGGAGCATAATTCCAGTGACCAATGATATGAGTGTGTGACTTTTCAATGTCAACCCATCCGTCCCACATTACCTGATGAACAAAGAAACCGTCTTTTGGTAATCTCATGGCATCAACCTCACCGCTTCTTCTATAATTCTCTTCTCCGCGGAAATGTGTATTGGAATCAGAAAAGACAATGTTTACTCCCCCCGAACTGACACGTTCACCAGTTCCCGGACGTTCACGGTAATAATCATACCAACGGATAATATCCTCAATGGCATGAGAATCCTGATTGCGGTTATAATCGAATGCATCTTGCCCTTTATATAAAGGACCTGCTCCATTCTTATGATAAGGAGGAGTAAATTCATCCCAGTATTTACGTAACCCTTCATCCCGCGAGTATTCCATTGCCCACATTGGATGGTGTGCACTTTTGTTTATATAAAGCATTTCACCTCCATATTCGGCAGTTTTACTATCCAGCATTTCGCGTGAACCAATAGCCCTTCCACCGTATGGGTCGTACATATCTCTGATCGCTTTCATCTCTTTCATGTGATCTTCGGAAATCCCTTTGTTGCCGGACTCATAAAATAATATGCTGGGATTGTTGCGATTGTAAATAATGGCATCTCTCATTACCTCTTTTCGTTGTTCCCATCTTCTGCCCGTGATGTCTTTTTCTGAATCTCCGGCAGGCATGGCTTGTATTAGTCCCACTCTGTCACATGATTCAACATCTTGTTTCCAGGGAGTGATATGCATCCATCTAACCAGATTAGCATTACTTTTTACCATCAGTGAATTACTGAAGTCGCTTAACCAAGCTGGTACGGACATGCCTACTGAAGGCCATTCATTGCTGGTTCTTTGTGCATAACCTTTCATCTGAAGAACACGGTCGTTCAGATAAACCATTCCCTTCTCGAATTTTGTTTTGCGAAAGCCTGTTCGTGTCTTTACTACGTCTACAACTTTTCCATCTATTCGCAGAACGGTATATACATTATATAGATAGCCATACCCCCAACTCCAGAAGTGAAGCCCGCTAACTTTGCCATTGGCTTTAATCAAAGTTTTTTCTCCTGCTGGTAATATTTTCTTTTCTCCTTTAATTTCTTTTATAATTTTGCCGTTAATATCCTCAATAATTGCTTCGAATGATATTTCCTGAGTTTTTCCAGTTTCATTTTTTATTTCAGACTCAGCACAGATTAAGGCTGATTGTTCTTTTACGTCAATGTCCCTGGCATAAATGTATGTCCCGGTTGTTTGTAAATTACTATAGAGTGGGAGAGTTTGATATATTTTCGGAGTTATGTGAAGCACAACATTTTTAGGTATGCCTCCATAATTGGCATTAAAGTTCTTATCGTTCCATTGAAAATTACTGCCGGTCTTTTTCTCTTTATAGTTCCAGGAGTTATCTATTCTTACGGCAATAATATTTTCTTTCTTTCCAAAGTTTACCAGATCTGAGATATCAAATCCACAAGCCATAATTCCATTCTCATGAATGCCAATGGCCTTGCCATTCAGATAGAACTCTCCTCCTTGGCGAATGCCTTCAAACTCAATGAAGACTTTCTTTCCTTTAGCTGAATGAGGCAATTTAAAATGCTTTCGGTACCATACAATTCCTGTAGTAAGTTTATCGATTGCAACCTTAAACGCATCGTCTTCATTGAATGCATGAGGTAAAGCTATCTTTTTCCATGAAGAATCATCAAATTTTTCTTGTTCCGCTCCAATGGAGTCACCTGCATAAAGCAGCCATCCTGGATTGAAGTTATATCTGGCTCTTGTATTTTCGTTGAATATTTGCTTATTTGCAAAACTTTGTGTTGGCAATAAAAGCACGATCAGAAAGTATAGAAAAATATGTTTCATCGGTTTAAGGATTAATTTTTTAATGAAACAAAGATATAGATGATTATAATAGCAGGTTTGTAAAAGAATTCTTTTACATGTCTTATTGTACATCGATATGTAAAGATGAGAAAAGAGAAGCTGGTGAAAGGGCTCAACTTCTCTTTTCTTATTCGTATTTTTGTCACAGAAACCTGTAACGGTTATTTAGGACTAGTTAAGATCTTCAGACTAAGATCCTTATTTCTTCTTTATTTATTATTTATTCAAAGCTTCTTAGTAGAGCTATTTCTTCTTTCCAAAGAGTTTCGTCGGGCGTTTCAAGAATAATAGGCATGTTCTCAAAGCGAGGATCTTTCATTAACTGTTGAAAGAACTCTAACCCGATAAATCCTTTTCCTATATTGTCATGACGGTCAACCCGTGTGCCGAGTGCTTTCTTGGAATCGTTAAGATGGATGGCGCGCAAATAACTAAAGCCAACGGCTTCATCAAAATCTCTGAAAACTTTCTCATAGTTTTCTTTATCCAGAAAATCATAACCGGCAGTAAAAGTATGGCAAGTATCGATGCAGATTCCCACACGTTCTTTGTCTTCCACACGATCAATAATATAATTCAACTGCCAGAACTCATTACCCATATTTGTTCCTTGTCCGGCAGTATTTTCAATAACCGCGGTCACTCCTTTGGTCTTATCTAAAACAATATTGATAGATTCGGCAATTCTGCTGAGACATTCTTCCGGAGTAATTTTACTCAGGTGACTTCCCGGGTGGAAGTTTAGTAGTTTTAATCCAAGTTGTTCGCAACGTTGCATTTCATCGAGGAAAGCTGCACGGCTTTTTTGTAATCCTTCCTCTTCCGGATGCCCAAGGTTAATAAGGTAACTGTCGTGCGGAAGGATATAATCAGTTTTTAGATCATATTTCTCACAATTCTCCTTAAACAGTTTTATACTTTCGGAAGTAAGCGGCTTGGATACCCACTGACGTTGATTTTTCGTAAAAAGAGCAAAAGCATTTGCTCCAATCTCATATGCATTAACCGGGGCAAACTCCACTCCGCCCGATGCACTTACATGTGCTCCTATATATTTCATTTTATATTATTTTGTTTTATTCAATTCAATAATTCTACGGTTTTCATTTTAAATGATGCTGACGCTTATAGACCAATTGCAGCAAAGCAAAGAATCAAGTCGATAATCAATAACGTTCCGAAGTGCAGATTTGTTGTATTGGCGATGCTGTTTACGGCAAAGAGTTGTTTATACTTAATAAAAGAAATAATAAAGCATAATAACCAAATGCGAGCAATAAAACGATTCCCTTTTTAAGGGTGGTTTATTGCTCGCAAAGTTAATTATTAGAGTTTAAGTGAGTTAAGCAAGACTTCCAATCTTTTCAAGATTTTCAGCAATTATTTCATCACTTAGTGAGTAATTAACCAGATCTCCTGAAAGATATTTGTCATAAGCTGTCATATCTATCAGCCCGTGACCGGAAAGATTAAAGAGGATAACTTTTTCTTCACCGGTTTCCTTGCATTTGTTGGCTTCCAGTATGGTTGCCGCAATAGCGTGACAGGATTCCGGAGCCGGAATAATTCCTTCTGTTTGTGCGAATAAGCAACCGGCTTTGAATGTATCGAGCTGTTGCAAATCAACAGCTTCCATTAATCCGTCTTTAATCAGTTGAGAAACAATTGTTCCAGCACCATGATAGCGAAGACCACCTGCATGGATATTTGCCGGAGTAAAGTCATGTCCCAGAGTGAACATAGGCAATAGGGGAGTATATCCTGCTTCATCGCCAAAATCATACTGGAATTTACCTCTTGTCAGTTTTGGACAAGATGCTGGTTCAGCTGCAATAAATCTTGTTTTCTTTCCTTCAAGAATATTGTGACGCATGAAAGGGAATGCAATACCGCCGAAATTGGATCCACCTCCAAAACAAGCAATAACTATGTCTGGATATTCGCCAGCCATCTGCATTTGTTTTTCAGCTTCCAGACCAATTACTGTTTGATGAAGTGATACTTGGTTTAATACTGAACCAAGCACATATTTACAGTTGGGAGTCGTTGTAGCTAATTCTATTGCCTCAGAGATTGCAGTACCAAGTGAACCTGGATGGTTAGGAAACTTAGTCAGAATGTCTTTTCCGGCACGGGTAGACATTGAAGGCGAAGCTGTAACTTGTGCTCCGAAAGTCTGCATAATTGAGCGGCGGTAAGGTTTTTGCTCGTAGCTAACCTTTACCATATAAACAGCAAGTTCCAGTCCGAAAGCTTTTGCAGCATAAGAAAGAGCTGCTCCCCATTGTCCGGCACCGGTTTCAGTGGTTATATTTGTAACGCCTTCTTTCTTGCAATAATATGCCTGAGCAAGTGCAGAGTTTAACTTATGGGAACCAACCGGGCTGACACTTTCGTTCTTGAAATAGATATGAGCTGGTGTACCCAATGCTTTTTCCAGACCGTAAGCACGTACTAGTGGGGTGCTACGGTAATTCTTATAAAGTTCGCGTACTTCTTCGGGTATTTCAATCCATGCATCTGTCTGATTTAGTTCTTGTCTTGACAGTTCCTCAGCAAAGATAGGGTATAGATCTTCTGCCTTAAGTGGTTGTTTTGTTCCAGGATGAAGAAGCGGTAGTGGCTTGTTAACCATGTCAGCCTGAATATTGTACCAGTAATGTGGAATCTCTTCTTCCGGGAGTATGAATCTCTTGGTTTTATTACTCATAATGTGTTCTTTAATTAGTTTGATGCTTACAAAATTATATATTATTTTTAAATATGGCGAATAAATGTTGGGCTTTTTGCATTTTTATTTAAGTTTGAATATATAGGGAATAACTTAAGAATGAAACTAGATTAAGAATCAGCTATGCGAAGAGCAATATAATTTAGCTTTATGCTCTTTTTTATGAGTAGCATCAGAGGACATGATGTGCTGATTATAGAAAATGTATAGATTATCATTCAAAGTGGAAAAAATTTCTTTTAATGCAATTAAACCTTGTACTTGTTTTTGTGTCTTTATTTAAGATAGAACAAATGCAGACTTGTGTTTTTCATACATAAATAAAAGGTTAGTTTAATTTTAGTTTTTACTAAAGGTCGGATGATGTGAATTACCCGGCCTTTTATTTGTATAATTCCAGTGCTTTTTGTTTCTTTGTAAATTGTAAAAGAATAAACAAATGAAACGAATAATCCCTTATCTCCTTTTGCCGATCTTTTTACTAGGTATGTCGGCTTGTCATAACAAAAATAATAAGCAAGAAAAAAAAGAGACGTTGGCTGCAGATAGTGTTGATTCTGCAGGAATACGGCAAATGCAGGAATCAAAAAATGAACAAAAAATTGTGATGAAAGGAAAATCTTATCACATAGCTATTCATCGGGTTGCGAGTGACTCTCTTCAGCGTATTAAGACTGAAGCTGGTGAATGGTTCATGGATAATAAAATATCTCTTCGGATAACTCTTGATAATAGAACTAAAATATTTAGTAAAACCTTTACTAAAAAGAGTTTTTCTTCTGTTGTACCTGAAGATTTTCTATCACATTCTATTTTGGAAGGCTTGGTTTTTGATAAAGTAACTGCCAGTGGATTAAACTTTGCAGCAAGTGTTTGTTATCCTCAAACTGATCTCTATTTCCCCATCAGAATTACTATTGCATCAGACGGTTCCATGAGTATGGCAAAAGAAGAACTGATGGAAGAGGCTTATTCTGAAGATAAAAATTAGAAAATGATATTTTAAGATAAGTCTGTTTTGTCTGGGAATTGCAAATTTTATTCTTCTAGTTCCTTTTTGTTAATGGAATTTTTGCTCATACATCTTCTGGATATTATAATAATGCTGAAAGAATAAGGCTTCTTTGAAAACGAAGTTTCTTATGATTATTAAAGATTATGTTCTGAGGACGTACGGTAATCTATGGACTGATTTCAATCGACAGATTGGCTTTTGTTTTTGTTTATCCAAGTGAGGGAATTCAAACGTTTTGCACAGAGAACTGTTGTTTGTATTTATAGCTCATACGGAATTTTAATTACTTCACAAAAAGTGGCTGGCAAGAAGATGATATAAGTTTCTGCTCGCGGCGTTTATATTGTTAAAGTAATAAGTAACAAGCGTGTTTTGACAGTTAAAGTAGAAAAATAAATATTCAGTCACATTAGAATATATATTGTTGTAGAAATTTCTATGTGAATTATATTATATTTTTTTTAATTATAACTAAACCTTTTTTTTACTAAAGTGTTAAATAGTTATTAGTAGGAGAAAGTGACAATCTGAATAATAATATATTGTTAAAATGATGTAAAAAATCAGATGTAATTGCTATCTTTGCACCTATATTAATTTCTGAAAAATTAGAATACTAAATCATGACGCGAAAAAATCACATTATTCTTTTATTGCTGGCTGTAATTGGTTTATCTGCATGTTCTTCTTATAAGAATGTTCCTTATTTGAAAGAGTCGGAAAAATTCACTACAGAAGATTATGCAAAAAGCGCTGTTTTATATGATGCGAGAATTATGCCTAAGGATTTGCTTACAATTACTGTTAGTACAATCACAAATCCAGAAGATGCATACCCATTCAATCTAACAGTGCCTTCTCCTATTTCTGCAGCTAAGAATTTAACGACACAACCTGCTATGCAGACTTATTTGGTTGATAATGAAGGTAAAGTTAACTTCCCAGTATTAGGATTAATCAAATTTGGTGGATTAACAAAAACGGAAGCAGAGGAATTGCTTAAGAATAAACTAAAACAGTATTTAAAAGAAGATCCAATTGTAACGGTTCGGTTAATTAATTATAAGATTTCGGTTTTGGGTGAAGTTGCCCGACCTAGTACTTATACTGTTGAAAATGAAAAAATTAATATATTTGAAGCATTGTCACTTGCAGGAGATCTTACTGTTTACGGTATAAGAGAGAATGTGAAAATAATCAGGGAAAAAGAAAATGGTCAGAAGCAAATTGTTGTGTTAAACCTGAATGATAAGAATATTATTTTTTCTCCTTATTTCTATTTACAGCAGAATGATGTAGTTTATGTTCAACCCAATAAAGCAAAAGCACAGGGATCAGATATTGGTTCGATGACGAGTATTCTAATATCTACTACTTCAATACTTGTTTCATTAGCAGGTTTAATGGTAACCATTCTTAAGTAAGAGACTTTATAAAAAACAAACACTAAGTTTATAAATAACAAATCGTATGTCTGAAGAAATTAATAAGATTGGTACAGATAACCAGTCAGAGGAAATCAATATTCAAGAACTTCTATTCAAATACCTTTCCTATTGGAAATGGTTCTTGGTATCAATTATCGTTTGCTTAGCAATAGCTTTTGTTTATTTGAAGTACACTACTCCAGTCTATAATGTTTCTGCTGCTATTATTATCAAAGATGATAAAAAGGGTGGAAATGGAACTAGTGAGCTTTCTGTATTCGAAGGAATGGGACTGCTGGGTGGTGAAAATAATGTTGATAACGAAATAGAGGTTCTAAAATCAAAATCAACTATTAAATCAGTTGTGAACGCTTTAGGGTTACACACTTCTTATACTGTGAAAGGGCGCATTTCTTCTTCTGAGCTTTATTTAAATAGCCCTATAGAAATAAAAATGGATCCTGCTGCACTTGATACTTTGCCTGGTAGTATTGCTTTGAATACGACTATAAATGCTGATAGAAGCATGAAAATAGATGGTTTGGTTAATGGTGAAGTTGTTAATACAACATTGCATAATCTTCCAGCTTTGCTTAGAACATCAGTGGGGGATTTAACTGTTTCATACCGTCCGAATACACCGATTTTGAATAGTGAGATTGGAGTACACATTAATAGACCTATTAATGTAGCTAAAGGTTACTTAGGAAGACTTTCTGTTGCTCCTACTTCTAAAACAACATCAGTGGTGAATATTTCTCTATCTGAAACTAATCGTAAACGTGGTGAGGATTTCCTTAGGAAGCTGGTCGAAGTATATAACCTCGATGCAATGGAAGATAAAAATAAAGTTGCCTTGAATACTAAACTCTTTATTGATGATCGTATTGCTGTTATTGATAAAGAACTTGGCTCAGCAGAGAAGACTGTAGAAAATTATAAGCGTAGTCAGAAAATGACAAACTTAGAAACGGATGCTGATTTGACCCTGCAAAATAGTAACGAATATGAAAAGAAATTAGTTGAAGCAGAAACGCAGCTTAATTTAGTAAACTATTTGCAGAAACATGTCAGCAACAAGGCTAATAAATATTCTTTAGTTCCAAGTAATGTGGGGATTGAGGATCCAACTTTAGTTGCTACTATTAGTGAATATAATAAAACAGTGCTGGAACGTGAGCGCTTGTTGCGCACAGCATCAGAAAACAACCCTTCAGTTGTTGCAATTAGCGGAAAAATTGATGCGTTGCGTGGAAGTATCAATTCTGCAATTTCCAGTGTACACAAAGGATTGCTTATTACCAGGAATGATATTAACCATCAAGCCCGAATGTATAATGGTCAAATACAGAAAGGTCCTACTCAGGAACGTGAATTTACTGAGATTTCTCGTCAGCAACAAATTAAGGCTAACTTATTTGAAATGTTGCTTCAAAAGCGTGAAGAAAATTCTCTTTCTTTAGCAGCTAGTGCTAATAGCGCTAAGATAATAGATGAGCCCTTAGCTTCAGATGCTCCTGTCTCTCCAAAAAGTTCTATCATTTATCTGGTAGCATTTATTCTTGGAATTGTTATTCCAGTAGTGATTGTTTATATTAGTGAACTGTTCCAATATAAGATCCGTTCACGGGCAGATATTGATAAGATTAGCAGACTTCCATTTTTGGCTGAAATTCCTAATCATGGAGAAGAGTCCAATATCGTAGTAAAGGAAAATGATAATTCTTCAATAGCAGAATCATTCCGTGCCTTACGAACTAATCTCTTATTTATGTTGGGGGCAGATAAAAAAGTCATTCTGTTTACTTCAACTCAGCCTGGAGAAGGAAAAACGTTTGCCAGTTTGAATACAGCTATTAGTTTGGCCCTTTTAAATAAAAAGGTACTAATTATAGGATTGGATATTAGAAAACCTCGTATGGCTGAATATCTTAACCTGAATGTTAAGAATGGTATTACTAATTATTTATCAGGCTTTGAGAAAGATCTGGATAGCTTGATCGTTCCTTCAGGAGTTCATCCTAATCTTTATGCTTTGCCTGCAGGACCTGTTCCACCAAATCCATCGGAACAGTTGGTTAAAGATACCTTGGATAAAGCTTTTGAACAGTTTCGGGAACAATTTGATTTTATTATTGTTGATTCAGCTCCTACAGGTTTGGTTTCGGATACATTAATTCTTAACCGTGTGGTTGATGCTACTGCATATGTTTGTCGTGTTAACAGTACAAGCAAAGTGGCTCTTAAGTTTGCTAATGAGATTATGGATAATAACAAACTGACAAATATGTCTCTTTTGGTTAATGGAGTTGATGCTGGTCGTAGAGGTTATGGCTACGGTTATGGCTATGGCTATGGTTACGGCTATGGCTACGGAGATGATGATAAGGAAGGAAAGAAGAGAAAACGTAAACACAAGAAAACTGATGAAGAGGATACAAATTCTTAATATAATGAAGAAAATCATTTTTAGATAAGATTTTCTCTCTCGTATATAAAACAGGCACAATAGAATATTCTAATGTGCCTGTTTTTTGTAAACCACCGATAAAGTACGTATTGTTGATTCTAAAAAAGAGAGAATAATCTGATATTCGGATGGTTCTTTATGTATTTTAGAGTTTTACCGGACAGAAATAAATATGATAAAGATATTCTCTTTTTTTATCCACTAGTATTTTTTCATGATTACATCTGCTTGTAATCTTTTGCAAGTCCGCCTTCTCCGGTTTCCTTGTATAAGGAAGGTAAGTCATGTCCCGTTTGTTTCATAACTTGTACTACTTTGTCGAAGGATACACGGTGAATACCATCTGTAAAGGATGAATAGATATTGGCGTCCAGAGCTCTGGCAGCAGCGTAGGCATTGCGCTCGATGCATGGAATTTGTACCAGACCACAAACAGGATCACATGTCATGCCCAAGTGATGCTCCAATCCCATCTCGGCTGCATATTCTATTTGTGCCGGACTTCCACCGAAGAGCTGGTTGGCTGCTGCTGAAGCCATGGCACAAGCTACACCAACTTCACCTTGGCAGCCTACTTCTGCTCCGGAGATGGAAGCATTTGTTTTTACTATATTTCCAACTAATCCGGCTGTAGCCAGGGCACGCAGGATTCTTGCGTCACTGAATTCGCGGCTTTCCTGCAAATGATAGAGAACAGCCGGAACTACTCCACACGATCCGCAAGTGGGAGCAGTCACAATTACTCCTCCCGAAGCGTTTTCTTCACTTACTGCCAGTGCGTATGCGAAGACTAATCCGCGGGAACGAAGCGATTGTTTGTATCCGCTTGAACGGATAAAGTAGGTTGCCGCTTTTCTGCGAAGGTTTAATGGTCCGGGCAAAACTCCTTCCTGCTCCAGTCCACGTTTGATAGTTGCTTTCATGGTGTCCCATACTTTTGCTAAGTACTCCCATATATCACTGTCTTCGCACTCTTGCACATACTCCCAGTAACTTTTTCCGCTCACTTCGCACCAGTTCAGTATCTCCTGCATCGTGTTCATTTGGTAGATTTCTCTGTTATCGCCTCCAATCTCGCCACTATCTTCTTCGGCAAGCGCGCCTCCTCCTATGCTGTAAACCGTCCAGCTTTCTATCTTATTACCATCATTACCGATAGCTTCAAAAGTCATTCCATTGGGATGAAATGGGAGAAAGATCTTTGGTTGCCAGATGATTTCCACTTGAGCGTGTGGTTTAAGCACCGCAATAATAGCTGCATCAGTAAAGTGACCTTTCCCCGTTGCAGCAAGACTTCCATATAAAGTTACTTTGAAAGAAGCAGCCTCTGGATGGCGTACAAGAAAAAGCTCGGCAGCCTTCTTGGGACCCATAGTATGACTACTTGAAGGGCCATTCCCAATCCGGTATAATTCTTTAATAGATTTCATTTATGTTAATCCTGTGTTTTGTTTTTTAATACCATTTCTTTTTCTTGAAAAACCTAAAACCTATAAATCCTACGATTATCATAATAATCCATGCGGTAAGGTAACCATATCTCCAGTCTAGCTCGGGCATAGATTTAAAGTTCATTCCCCATACTCCTACGAGAAAGGTTAGCGGAATGAATATAGTGGAAACAACTGTCAGTCGCTTCATAATATCGTTCATTCGTAAATCGTTGTTGGATATATAAAGATCGACCAATGAGGAGAGTGTTTCCCGACAGATTTCTATCGTTTGAAGCACAAACTGCAGATGGTCGTTGACATCATTAAAGAACAACCTGTTTGCTTTGTGAAGTAGCTCATTATCGCTGAGGAGTAATTTACTGTATTGATCCTTGAGTGGTAATACAGCCCGCTTCACGCGCATATACTGGCGGCGGCTTGTTTGAATTCTTATACCAATATCGCTGGCGGATGTAATAGTGAGCAGACGGGTTTCCATTTCTTCTAGCGAATCTTCCACAGAGGATATTGTGTTCCGATAATTAGCCATCACATCGTTTAAGAGCACACTTAACAGATAATCGCTCTCTCTGTTTCGAATCTTGAGTATATTATTCTGAATGGCAGTTATCACGTCATTAAAGAATGAATTCTCGTCTTCGAAGAATGAAAGCACAAAGTTTTTTCCCTGAATGATACAAAGCTGTTGTTTAAGTAGCTGGTCATTCTTATCCAGTTTGAAGAGCTTCAGAACAAGAACAAGGTGGTTGTCATATTCTTCTATTTTTGTAGGATGGTGAGGATTCAGTATATCTTGTATCACCAGAAAGTTTATATTAAAAAACTCTCCTATTTCACGTACCAGGTTTGTATTCTGCAATCCATGTATCTGCAGCCAGCTGATTTTGTTTTCTTCTATCTTATCTTTGATTTCATCGAATTTGTCCCCCGAAAATTCATGAGTTTCCGTTTCATTATAGGTACAGAGATGCAGGTGGGTGGGAGTGTTGCTTTCTCCCATATAAGTTAATTTTTCACTTAGCAGATTATTCTTCATATTGATCCTATTACTTTTGTATAATCTCTTAAACAAAAGTAATGTTTTTGTTTGATAGAACAAGAATCTTTCGGCTTTGTTTGTATATTCTTTCAGTATATATTTGTTTTTCCTTGTACAAAAGATTGCATTCTTCTGTACAGAACAATTAATTCTTTTGTACAAAAGAAAACAATCTTTTGTACAAGAAGATAAAAATGTATGGTGAATAACAGATAAAAGAAGGCGAGTGGTAGGAAAATACAAAAGGGGAAACAGACTTTATCCCGCCAGAATATAATTTTATATTGCTGATGTCAGGCCTGAATAGGAAATATCAGGTCTGAATCATAAAGCGTTTTTAGTTTATTCCAAATCAACAACTGTAATTCCGGCTCCGCCAAATTGTATATGTTCGTCCTGAAAATGGGCAATGCCACTCACTGTTTCCAGATATTGCCGGATTAGCTTACGCAGAATACCGGTTCCCGTTCCGTGAAGAATGCGAACCCTGCCTACGCCAATCTGAATAGCATCGTCTACGAAATAGGTCACAGCCTGCAAAGCCTCGTCGCCTCTCATGCCGCGAACATCGATGTCTTGCTTGAAGTGCAGTTTCTTTTCATACATCTCATCCTGAGTTTGCGAGCTTACAAACGTACTTTTCTGTTCCTTCTTAGGTTGCTGACCAGTTGCACGTTCCAGCTTTTCGAGCTTAATCGATGTTTTGATCATTCCAAAGGCTACCACTGCATTCTTTCCGTTAACATCAAGCAGTTCGCCCACGGATGTCTGCCCTTTAATTTTTACCGGACAGCCTGGAGTAAGCGGCTCAACTTTCACTTCTTTGTGGACAACCTTCTCCGGAGAGCTCTTTTTCTCCTTCTTCCTACCTTGTTTCTCACGGAGTTTCTCCATTTTGCGGGCAATCTTCTCCTCATGTTCTTTGGAACCTACTTCATCAATTGATTCCTTAAAGTCGCTCAACTCCTTACGTATCAGTCTTGTCTGCTCTTTCTCTGCCTGAGCCTCCTTGATCAGACGGATCGTATTTTCAATCTTTGCGTTTGAATCAGATAATAAGCGCTCTGCATCCTCCTTTGCCTGGCGGATAATCTCTTTGCGTGAATGGTTCAGATCCTCTATCTCTGCCTGATAGCGAGCAATGGTGTCCTCCATCTGCTTCTCACGCTGGCGGATATTCTGACGTTTATTCTCCCAGTATCGCTTATCGCGTACAATGTCCTGCAGGTATTTATCCGCATTAATGTACTCACTTCCCACAATCTCAGAAGCATCTGCGATTACTTCTTCCGGAAGTCCGATCTTTCGTGCAATTTCTACAGCGAAAGAGCTACCCGGATTACCAATCTGGAGTTGGAAAAGTGCCTGCATCAGGTGACGGTCGTAGAGCATGGCTCCATTAACCACCCCTTCATGATCTTCAGCGAAATGTTTCAGATTCTGATAGTGCGTAGTAATAACCCCGAAAGTCTCTTTTTCATTGAAACGTTTCAGGACGGATTCTGCGATTGCACCGCCAATCTGTGGTTCTGTACCACCACCAAACTCGTCAATAAGGATAAGACTTTGAGCATTGCATCCCTTCATCATGTTTTTCATGTTCAGCAGATGCGAACTATATGTACTTAAATCGTCCTCAATAGACTGCTCATCGCCAATATCAATAAAGATATTGCTGAATATTCCGGCATGACTCCGCTCGTGGAGCGGTACAGGCATACCGCATTGCAGCATGTATTGCAGCAAACCAACGGTTTTAAGACAGACCGATTTACCACCGGCATTTGGGCCGGATATGATAAGTATACGTTGTTTCTTGTTTAGTTCCAGTTCCAGCGGCACTACCTTCTTGCCATGCTTCGCTAAAGATAGCTGCAGCAACGGGTGAACCGCATCGGTCCAGTCAATAAGCTGCTTATCTTCCAAAGCTGGTTGGATGGCATTGATCTGTATTGCAAAATGTGCCTTGGCACGAATAAAATCAATCTCAGCAAGGAACTCATAACTTTGAAGAATTTCAGGAACGGAAGGACGTAGCAATTTGGAAAATTCAACCAGGATTCGGATAATTTCTCTTCGTTCTTCCCCTTCTAACTCCCTAATCCGGTTGTTTGCCTCCACAACTTCGGCAGGTTCAATGAATACAGTTTTTCCGCTGGCGGATTCGTCATGAACGATACCTTTGATTTTGCGTTTCAATCCCGGAGCAACAGGAATCACCAATCGTCCGTCGCGCATGGTAGGCGTTACGTCCTTATCCACATACCCCTCGCTTTGAGCATTCCGAAGAATAGCGTTAAGGCTGCGGGATATTCCGCTCATTGTACTGTTTAATTCCCTTCGGATACGGGATAATTCCGTAGAAGCATTATCTTTAATCTTCCCATATTTGTTCAGAATCTGATCAATCTTGCCAATAAGTTGTGGAAACACGGCAATGTCTCCGGCAAGACTTTTCAGGTGAGGGTAGGGCACAGTTGAATCTTCATCATCTTCACGGTCGAGAAACTTCACGATGTCGCGAATGGTTTCCAGTGAACGGCGAAGATCGAATACTTCCTGCTCGTCCAGATACGTACCTTCAATGCGAATCTTCTTTAGAGAAGGACGCACATCAAAAAAGTATTGGTCCGGGAATCCGTCCTCTTCCTGAATGATGCGAACAAATTCCGTTACCCGGCACAATTGTTCCTCAATCCCGGCAAATTGATCGGTGAAACTCATATTGTCCACACGTTCTTCGCCAAGTGTACTAAGGCATTTTACCTTCAGTAATTCACGAATGGTGTCGAATCCTATCTTCTGTTCAAAGTTATGGGGATATATCATCTATGTTATCTTGAATAATTCTGCGACAAAAATACAACTATATCTTTGTTCAGCCAAGAAATATTCAATTTACATAAACCTCAGAGAAATAACGGGAGAATAGTTCCCGTGCATGCTCCAGTTGGGCTGGAGTATTTTCTTTTACCTCTTCCAGTAGGTAAGGCTTCTTTAAAGCTTCATATTTATGCTTGCCCAGCGTGTGATAAGGAAGTATTTCAATGCGCTGAATAATGGAATAAGACTTGAAATGTTCGCACAGAGCAATGATATCTTCCTCGAAATCACTGTATCCGGGAACCAATACATAGCGAAGCCACATTGGGCGTTTATTTTCTTCCAGATAAGCAGCAGTGCTCAGAGTCTGAGCATTGCTGCGTTCTGTAAGTATCATGTGATGATCGGGATTGAATTCCTTTATATCTAAAAGAACCAGATCCGTTAGCGAAAGAAGTTCTTTCACATCATCATTCATATTTCCTCCATTGGAATCCAGACAAATATGTATTCCTTCTTCCTTGAGTCTGCGGAATAAAGGAATCAGTTCCTTTGCCTGAAGAGTAGGCTCGCCACCGCTAAAGGTGATGCCGCCTTTCTTTCCGAAGAAAGCCTTCTGACTGAGAGCCATACGCACAATCTCTTCAATCTCTGTTGGCTTGCCGCCTTTCAGAGTAATTGTATCAGGATTGGCACAGTACTTGCAGCGAAAGTTGCATCCTTGCAGGAATACTACCAATCGCAGACCGGGACCGTCGAAGGTTCCCATAGATTCATATGAATGAACGTTGATCATCTTTTTATTATCACATCTTTGAGTGGAAACTTCTTGAAATAACTTCCAACTGGTGTTCGCGGCTCAGGCTGACAAAGTTTACAGCATAACCAGATACACGAATTGTAAGCTGTGGATAGTTTTCAGGATGTTCCATTGCATCTTCCAGCATTTCACGGTTAAGTACATTCACATTCAAGTGGTGTGCACCTTTACTGAAGTAACCATCCATCATTGATACAAGGTTCTCAACACGATCTTCAGCTGTTACACCAAGTGATTTAGGAACAATAGAGAATGTATTACTTACTCCATCCTGAGCATCATCGTAATTAATCTTAGCTACAGATGTAAGAGAAGCGATAGCACCCTTCTGATCACGTCCGTGCATTGGGTTTGCACCCGGAGCGAAAGCCATACCTTTCTTACGTCCGTCAGGAGTAGCACCAGTCTTTTTACCATACATTACATTTGAAGTAATTGTAAGAATAGAAAGAGTTGGGCGGGCATTCTTGTAGATAGGAAGCTTGCTAAGTTCTTCACTGAAATAGTGAGTCAGGTCTACAGCTAAAGTATCTACTTTATCGTCATCATTTCCGTAGCAAGGGAATTCTCCGTTAATATCAAAGCCTTCAGTCAGACCAAGTTCATTGCGGCGGGCAGTAACCTTTGCGAATTTAATGGCAGAAAGTGAATCGGCAGCAATAGATAATCCGGCAGCACCGTAAGCTAAGTTGATACGAGGATTGGTATCAATAAGAGCCATCTGAGCCTTTTCGTAGTAATACTTATCGTGCATGTAGTGAATAATGTTCATCGCGTCATTATATACACGAGCAACTTCTTTCAATACAAGCTTATAATTAGCCATCACTTCATCAAAGTTAAGTACATCGCTTTTCAAAGCAGGAATACCCTTAACCATTAATGTTCCGGTATTTTCACATCGTCCTCCATTGATTGCAAGCAATAATGCTTTTGCCAAGTTGGTACGTGCTCCGAAGAACTGAATCTGGCGACCTATATCCTGGAAAGAAACGCAACAAGCAATTCCGTAATCGTCACTGTGACGAACGGCACGCATTAAGTCGTCATTTTCATACTGGATAGATGAAGTATCTATAGAAACTTTTGCACAGAAATCTTTGAATCCTTCTGGTAATTCAGGCGACCAAAGAACTGTTAAGTTTGGTTCTGGAGAAGCTCCTAAATTATATAATGTCTGTAAGAAACGGAAAGAAGTCTTTGTTACTTTATGACGACCGTCGTTAAAACGACCACCAAGTGATTCAGTTACCCATGTTGGGTCACCGGCAAAGATATCATTGTAAGAACTCATTCTAAGGTGACGAACCATACGTAACTTAATTACAAACTGGTCAATCAATTCCTGAGCAAATGATTCGTCAATAGTTCCCTGACATAATTCGTAATCAATGTAGATATCAAGGAAAGAAGAAACATTTCCAAGAGACATAGCAGCTCCGTCTTGCTCTTTTACAGCAGCCAGATAAGCCATGTATACCCATTGAACGGCTTCCTGAGCAGTATATGCAGGGCGAGAAAGATCTAATCCGTAATATTCGCCCATCACTTTCATTTCGTTCAGAGCTTTGATCTGTTCTTTAACCTCTTCACGTAAACGGATACGTGCTTCATCCATTGGTCCTGTAAGATTGTGAAGATCTTCAATCTTAGCTGCAATAAGTCTGTCTAGACCATAAAGAGCCATACGACGATAGTCACCAATAACACGGCCGCGAGCATAATTATCAGGTAAACCTGTTAAGAAACCCAGTGAGCGGAATGAACGAATTTCGTCTGTATATACATCAAAAACACCTTCGTTATGTGTTTTACGATAATGAGTGAAGATATCTTTTACTTTTTCATCAACTTCAACGCCGCATTCTTTGCAAGCTTTAGCTACAACATTGATGCCCCCGAAAGGTTTGATAGCTCTTTTTAAAAGTTCATCGGTTTGCAAGCCAACGATTAACTCGTTTTCTTTGTCTATGTAGCCAGCTTTATGTGAAGAAATCGTTGATACGGTTTTGTTATCGATAGAGCGAACGCCATTGTTTGCTCTTTCTTCTGCAATTGCAGAAAGGCATAGATTCCAGATTTTTTTTGTACGTTCAGTTGGTCCGGTAAGAAATGATGCATCACCATCGTAAGGATTGATGTTGGTAAGAACGAAGTCTCTAACATTAATTTCTTTGCTCCAAATTCCGTCTTTAAAGGTTTTATTCAATTCCATAAAAGTTATTTAGGTTGTTTTGTTCTTATTGAGAGTGCAAAGTTACAATCTTTATTCAATAATTAGATATAAATAGCGGATAAAGTATGTTCTATAACATAAAAAACTTATAATATAAATAAAAATACATGTTATAGTGTTATTTTCTTAACGTAATTCTTGCAAATAATAATAAATTGTCTACCTTTGCACCGCTTTTAAAGAAAAGCAATAGTTAAATAACATATTGGAGAGATGGCAGAGTGGTCGATTGCGGCGGTCTTGAAAACCGTTGAACTGCGAGGTTCCTGGGGTTCGAATCCCTATCTCTCCGCATTATTTAGATAGAAAGGCTTCACAAAATATTATTTTGTGAAGCCTTTTTTTATTTCCAGTTTTTTTCTGCATTTTCGTTATCTTCCTACTTCTCGGAATATAAAATCTAAAAAGTATATTTATTATTCATTCTACTGGTGATTTTGAAGTTTATTCATTCTGGTTAATTACGATTTTAATACAGATTTTTTTGCTTGATTATTATTTTATGATTGGTCGTATTTTTTTGTGAAATGTATCTTTGTATATATAATTTATAAATGTCTAAAACAATAGGTTTTAATACTTCTTTTTATCTATACACCAGAAGCCTGAGATTATTTTTTTTTATAATTATATCTCTTTATTGATATATATTAGTTGTAAAAAAATAAATAATTTGTTTGTCGGTGAATATATTTAATGAATAATTATTCATCGGAAAAGCTGGTTGAACTAGTATTAAAATTTAAATTTATATCTTATATTTGTATTATTAAAAATGGAGAATGCCTTGTTTTCTGATTAAAATGACATTTATATGACAAAACTATTCTCAGACAAAACTAAAATATACTATCTAATTTATATTGTTTTAGCACTAAATATTGTATTCCCAATAAGATCCTATGGCGCTAATAATCAAAAGAGTTGTATTTTGATTATTAGTTCGTATAACCCTGAGGCTTCTAATACAGCTAAGAATATTTCTGCTTTTATTGATGAATATAAATCCTTAGGAGGACAATTACCTGTGGCTATTGAAAATATGAATTGCGGAAGTTTTACTGATGCATATTTATGGGAAGGTAATATGAATGAGATACTTGATAAATATCTATCCATTAAAAATCACCCTGCTTTAATTATTCTTTTAGGTCAGGAAGCCTGGTCTTCCTATATTTCACTGGATAATAATATGCATAAGATGCATAATCAAGTGCATGATCTGATACACAAAACTCCGATAATGTGTGGCATGGTGAGTAAGAATGCCATTATACTTCCCCATGATAGTAATTCGCTAGAGAATTGGGAGCCTAAAAGTATTGATATGCTCAAGGATATTCCTCAAATATACCAGATGTCTGGATATGTTTATCAGTATGACGTAAAAAAGAATGTGCGACTGATACGTGATTTATATCCCAAAACAAAGCATATTGCATTGGTTACGGACAATACCTATGGGGGAGTCTGTTTACAGGCACTGGTGAAAAAGGAAATGAAACTATTTCCCAAATTGGATCTCATCTTATTAGATGGTAGGAAAAATTCTATCTATACAATAGTGGATCAAATCAATTCTTTGCCCTCAAATACTGTAATTTTACTAGGTACCTGGAGAGTTGATAAGAATAATGGCTATTTTATGAATAATGCTACTTATATGATGATGGCTGCCAATCCAAAGGTTCCAGCTTTTACTTTAACATCTATAGGGTTGGGGCATTGGGCTATAGGGGGTAATGTTCCTCAATATCGTAGTCTTGGTAAAGAAATGGCCTCTCGGACTTATGAAATATTAGAGAATAATAACACAAAAAAAATGCATGTTGAATTTATACCTAATCAGTATACTTTCGATATTCAGAAACTGAATGAATTGAAGATTAGTGTTGATAAGTTGCCCGAAAAATCAGTATTTGTTAATGAAGAACCATCTTTTTTTGAACGATATGAACGTGCGGTTCTGGGAGCTGCGTTTGTGTTTTTTGTACTCCTGACGGGTTGTCTTGTTTCTCTTTACTATTTAATACGTACAAAAAAACTAAAAGACGAACTGGAGGTTTCAGAAGCAGATTTGCGGGTAGCAAAAGAAAAAGCAGAGGAATCAGAGCGTTTAAAATCAGCTTTCCTGGCTAACATGACCCATGAAATACGAACTCCGCTTAATGCCATAACATGACCCATGGAAATTACGGCCCGCTCTCTTGAATTCTTCCATGTAGATGTCGGTTTTGGCACCAAAAGGTTTTATACAATATACTACGGGAGGATGTGCTCAGGAAGACGTGATTGAATATAATAAGGTTATTCAGTCAAATACAGACCTTCTTTTGCGTTTGATCAACGATATCCTTGATATTTCCCGTTTGGAATCGGACAAATGTAAGTTAGATTTCTTTTATGAAGAATGCAATGTGACATCTTTATGCAAAGAAGCACTTGCTTCTGTTGAATCTGTTTGCGAAAATCCGGTGAAATTCATTTTTAATTCACAGGATCCTAATTTTTATTTGGTAACAGATATACATCGTTTGCAGCAGGTGTTGCTGAATTTACTTTCCAATTCCAATAAATTCACAAAAAAAGGGAATATTGTTTTAGAATTTAGAATAGATGAGAAGGAACAGATGGCTTTTTTTGCAGTTACAGATACCGGAGCAGGAATCCCTGAAGGGAACGAAGAGCTTGTTTTTGACCGTTTTAAGAAATTGAATGACTTTATTCAGGGCACAGGCTTAGGACTTGCTATCTGTAAAACAATTATGAATGCTTTGGGAGGTGATATATGGATAGATTCAGCTTATAAAGATGGTGCACGTTTTGTCTTTTCACATCCATTGGGATTACATCCTCAGGAATTTATTAGTGAATAAAAAGCCTCAAAGATTTGGAAATACCAAAAATAGTTGTACCTTTGCAACGCTTTTGAGAGAAAAGGCAATATTAAATTTAGTTTTGGAGAGATGGCAGAGTGGTCGATTGCGGCGGTCTTGAAAACCGTTGAACTGCGAGGTTCCTGGGGTTCGAATACTTGTACGTTTAATGCTCCCCTCAGATTGAAGAAACACAGTGGAAAATTATTAATAAAATCTAGAAACCACAAAAGTGAAAGTGAAAATATGATTTACGTAAAATATGGAATGCCATATTTTATGTTGTAAGAACAGGCTGCCAATAGTGTATGTTGCCTTCAAATTTTCCCTCTTGAGAATTGGTGTACTATTATTATCGCAAATGGGCATCTCTTGGTGAGTCTTGCTGATGCCGGTTATCGAAGAGAAGTATCGAAAAAAGTAAAGAATGCTTTTGGGGTATTTATATTTTTATTATATTTCTATTTTTCTTAAAGATAGATTTTAATTTTTTTTGTTGCTGTTTGTATTTCTATCTCTAAAAATAGTTTAGGATGAAGCCTTTATTAGAAATACAGCTTACTATTGGTTGAAGAATTCAATTTCCATGATAATGAATCGACAATAATTAACGAAATCGTAAGATTGTGCAAGTAAATTGGATAATACGATACACTATATTTTAGCAGCAAGGATATATCTTTGTAATATTATAATTACATGCAATTTTATTGTTAAGATGAAAGTAAGATTTCAGATGGGCGGTGTTTTGTTGAGACCTACAATTCTTTTTATGGAACGGATGATATTCATGGCTATGGATAGAATTCGATTCAGAAAAGAAGTTTCTAATAGAGTCTGCCCCGAATGATGCTGAAGGTGGTTATATCAGTCGGTATAATTGGGACGGCAAGAGTTTGTCTATGCCTGAACCGCACTCCAAAGATATTGTAAGCGATGGAAAACTGACTATCTATCGTTCGGAGATTCCGTACGATGATTACAGATAATTTTGTCTCTTTAATTTGCCAATAATATACATATATGAAAAAAGTCTACTACTTATTCTGCTGTCTATGCGGAGCACTATTTTTCACTGCCTCTGCAAGTGCGCATGAGACCATAAAAACTCATTACGATGGCATATTGGACTTCAGAGTGACCAACTATTACAAGTCTAGAACTGACGGAAATCCGGGGCGACTATTGATATTGGAATATCATGGTCCTGACAGAAATAAGCAGGCTAAACTCGAAGTGAAAGTCAAACACATTACCGAATATTATCCGTTGGATTTGTCGGCTAATTCTATATCAATAGTTTTACCTAATGGTATCGGCGTGAACACCACAGATACCATTATGGTACGTCTACTCGTTGGAAAACGTCAGTTGCAGCAACTGGTTGTTGTACCGCAGATGCGCTATTGGACAGTTTATATTTATCCTCATTCGCACGTTGATATAGGTTATACCAATACTCAAGACAATGTAGCGTTTATCCACAAGCGCAATCTGGACGTAGCCATGGAGCTGGCTGAAAAGACAAAAGATTACCCAGAAGGTGCCCGGTTCAAATGGAACCCGGAAGTGACATGGCCTATAGAACGTTATCTGCATAGCAATTTGGAAGAAAAGAACCGCCGATTGTTGGATGCTATACGCAAAGGTGCTATAAATGTGGACGCAAGCTATGTGAATACGAATACGTCGGCTTGCAACGATGAAGAACTATATCATCTATACAGTTATGGTAAAGAACTGGAAAAACTGACCGGAAAGAAAGTAAAGACCATTGTACAAGTAGATATCCCCGGAGTGTCGTGGGGAGTAGTGCCTGTAGCCAATCAATTAGGTATTTCTTATTTCCTCTCGCTATATAATGGAGGCGATAGAACAGGTTTAGCTCATCTTGTCGACTTCAAACCCTTCTGGTGGAAAGGTTCCGACGGACGATCTAAGGTGCTGTTTCTACAGCCTGGTTCTTATGGACCTGGAGCATGGATCAAAGGAAAAGATTTTTGGCCATTGATGGCGGGACAAACCGATAGTACCAAATTGTTACGAGTGGTCAAGACTGATAATCCACGCAAGAACTTTGTTGATGTATATTTGGACGATATACTTCCCGAATTGGAGAAAGCCAAAGACTATCCTTACAATATCTTCCCGATGAGCTGGTGCATGGCCGACAATACGCCTGTAGATGCCGATCTGCCCGATGGAGTGAAGAGTTGGAACGAAGAATATGCCTATCCTCGAATGGTAATATGTAGTGCCACAGAAATGATGGAAGCTTTTGCAAACAAATATGGAGATGTCATTCCAACCCGTAGTGGAGATTTTACTGAATATTGGACAGACGGATTAGGATCAGCAGCTGCCTATACGGGACAAGCACGTGAGGTGAAAGAACGACTCATTCAAGTGGAATCATTACGATGTATGCTGCATGACAAGAATATTATAGATAGTGCCTTCAATGACAAAATAAACGAGGCATGGCGCAATGTGATAATGGGTACCGAACATACATGGGCCTATATGGCACCCGACAAGAAACCTATCAGCGATGATATTCTTAAAGTGAAATTCGGCTATTTCGACAGAGCCAAGGCGATGACCGATTCGTTGATGCAAGCTATCGTATCTGATGCAAGTAGGGCAGGTAGCCGTACGAGAGCTGTCGTCAATACTGATTCGTGGGAACGTTCATCACTCGTACGTCTCTCGGCTGTAGAATCAGTCGGAATAAATAGTGTATACGATGATATGGGAAAAGAAGTCCTATCACAACGACTCTCGACAGGAGAGCTTATATTCTTCGCATCTCATGTCCCGGCTTTGGGAATGCGTAAATACGTGCTGTCGGAGAAAAAATCTACATTGAAAAAGAATGGAATGAAGGTGACATCTGCTGAGATAAACAACGGACTGGCAAAGCTTTGCATTGATTCGCATACGGGTGATATAGCAAGCTACATATATAAAGGAACTAACTTCGTGAACGACAAAGCCCTCTTGGGGCTTAACAGCTTCCGCTATTTACATGGCTCGCAGCCTACAGGACTGGCGACACGAGCTTATCAAATAAAGGTAAAAGTGAAAGAACGCGGTCCGTTGACCTGTTCACTGCTCATTACATCGGATGCAGAAGGATGTAATAGTCTATCGAGAGAGATTGTACTGACCTATGGTTCTCCTAAGGTTGATATTGTAAATATAGTCGACAAAATAGCCATTAAACAGAAAGAAGGTATTCATTTTGGCTTCGCCTTCAACGTGCCCGATGCCACGGTTAGAGCTAACGTACCTTGGGGAGTTATGGAATTGGAAAAAGACCAGATAGACGCTGCTAACCGCAATTGGATATCTTTCGAACGTTGGCTCGATATATCGAACAAGGAGCTTGGCGTGACATGGTGTTCGCAGAATGCATGTATGTTTGAAAATGGCGATATGACTGCCAATGTTATCGGATCGGCCGTGAAGAGTCCTGAATGGATTACCAAACTGACACCATCGGCTATTATCTATTCATGGGCATTGAACAACCATTGGCACACCAACTTTCCACTGAGCCAGTCGGGCAAGATATCATTCAGATACAGTATCTTGCCTCATTTATCAACTTACAGAGCTGAAGAAGCGAACAGATTTGGAATAGAGTCGTGTCGTCCGTTGTTGAGTTTTGCTGTATCGAATGACTTTCAGCTTGATAACCCTATCAGTCTTTCGGGCAGCGATAATGTTTTTGTGACCATATACAAGACAGTATCGGAGAAGACTTCGATTATGCGCTTTTCTTCTCTATCGGATAAAGATGAAAACATTTCTTTGAGTTGGAGAGATCATCAGCCTAAACTTTCGTATTGTTCGACAGGCGAAACAGGCGATTTGGCCATACAAGGAAAAATGGTCACGATACCAGCAAAAGGCAGCGTGACCATCAGAATAGAATGGTAATTATCATTCTAATTTGAATGAGATGAAAAAAAGATATATGATGCAAATTAACAATATAGCCATGCTTAATGTCTGATTGGATATGTCGGCTATAAATCCCATAAGTGGAGATATCAAAGCTCCTCCTGAAACAGCCATAATCATCAATGCTGAAACCTCATTGTCTTTGTGTGGCATATATTGAATGGCACTGGCATAGATAATAGAGAAAACATTGGCACATGCCAGGCCGATGATAAATATAAACACAAGCAGACATTCTATGCGATTGGTTAATAGCAAGCACGTAAAGGCTGCAAAGGCTGTAATCATGCAATAACGCAACATTCTGCCGCCACGGACTTTGGTGAGAAGGATGGCGCCAGTTAGTGTACCTGTAATTTTTGCGGCAAAATACACACTTGTTCCTAAAGCTGCGCTGTCAAGTAGAATATGACAATGCTCTATGAGATATCTGGGTATAGTTGTATTCAAACCTACATCCAAGCCTACTATCATAAGTATGCCTACAAACAATCGGAGCAATGTCTTGTTTGCCAGCAATGCGAAAGTTTTGGCGGGATTAACCACCGGAGTAGCGGTGAATGTATTGTTGATTGAAGCTTTAATCCATATCATACAGAGCAGCGTAACAATGCTGTAAGCGATAAACACGTATTTCCAATCGCCCAGATAGGCGGCCGATGTTCCAACGAGAATAGGCCCTAAAAATGAAGATATAGACTTGAAAAACTGTCCCCAAGTAAGCGTGCTGAGAACAAAAGGCTTGTCTACTGTTTCGGCAGTCATAGGATTGAGAGATACCTGAATGATAGTATTACCTATTCCTAACAATGCAAAGGCGACAAGTGACATTGCAAAGGAATAAAACAATATAGGAATTAACATGGCAATCAGCGTGATCAGAAGCGAAAATATTACTACATTGCGCTTGCCATACTTATTCATCAAGGCACCTGTGGGTATAGAAAATAGCGCAAACCATATGAATACCATTAGAGGTAGAAGATTGGCAATTGCATCGGACAGATGAAAATCGACTTTTACATAGTTAGTAGCTATTCCTACTATGTCGACAAAGCCCATGACGAAGAAACCGAGCAGTAATGGATATATTTTTGTGTGTTTCATATAACGACAAATTAAAGATGTGACAATGCGTATAGATAGGCTCCCATAGCGATAGATTGGCTGGTTGATTGTCTTGTAGTCATCACGCCAATACGTTTTAACGGATCGTATTTCACGGTTTCATTGCTTTGGGGTATGGGTATTATTCTTTCTTCGCCAGCTATGAAACCTTTCCATTCGGTTTCCTCGTCAAGATTATAAGCCCTCATCTGGATGCGTGGAACTTCTGTTCCGTCGGTCAATTTTAGATGGTAGTTAAGCTCTTTTACTATACTGGGAATGATGTACTTTGATGCTCCTGCCAGTCCACCTCCTACTATAATCATACCATCTACGATTGTCACTGCCGAAGCCAAAGCATCTCCTGCCATTTCACCCAATTCTTCGAAACTGCGACGGGCAGCTTGCGTATCTCCCGCTCTTTTTTGCTCGGCGATATCGAATATGTCTTTCGGGGTCAAATTCTCTTTTGTTCCCGAAAGTTCTTGATAAACGCGTTTGACGGCCCTGATACTGACACTCTCTTCGACGATAAGATGTGAGTGTCTTTTGTTACGAAAGCACCAAATATCACCTCCAGTAGCGTTGTCGCCAATAACCAACCGATTGTTGATAACCACTCCGCAGCCGAAACCTGTTCCCAGTGTTATGCCAATCAAATTGTGAAAACGTTTCTCACTTTTTTTTTCTTCAAGCCTTTTATTGATGTAAGGAAGAGTCCCCGACATAGCTTCGCCATAAGCAAACAGATTTCCATCGTTATTGATGAATACAGGCAGGTGGAATATTCTATTCAATGCGGGTCCTAATGCAAATCCACCGGTGAAACAGGGAAAGTTGGGCAGATCGCCGATGATTCCTTTTTGATAGTCAGCTGGTCCTGGAAAGGCGAAGCTGATAGCAGCAGGCTGTTGCATTATCATCGACGATACCATCTTGAAACCTCTTACTATCTGCGAGAGACATTCCATCTTATCGGTAGTGCATGAGAGCATTCTAACAGGTTTTATAATCTCTATGCCACGTTGGATAGCAGAAAACTCCAAATTGGTTCCGCCCGCATCCAATGTCATTACTATACGTGAATCGTTTTTATAATCCATACTTATTTATTACTGTGTTATCTGATATAAGCTTTAATTGTTCCGCATCTTTGGCATGAGTCACCGAAAGGACGGATAGTATATTCTCCTACTGCAGCAGGAACAATGAATGTTTCGGCATAATGAACAATGAAAGGTTCGAACTGAGCTGAAGGGCTTTCTACAATGGCTGCAGAGCCTTCTATCAAGTTCAGCACATTAACATTATTACTTGTGTCATGTGTCACTGCCTTGCTGAACCAATGCCTGCGTGTTTCTATAAATTCAGCTTCATGCAGACCTGTTCGCTCTTCTATCCACCCATTACCTTCGGCAACAGTTTCTATTTGATTGATGAATTTGTGTTTTATTTCTTCTGTTTGTCTGCACCATTGAATGACGTTAGCACCGTGGGCAATATTAATAGGGCGGGGACGCCCGTCAATGCCCATTCTTCCCCAATCGTAGAGCTTGAAAGTGAAAATACTGGGCGTTGCGCTAATCTCGAGTACCATAGCATTGGCACCCGAGCAATGTATCGTTCCACCGGGAATGAGGAAATGGTCGTGCTTATTTGCTGGCCACTTATTGATAAATCTGTCTGCATCAAAGGGTTCGCCCGTCTCGTGCGACTTGTTGAGTGCATCGATCATTTCTGTAGAGTTCACATCCGTTTTTAGTCCTAAATATACGAAGGCATCTTTACCGGCATCAAGCAGATAGTAACTTTCGTCTTGTGTATAAGGAATTCCGAAAGTGTTGCGAATATATTGTGGCGTGGGGTGGACCTGCAAACTTAAGTTACCGCCCCCCATTGTATCGAGAAAATCGAAACGAATAGGAAAACTTTGTCCGAAGTTATGCTCTACATTATCGCCAAGCAATTCTTTGGTGCAGTAGAATACCAAATTGTTGGCAGGTATTTCAAACAATTCACCACAAATTTGGAAATAGAGGCTGTTTTCTTCGGGGACACAGTCGAAGCACCAACCATAGTTACGATTCGACTTATCGAGTCCGCACACATCTTTCATCCATTGTCCACCCCATGGTGCAGGATCGAAGAATGGAACTACTCTAAAGGGGCGTCGCACCGCTTTCTTCAAACCATCCCTAAGAGTATCTCCTTGTATCATCTTTGGTAACTCTCTGACGGTACTGTCTATCCAATAATCAGCAATAGGAAGCAATTCTTTTTTGAGAGAATCACATATGTCCCAATCGACAAAATAACCGCGTTTGTATTGCTTCGAAGGTAGCTCGTAGGCATTGTTCACTCCCAATCCTCCGATTTTGTGCCCGCGTTGGCGTTGCTGAATTTCCCAACGAGGCATATCTGCATATAACATTAAGTTTACATCTGGGAAGAGGCAGGCTGCTCCAGGACCGAATACTATTATAGATTGTGCTCGTTCTTGATTGGTTGAAAGCATATTATGCACCTTTTTTTTGTCGAAAAAATTATTGAAAGACAATGGTGATTTCTTGCCGAACAGTTCGTCTTCGGTGACCCATGAAGCTGTCATTTCCCGAATGTCCTTTTCACATTTGTATAAATTGGTAACGTTAATCATGCAATCGAATCCCATCAATTTGATATGTCGTTCGAATTCGTCAAGATAAACGCCCTGATAACATTCTATGCAGCAAATGAAGCGATTTTTTTCTGCTGCATTTCTTCTATCCGATACAGTTTGTACAATGGCTTCCCAGCCATTGATAAGTATTCCGCCGACGGGAATATAAGGGGTCTTGTCGTATTGATATTCCATATATTATAATTTGAAAACAAAGATATTGGTTGTCAGTATTTATTCTTTCTTATTTTTCTCCAATTTTGTTGCACTATCTTATGATTATGATTTATATTTGCATCCCGTAAAAGAATATACATGATAAAGATTAAAGAAGGTTTCAAAGGTCAGCGCTTATTATCTCTTTCGGAAAATATTTTAGCTCAATATGCCCAGCATCCACTTATCGCTCCGCTCTATATTCGCAAGATAGGCTATTTCCCGAAAGTGAAGTTTCATTATGTGCTTAAAGAAAAGGGTACAAAATACTATATGCTCATATACTGTATAGGCGGGAAAGGATGGTATAGTGTCTATGGGCATCGCTATGAGGTCAATGCCAATCAGTATTTGATAATACCAAGTGGTGTATCTTATTCTTTTGAAGCCGACGAACAGAATCCCTGGACTATTTATTGGTTGCATTTTATGGGCAGTATGGCATCTTACCTTATGCCGCCTACTTATGGGCCTATTTCCATATTGCCTGGAAAAAGCTCGAGGCTGCAAGACAGAATAGAACTTTTTGAAGAAATATTCTCGAATTTCTCGATGGCCTATACAAAAGAATATATGATAAGAACATCGATGTGTTTGTATTCTTTTCTGTCTTCTTTTCTTCATGTCGAACAATATCGTTATTTTAAAACAGTAGGTTCCGGCGAACAGAGCTTTTCGACGCAGGTTATTCATTTTATGCAAGAAAATATAGCCACAAAGCTGACCTTGGAAGAGCTGGCACACAACTTCAATTATTCGGTTTCTCATTTTTCTGCTCTATTCGAAAAAGAAACAGGAGTGTCGCCCATTAAATATTTTATTCATCTCAAAATACGAAAGGCATGCGAATATGCGGAGCTATCCAACCTGAAGTTTCGTGAAATAGCAGAGAAGGTTGGGTTTGAAGAGCCTGCCTACTTCAGTCGTATATTCACAAAGATAATGGGAATGTCACCATTGCAATATCGTCTACGCGAGAGAATATCGTTATCCATATCAGAAGATAATACAAGTAAATAGTAGAAAAATTGCCCTGTTTCTCTTTTCATAATACGCTATCTTTACAGTGCATTAAAAACGAAATGGTATGACACTTAAAAATAAATTATTTCTCTATTTGACTTTAGTACTGTCTTTGCCTTTACGCGGATTGGCTTACAATGATAAATATCAGTTCAAAACACGCAATGAAGAACTGATGCCCATGTTGGAACGTGTAGTCACGAACGGAGGTTTCTATGAATGGTATACACCCGCCGGAGAACCTATGGGTTCGGGTACTTTCAGGGGCGAAGCTGGTGTGCTTTACAAGTCGATTAAAATGCTCAAAGGTTGGGCCGACCAATGTTTGAGCACTCAAATTGAGAATGACCCGAACTTCGTTAAAGTAGATTCAATGGCTCGACAACTTATATCTCAGGGACTTAATGCTGGAAGCGGATATTCTCAGATATGGGCTCGTGACATGAATACCTTCATAGAAACGGCTTGTGAGGTGGTTCCTGCAAGAGAATTAAAAGATGCCATAAGGCTATTTTTTAAGTTTCAACAGAGCAATGGTGAGATGGTAGACGGATATGTTCTAAAAAAAGATTTTACATGGTCGGACAATCATCCTTATTATTCACCTACGGCACCCAAGCATGTGGCATTTAAAAACACAGTCGAAACAGATCAAGAGTCTTCTTTAATTCAGCTTATCGGTAAATATGTTCATAAGACGGGCGATAAACAATTTGTTTTCGAGAAGGTTGACCAAAAAAGAATAATAGATAGAATGGCCGATATGGTGGACTATCTGCTGAAAGAAAGATACAGTTCCCGTTACGGACTGATTTATGGAGCGATGACAGCAGATTGGGGAGATGTACAGCCGAATGACGATTTTGGCTGTGATATGAACGAATTGTCAGTGAAAGCAATAGATGTTTATGATAACGCCATGTTGATTATCGCATTGGACTATTTGAAAGAATTGGATGATAATGCAAATCGCAAAAGGCGATGGGAAACATTGCGTAAAGGCATAGCAACCAATGCATATAAATATTTATGGAATGATAAATATATGAATTTCACGCCACATCTCTATTTAGACAAATCTCCATTGCCTGAAGGTTTTGATGAACAGATGATATGCTACCATGGTGGTACTGCTGTAGCCATAGAAGCAGGTCTGCTCAGTCGCAAAGAGATCGCTATAGTGAATGCACGTATGCAGCGTGATGTCGCTCAATCAGGAATGCCCAGCATTGGCATGACACTTTATCCTACCTATCCTCAAGGCTTCTTTCATGGAGGTATGTCAAAAGCCTATGTATATCAAAATGGTGGTGACTGGACTTGGTTCGGTGGGCGTATGATACAACAATTGATAAAAAACGGATATATCAGTGAAGCATACGAAGAAGTACGTCCGATGATCGATCGTGTCATTGCAAACAATGGATTTTATGAATGGTATGGAAAAGGCAATAAGCCTTCAGGCAGTGCCAACTTCAAAGGTTCTGCCGGTGTGTTAGCCAAAGCAATAGAATTGTTTAGAGAATGGAATAAACAATTGAAATATCGAAATAGGAAATAGTGTTATTAAACTAACTTAGCTTTGTTGTTTAAACCGCGTCTGATTAATATATTAATCAGATCTCTCATAAATACTAAGATAGTATAAGCATTTAGTTTAAAGATGTAGGTGTTGATTAAACCAGATATTATACATTTGCGATATGAAAATAGATCAATAAATCGATATACTATGAAGCAATTATTTATTCTTATCAGTTTTTTACTATGTATCAATCTATCCGCAAAAGACGCTGTTGATTATGTGGATTGTTTTATAGGAACATCTAATTCAAGATGGATGTTAGGACCATATGCTCAAGTACCATTTGGAATGGTTCAGATAGGTCCGGATAATCAAGGTAATAAATGGATGGGGGGATATGAATATGCAATAAATTCAGTATCAGATTTTTCCCATATTCATGCCTGGACAATGGGAGGTGTTTCTATTATGCCTACTACAGGAGATTTAACCCTGAGTAATCCAGGACCAGACTCACCTTATAAAGGAGCCAATGCCGGATTTCATTCCCGTATATTAAAAGAAACTGAAAAAGCTTTTCCAGGTTATTATGGAGTGAAGCTCTATGATCATCAAGTGAAAGCAGAAATGACAGCAACTACACATTGTAGTTTTCAGAGATATACTTTCCCTAAATCAGAAGAAAGTCGTATTTTAATCAATCTTCAATTTCCTACAGAATGGGATTATGGCTTTTCAGTACAAGATGCTAAGGTTATAAAAGTCGATTCTATGCAATTGGAAGGTTATGCCGATTGCCGATCTGGAAATTGGTCAAGTTGGAATGATTATAAATTGCATTTTATTATCCGTTTTGATAAACCTTTCAAAGAACTAAATGGTATTAAAGATGGTGAAGCTGTACCAAATATCATTCAAATGCAGGGAAAAGGGAATGTAGGTGTTTATACTGTATTTAAAACTGAGAAAGGAGAAGAAATACAGGTTCAAACAGCTTTGTCTTTAGTTGATATGGAAGGTGCGAAGAAGAATATGAAGGCTGAGTTAGATCCTTTTAATTGGAATTTTACAGCTTGTGTCTCAGCTGCTAAACAACAATGGAATGATGTGTTGAACCGAATTCATGTAGAAGGAGGGAATGAAACTGATAAAGTGAAATTTTATACGAATCTGTATCGGGCTTATTGTGGAAAACAGACATGGAATGATGTTGATGGTCGTTATAGAGATGCTAGAGAACAGATTCGTCAAGTGTCTTTGGACTCATCTATGTATGGAGGTGATGCTCTTTGGAATACTTATTGGAACTTAAATGGTTTATGGTCTATTATTACTCCTAAAGTGATGGACAACTGGGTAACAACACAATTAGAAATGTATAAACATACAGGGTGGACTTGTAAAGGACCGGCAGGCATTGAGTATTCCGGAATTATGGAAGGCTCACACGAGATAGCATTAATGGTTTCGGCTTACCAGAAAGGAATCCGAAAAGATGGAGAAGCTATTTATGAAGCAATCCACAAGACGGTTACACAAGAAGGACGTAGATTAGAGTATGGAGGTACTGTTGGACAAATCAATTTGTCTTATTATGATCGTTTGGGATATATGCCGATGGAAGTTGATGTAGTATCAAAAACCTTGGATTATGCCTATGATGATTTTTGTGTAGCTCAGATGGCAAAAGTTTTAGGAAAGAAAAAGGATATGAAATGGCTATTGAAACGTTCTGAAAATTATAAGAATGTATTCCATCCTGAATTAGGTTATGTGGTTCGACGGGATAGTCTAGGTAATTGGGACTCTAATTTTGATGTATTTTCAAATAAAGGATTTATAGAGGGAAATTCATGGCAATACTCCTGGTATGTTCCTCATGATATTGAAGGAGCGATTCAACTGATGGGAGGAAAGAAGGTGGCTTCTGACCGTCTTTTAGAAGGTTTTCAGAAATCAGAAAAATATAATTTTGCAGCACATGCTTTTGATAGAACCTCTGGTCAACGAGCAGAATATTATATCAATCAAGGTAATGAAGTCAATATGAGTGCAGCATTTATATTCAACTACCTGGATAAACCTTGGTTGTGTCAGAAATATTCAAGAGCTATTTTGGATCATTACTATGGCTCTACACCTTATCATGGTTGGGAAGGAGATGAAGATGAAGGACAAATGGGAGGTTGGTTTGTTATGTCTGCATTGGGATTCTTCGAAATGAATGGAGGTGTTACAGAAGGATCTTCTTTAGAGTTAACCTCTCCATTATTCTCTAAGATTGAGATCAATTTAGATCCTCGTTATTATAATGGAAAGAAATTTGTGATTGAAGCAAAAAATAATTCATCAGAAAATATTTATATCCAGTCAGCTTTTTTGAATGGAAAAAAACTAAAGGAACCTCGTATTCTATTTAAAGATATAGTTTCTGGAGGGAAATTAGTATTAGAGATGGGTAGTGAACCGAATTTAGAATGGGGGAGGAAGTAAGTTCTTACAGAATAAATACGGTTTCTATATAAAGGCAAAGATTAAACTCAATTATATGAGTTATGAAAATGCAAAATTAAAGAACCGGTAAAGTTAAGGTCAAAATCCTACAAGTTATTGATTTGTAGGATTTTTTATTTCTACAAACTTCCTTACGAAGGATATTGGAAATTCAATCTTTTTATCTATATTGCATTTAACTTCTTAATCTTAAATTTTATGGAAAAAGTGGACATTTCTGAAGTTATTGAATGGGCAAAGCAGTTTCTTGCACAATCAGAAAAAGAGATCACTAACGAAGAGCGTAAAGAACAACAGAAATACGCCATTCTGGTGCAAAAAACAGGAGACAAGATTCTGTTATCAAAGTTGCTCGATGAATCATCGCAAATACGCAATAACAAGAAGTTGGCACATCGCATGAAAGTGCTGATAGATCGCTACGGTGTGCCCGAGTTTTTTGGTTTTGCAGACAAGATTTTGATCAAATTGTTTACAGCGTTTGGCTACTTGTTCGATTTTATAGCTGTTCCTATTTTTAAGCAACGCTTACGGTCCGATACCTCCAAAGTAATAATCAACGAAGCACCCTCGCTGCTGAAACGGCATCTGCAACAGCGCAGAGAACAAAAAATAGGGCAGAATGTTAACCTGCTCGGTGAAGTGGTTTTGGGAGACGGAGAAGCTAATCACCGTTACCAACATTATCTGGAAGCATTGAGAGATCCTCAGATTAACTACATTTCCATTAAAATTTCAGGTATTTATGCACAGATAAATCCGCTCAACTACGAGCTGAATAAAACAGAATTATGTGAGCGCCTCTCTTATATTTACCAGAGAGCTATTGACTTCCCGTTCGTAGACGATAATGGCATTAGCTCTTCCAAATTTGTTAATCTCGACATGGAAGAGTACAAAGACACCGAACTGACACTTGATGTGTTTACAACAGTTCTGGATTTACCGCAGTTCAAAAACTATCAGGCAGGTATCGTTGTGCAGGCTTATTTGCCTGATGCATGGCATTTCCAGTCCAGACTACTGGAATTTGCGAAAAAGCGGGTTACCGAAGGTGGGGCTCCCATCAAAATGCGTCTGGTAAAAGGTGCAAACCTTCAGATGGAAACCATCATCTCATCTCTGAAAGGATGGGAAATTCCTACTTATTCCACTAAAACAGAGGTTGATGCCGACTACTTGCGTTTGCTCGATCGTGCCTCTGGAACCCGAAAATGCTGCAGATGGTGCACATTGGTGTGGCTTCTCACAACTTTTTCACCCTTGGTTATGCTTACCTGCTCAGTCAAAAAAATAAGGTGGATGAGTTTGTTACTTTCGAAATGCTGGAAGGAATGGCTAACCATCTTCCTCGCGTAATGCGCACTCTCGGCAAACAGATTATTCTTTATACACCGGTGGTGAAGAACGAGCATTTCCTGAATGCCGTGTCGTACCTGGTTCGCCGGTTGGACGAAAATACTGGTAAGGACAATTTCTTAAGCTATTCGTTTAATCTGAAAGCAGACAGCGAGCATTGGAAGTTCTTGCAAGAGCAATTCGTTGAGGCTTATAAGCTGAAAGAGAGTGTCAGCACTACACCACGTCGTACACAAAACAGAAACCTTCCGGCTATTCCGCAGACTGACCTTTTCACTTTCCGAAACGAGCCTGATACTAATTTCGATTTGAAACCGAATCGCTTGTGGGCTGATGAAATCCGCAGGAAATGGAAAAAAACTGCCGATGATAAACCTTATCATATTCCGGTGCAGATTGGCGAAAAAGAGGTGATATCAGAAAAGAAACGCAAATATCTCGACCGAAGTCAGAATAGTGAAATCTGTGTTTGTGAAGCTTCTCTTGCCAATCTCGATCAGGTAAAGGAGATTCTGGCTGTTGCCGAGAAAGATGCTTCGGGCTGGCGACAGACATTGCTGGAAGAACGTAACCGCATTTTGCATGAGGTGGCAACCAATCTGAGTAACCACCGTGGTGATCTGATAGGCTGCATGGCTGCCATAACGGGGAAAACGTTTACGGAGGGCGATGTGGAAGTGTCCGAAGCTATTGACTTTTGCCGCTTTTATCCTGTTTCCATGCAGCAATTCGCCAATCTGGAAACAATAAGTTGCACACCAAAAGGTATTATTATGGTAATTCCGCCATGGAACTTCCCTCTGGCAATTCCGGTTGGAGGTGTGGCGGCAGCACTTGCCGGAGGAAACACGGTGATTTTGAAACCGGCCACGGTTGCCTATCCTGTTACATGGCAATTTGCTAAACTATTCTGGGAAGCCGGAGTGCCGAAAGATGCACTTCAGTTATTCTGTGCGGATGGATACGATCCTGTGAATTATCTCACCACACATCCTTCCATCAAGCATATTATTCTTACAGGAGGCACTGATACAGCTTTTCGTTTATTGGAAAACAATCCGTCATGCCCATTGTCGGCAGAAACAGGAGGCAAAAATGCAATCATTCTTACTGCCAGCGGAGATCGTGACCATGCTATCCAGAACATTATTACTTCTGCATTCAGCAATGCCGGGCAAAAGTGTTCGGCCTGTTCGTTGCTGCTCCTTGAAAAAGAGGTGTATCACGATCCGCAGTTTAAAGCAAAGCTTATAGATGCTGTAACCAGTCTGCACACAGGAGGAATATGGGACGGAGGCAATGTAGTAGGTCCGATGATTACCAATCAGAATGAAAAACTGCTGCATGCCATCGACCATTTGGAAGAAGGCGAATGGTGGTTGGTAAAACCTGAATTTGCAGATGAAAATAAGTTTATTCTGAAACCTTGCGTGAAATGGGGTGTAAAACCGGGAAACTATACATTCACAACGGAACTGTTTGCTCCGCTGCTAGCTGTGGTTTGCATTGATGATTTAAAACATGGAATCAAGCTGGTCAACAGCTCTGAATACGGATTGACTTCCGGATTGCAAAGTCTGGACGAAAGTGAACAGCTCCTTTGGAAGAATAGCATTGAAGCCGGAAATCTCTATATCAACCGAGGTATTACCGGTGCTATTGTTAACCGACAACCTTTCGGGGGAATGAAACGGTCAGCCTTCGGAGGCGGCATCAAAGCCGGAGGACCCAACTATGTTTCGTGCTTCATCAATATTACAGAAAAACCGTTTAAAGGAGCAGCTCCTAAAGCTTCTCACGCTTTGGCTGCAATTCTTCATTCTGAAGATGCAGCTCGTTTCAACAAAGCCGTTGAAAGTTATCAATTGAACATGGAAAGTGTATTTTCTCAGGAACGCGACTGTAACAAGCTGATCGGAGAACAAAATATATTCAGATACCTGTCGCTAAGAAACATGGCTTTACGGATTTATCCCGAAGATGAATTGTGCGACGTGCTTATGGCCCTTGTTGCTGCCAATATTGCCAAAACACCTGTTACATTGAGTATCGTCAAGGAAGACCCGAAGCTGGAAATCCTTCAGAAAGGAATCAATAAAGAGTGCATCATTAAGATTCAGTCGGACGATGAGTTTCTGAATGACATCGATCAATACGAACGGATTCGCACCTGCAGTAGTCGGCTTCCGTACGAACTTTACAAACAGGCTGCTCGTCTTGGTAAATATATTGCTACGACCAAACCACTGGTGGAAGGAAGAGTAGAACTACTTTATTATCTGAAAGAACAGAGCGTTGCATTTGAATATCACCGTTATGGAAGTATCACCGATGCAATCGAATAGAGGACTTTTGAAATAATAGTGGATATATAAATTCTTATCGAAAGCATTTTTAAATAATATATAAATAAAAAAGTCAGATAAAAATATCTTGTTTTGGATTAATCGAATTTGATTTTTTATTACTTTTGCAAGCTGTAAAATGGAAGCAATTAAGATAAAAATTGCTTTAATAAGCTGCTAAAGCAGCAATCATATCTTAACTTATTGTGTAATTTAGAACCAAACTAATGAAAGCAGTACTTAAATTGGTAATTGCAGCATAGTTAACCTCAGCAAGCCACAGGTTAATGTTTTGGTAGTTTAGGATACTTTTCTGAACAGGTTTCTTATTGTCTTAATAAACGGGATATAACTCATTGATATATTGTATCAGTGGCTAATTCCTATTACATAAATTACACAAAATATCAATTATGAATTTTAATAATAAAAATCAAATAACCGGCTATTTGTTAGCCGGAGTAATGCTTTTAGCCTTGTTGAACAGTGCTTACTTTTTTCTGTCAATAGTAAAACTAGGTTTCTTTGAATGGTTGGCTTTCAATGCCTGCTCGCTTTCCATTATTGTTTATTTGGTATGCTTCATCTGTTTTAAGATTACTAAAAAGGATCTATTTCTGGCTGTAGCTTTATTGCCGCAATATTTTTATGGAACAATGGGCTTGTTTGTTATGCCATGGAATGAAGCCAACATGTTTGCTCAGGTTACCCATATTATTATTACACTAAATGTGCTGTGGATTTTATTTGTGCTTCTGAAGAATTCAAAATTTGAATCCATAGGCAAAGGTTTGTTGATCGGAATACTTCTGTTTGTTCCAGTTTTTGCTGTAATACAATCGTATACGCAATTGCACATGGATACGTTTATGCAAATGCTCCAGAATATAAAATAAGCATATATTATTCTCCTTGCAGGCATTGCAGGGAGAATAATTCTTGCAGATTTATTAATGTTTTTAAATTAGAAAATTATGCCAAACAATAAATTATTATATCCACGCAAAGACGATAAGACTATGGTTTATCTGAAAAGTTGCGTAAAAAGCCCATTTATAGAGGTGGGCGATTATTCTTTCTATCACGATTTTGACAATCCATTGGACTTTGAACATAAATGTGTTTTGTATCATTATCCGTATGCTAATAACGACAGACTGATTATTGGAAAATATTGTTCCATTGCCTGTGGTGCCAAATTTTTGTTCAATGGTGCCAATCATACGCTTGGTTCGCTGTCTACTTATCCTTTTCCAGTATTGGCAGATGAATGGGATTTGCAAACACCAGTAACCAATGCATGGGATAATAAAGGCGATATCGTAATTGGAAATGATGTGTGGATTGGTTTCGAAGCCGTTATTATGGCTGGTGTTACCATTGGAGATGGAGCAATTATCGCCTCACGTGCAGTAGTTACCAAAGATGTTCCTCCTTACTCCATTGTAGGAGGAACTCCGGCAAAGTTGATTCGTAAGCGCTTTACCGATGAAGAGATAGATAAGTTGCTGAGGCTCAAATGGTGGGATTGGGATGAGGAAAAAGTCCGGCAAAATATCGATAAGATAATGGATGCAAATAAGTTACCCGATTTGATATAATGAGTTCTGGAATGAGTAAAGACATTTCATACATATTTGCAAGATTCATTATTTCTTTAATTTTATATAAAAAATAATGAGTATCTTTATATCGCTATTCATATGTTCATTAATAGTAGCGTATATAATTATTTTTTTAATGCTTGATTATATCTGACGAATATATCATGAATGATTTTCTAAATATACCACCATACATCTGGAAGGGTATCTTTCCAATACTTAAGGTATTAGGAGTAGGTCTGTTGCTGGCATTCTTTGCGGCCAAATATCAGAAGCGTAAAGAGATTGAAATTAAAATTAAGGGTGAAGTCCTAAAATTACGATTACGAGCTTATGTGAAAATCAATGTAATGCTTAGTGAAATTCAGCATCTCATTGCTCCTCCTCTATATAAACAAGGTGAGTATATAAAAATGCTTGATGGGTTTGATTTCTTATTCAAATACGTTGAATACACTTCTTTTTTTAATAGCGAGGAAACGTTTGATGATTATTATTGCAGACTACAAAATTTGCTAAATGAGGAACATATCTATCTGGAGTATGAAATAGAGCAGAAACTATTGGAAATGATCAATTATTTTTCAGAAATAAAGATGATGCTTGACGCCTTTTGCGATACGGAACATTCAGATGGGTGGAAGCTATCAGAAAAAGTGGTCAACGATCACATTCAAATGGCTTATCAAACTGCAGGGGTGGCTCTGCAAAATGACATGAATCGTTTCTATTGTCAGATGGATAAGCTTATAGCTAAGCAAATGAGAAATATCAGTTTATCTTATAAAGATGCTTATTTGAAAAGATGGCGTGATCGTGTGCACAAGTTTTTTGCAAAAAAGTTGGAACCTTATATTGAAGACAAAGGATGTTGGGGCAAAATTAGCCAATTCTTTTACTTACGTATTCTATTTCCATCGTATGGCAACTCTTTATTAATTAAGGATATGCCTAATTTAATTACAGTCTTGATGTTTATACATTATTCAAACAAATATACTCGGGATGAATTTGACAAACTAACCGAGGAAGAAATTCATAAAAAGATTCAAATGTTTCACTCTATCTATATGTTGAATTACCATCATGGTTGAAAATATAATAAATATTCTAAATGAATGTCCTTCTTACATTGGAGAAGGAATGATAGAACTTATAATGACTGTTGTGGGAGGTCTTATTTTAGGCTATTTTACATCATCATATATGGCGAAAATTAATGAAATTAATCGCGTGGAAGGACTACTACTGGAAAAAAAAATGCCAATTTACAAAGGGATTTTTGGTCGTCTTGAGGATTTGAATGAAATGGTAATAGTGCCGAGAGGAATAAGTGCTGATGCTATAAAAGTTCTTAATGATTGTGGATATAAGGAGCTTGACTGCAAAAAAAAATATCAATTATCAAAAGGGTTTGATCAGCCTGATATCCTGTGTGAATCGTACCTTTCGCTAGACAAATACATATCAGAAAACAAACTTTATTTTGATGATATTACCAATTATCCCATTTTAGTATTTCAAAACTACTTTTCTCTCTTCAATCGTTTTGATGTTATGTTTAAGGAACAAGTGCAACGATATGGTATAAATCTGCAAAAAGCAGAGATACAGAATGTCCGAAGACAAATGTTTGTGGCACTAGGCATTGTGCTTAAAGATGACTTTCATAAGCAGATTCAGAATCTACAGGACATCATTCACCAAAGTATGAACAATTTAACAATGAAGCATCGGTCAGATCCTGATTATAGCTACGAATTTTTCTCTGCTGAAAATGGCTATATGATGCAAAAGTTGATGGAGACTCGTGCTATGAAAGACCGTGAGAAAATTAACAAAGTCATAACTACATATATTGCTCTAGTGTTGCTGGTAGGGGGAATAGAATAAATAAGAAATTTGCAGTAATAAGATTCAAACAACTGGCCTCTAAGGAAATTGAAATTTGCTCTACATCTTGTAAATATGATGTTATATTTTTGATGGTGTGCATATTAACTAGTATAAAAAATAATGCATTTATCTTCCACCTGCTACTAATTTGTACTTAAGTATCATTAAACCAAATGATTATTTTAGTAGCAGATAAAAGTATTATACATTTTATCTGCTACTAACAGCTGCTATCTGCTACCTGATTTTTTTCGGTAAGTTTAAGCCGTATAAGAGCTAAACTGAAGTAAAACAGTATCTTATATTTATGAGATAAATAAACAGGGTGCTAGATTGCTAGATCACCGCTAGATCAAATTATTTTGATCTAGCACCTGTATGGCGTTTATATACAACAACTTAAGCACCTACTGCTAGATCGCTATATCAATTTCGCAAAATTAAAATTTATGTAGTGATGTTGAACACTATCAAATCTAACTCCGGCTCTCCGGAAAGATGCGACGGGAGGTTGATCAAACTCCCGAATGACTTTTTATATCTCAGGCGGGATGTTTCTGCGCTTTTGTACAAAACAAATCTTTCTTCTGTACAAAAGAATTAATTGTTTTGTACAGAAGAATGCATTCTTTTGTACAAGAATTCACAAATATCCCGAATAACTTTTGAAAAAGCAAACCGGAGTTTTGTTATATTCCGGCGGGCTATCTTTTAAAAGCTTTCGGCAAATAATGTGAGCTAGATTCTACTTAAGGACTTATTACTGGTCTGTCTAATAAATCTCCTGCAAATTCCTTGCGTATGTTCAGAAATTTTGTGAATATTGCGTACAAATAACGCACATACATAAACTGTATATCATATATTTATGATAGGGGAGGGGTGCAATAAACAATCTCATGTATGATTGATGAACTAATTAAGAAGATAAGAGAAGATAAAGAGAATCGGGATCGATTTGAAAATATCTTTATTGAAAGGCAGGTGGCAGCCAGAACTTTTTTACTAAACGAAGGCGAAATAGCCAGTTATATACATTTTATTAAAAAGGGTTGTTTACGGGAGTGTTTTAATAAAGACGGGAAAGATATTACTTTTCAATTCTTTTTTGAAGGGCAGCCGGTGGCTTCAATTGACAGTGTAATGAATAGCACTCCGAGCTTATTTTCCATTGAAAGCATTGAACCTTCAACAATTCTTTCAGTTAAGAAACAGGACTTTGAGATGCTTTTATCAACCTATCCTGAGCTGAAAGATAAATTCCAGAGTTTTATTTTTCAACGATTCAGCAATTATGCACGGCTTTTTCTTTCCAGGATAAAAGATACTCCTCAGGAACGTTATGAGGATTTAGTAAAAAACCAACCCAATATAATCAAGAGAATTCCTCAGCACTATATTGCTTCTTATCTCGGGATAACCCCGGTTTCATTAAGTAGGATAAGAAATAGAAAATAGATCCCATTTATTATCATTTGTTATCGTCCCGAAGATTCCCATCGATGTACTTTTGTTGAAAAAAGGAATATGAGAACAGACATCAATGGTAGGGGACGAGCTACAACCAAATATATTCAGCTCGATACCCGAAAGTGCAAGGCATGCTGGAAATGCATCGAAGCATGTGATAAAAATGTAATCGGGCGGATAAATCTTCCTTGGCATAAGCATGCTATTATCGTTAGAAGTAATAATTGTACGGGTTGCTTAAAGTGTATGAAAGCGTGTGAGTATAATGCAATATCTAAAGCTCAGACAACAGAACTTAACGAAAATACTCGTAAAGAGAAATCTTATTTCCGTTTTATAATCAATCTTGGTTTGCTTCTTATCGGTTTCGTAGTTGTGTTTTCAGGATTCCTGATACAATTCAGTTATCATGTTGGACACCATGGAATGATTGATATGAATAAAATGGTTTATGGCATAAGTTACTCCGGCTGGACTATGATTCATAAAATTTCAATTATTCTGATCTCTTTTCTGGTTGTGTGTCATATAAGCCAGCATTGGAAATGGTATAAAACCGTAGTTGTAAAGAGACTTATAGCAAAGAACAAACAAGTGATTACGCTATCTGTAATTTTCTTAATTGTTGCTTTAACTGGTTATTTATCATGGTTTATCGATTTAGCAGGCAATGCTCCGATAGTTCGGAAGACTTTTCTTGAAATCCATGATAAAGTCGCCATCGTATTCTTTATATATCTTTTTCTGCATGTAACAAAGAGACTTAAGTGGTTTGTCAATGCGTATAAACGAACAAGAAATATAAGATAACATCATGTGAACCTCAGGTCACTAGAAATTAGTTTTTTCTAATAACTGATTACATATCAAAAGGAATGGAGTCTTAATAACATATTGAAGTGTAAACTTTATCAATTTTCAAACAATGAAAAAATATGTATTAAGTGTTGCGTTGGTATCAACATTGCTGACAGCACAACAAGTCAGGGCACAGTATCCTGCAGTGCCCGACAGCATTAAGAAAAGATCAGACGCAATGATGAAAGAAGCTGAAGAGCATTCTGATGTAGCCTGGCAAAAGGCTTTGCCTGTTATTAACGAAGAAGCCAAACACGGAAGGCCTTACATTGATTGGGCTGCTCGCCCTACAGACATTCCGCAGGCTAAGATTCCTGCATTCCCTGGTGCAATGGGAGGTGGTGAATTCTCTTTCGGTGGACGTGGTGGTAAAGTAGTAACTGTTACCAGTCTGGCCGATAGCGGTCCGGGCACATTACGTGAAGCTTGTGAAACAGGCGGTGCACGTATTGTGGTATTCAATGTTGCCGGTATCATCCATCTTAAGACTCCGCTAATTATCCGTGCTCCATACATCACTATTGCCGGTCAAACAGCTCCGGGTGATGGTGTTTGTATTGCCGGTGAAACTGTTTGGGCAAATACTCATGATGTTGTGGTACGTCATATGCGTTTCCGTCGTGGAGCTACTGATGTAGGTCGTCGTGATGATGCTTTTGGTGGTAACCCAATCGGAAATATAATGATTGACCACTGTTCATGTTCCTGGGGACTTGATGAAAATATCTCATTCTATCGCCATATGTTCGATCCGAAGAATGGCCGTCAGGAAGATAAACTTCCTACAGTAAACGTAACTATCCAGAACACAATCTCTGCTCAGGGACTTGATACTTACAATCACGCCTTTGGTAGTACAATTGGTGGTGAGAACTGTTCTTTCATGAGAAACCTGTGGGCTAACAATACCGGTCGTAACCCGTCAATTGGCTGGAACGGTATATTCAACTTTGCCAATAACGTTATTTATAACTGGGTGCACCGCACTGTTGACGGAGGGGACTATACTGCACTGTATAATATCATAAATAACTATTATAAACCAGGACCGGCTACTCCTAAAGATGCACTTGTTGGTCATCGTATCATTGAACCACAGTCGGCAGGACGCAGCAAGCTTGATCATGCCAGATTTGGAAGACTTTATGTAGTTGGAAATATCATGGAAGGATATGATCAGATTACTAAAGACAACTGGAATGGCGGTGTACAATTAAGAGATTTGAAGGGTGTTGAAATCAGCAAGGAAGATGCGGAAAAGAACTATTTCCCACAGATGAAGGTTGATGAACCTTTCACTATGCCTCAGTTCCCAATCATGCCAGCTCAGGAAGCTTATAACTTTGTTCTTGATAATGCCGGAGCTAATTTTCCAAAAAGAGATATAGTTGACGAGCATATCATTAACCAGGTGCGTACAGGCGAAGTTTATTATGATAAGAAAGCAGATTCTAAAACATATTATCAGTTTAAATATCGCCGACAAAAACCAGATTCCTACAAGCAAGGTATTATTACTGATATAAGTCAGGTAGGCGGTTATCCTCAGTACAAAGGTAAACCTTACAAAGACAGTGATGGTGATGGTATGCCAGATGCATGGGAAATCAAGTACGGATTGAATCCTCACGATGCTTCCGATGCCAATGGTGACTTGAGTGGTGACGGTTATACAAACATTGAAAAATATATCAATGGCATTGACCCAACTAAGAAAGTTGACTGGAAAGATGCTAAAAACAACCACGATACATTGGTTGGCAAGAAGAGTCTTTTATAGAAAAAACTCGGGCTTGTTGGCAAGCTTTTGAATATAAGTAAAAATGAGCGTCCACCTTCGGTTAGACGCTTATTTTTGTTTACGTTTTCTCAATGTTATGGATGGTCTCTTTAGTTAGTAGTAAATTTAAATGATTTTGACCATTCAAGAAATTTTTCTACTTCTTCTTTGTTTGATTCTAACCACTTAGAAACATTCGGATCTGTTGAAGATGCAAAAGCTACATACGAAAAAGCCTCAACGAACTTTTTGTCTTTCATCTCAATAAAATATGGAACATAGTAATCCCAAAAAAATCCATGATTATCTTTCTTTGATTCTTTTAATGACGAACAAACAGTATTAAATTTTCTGATAAATTGTTCTACTTCTGTCTTATTATTATTCTTTTCATCAAAATCCATTGCGGTTTCCATAGATAATATCATGTCTGTAACCGAAAAATTGTTCTCTTTTTGTTTTCCTTTAGCCGATGCGTCACTAAGCATATTACTATTAATATTAATGTTAACAGATTTGTTTCCAGTTTTTTCAACATTTGCTTTCATTATAGATCTTACACTTTCAAGATTTTGTTTTGCCCTGTCACTTTCAGAATCGAGAGAGAAAAATCTGCAATAAGCCAATAATGCAGGGATTCTTCTATTGTTGATCTTTGAAATCCTGGCAATTGCATTATGAGAACTAGCGTGTGTCGGATTAAGCTTAGCTGACATTTGGAAACATAATAATGCATCATCATATTTTTTCACGCTCCCTAGTGTTATTCCTTTATTGAAATGGAGCAGATAGAAGTCTGGAAATTGTTTTATTCCTTCATCATATACTTCGATTGATCTATCCGTTTTATTTAAGCCATCTAAAGCATTCCCGTATGTTACATAAACCATTTTTAGTCCTTCTTCTTCTGGATGAGTTTCAATTGCTTTTTCACAACATTTGATACACTCTTCGTTTTTATTGGATGATAATAAACTGAATGCTTTTTCTGTCAATGCAAGAAAATTGTCTTTGTCGAGTATCAGAGCTTTATCGTATCTAAAAATGGCACCATCATAATCTCCTTTGTCGTGATAGGCAATTCCTTCGTCAACTAGCTTTTCAGCATCTACTTTATTTTGTCCAAATGAGATGTTATACATTAGAGCAAACATCAGAATTAAAATTGTTTTCTTCATGGTATTATTTTTAAGTTTTGATGAATTTAACTGCAATTTGGCGCTTGTCATAAGTGCTGTATACAAGTTTAAAACTTTTTTATAACCAAACATTATTTTTAAAGAGCAGAAATTATTGTGCAAACTTTCATTTTAATGATTAGATTATCATATTTCCAAGTCTTACCCGCCTTTAGTGTTTTAATTCCGTCTAAAATGTCAGCAATGTCTCTATTCAGATACTTCTTGTCGAGTTGATTAAAGTTCATAATACCAATTGGAATTCCACCAATACCAAAAACTATAATTCTGCCTATTAAATCAGAAATATGCATATTTTCTACCTTAAAGTCACTATTCCATAAGAATAATGAAATAGCCATAAAAAGTCCCCAATAAACCGTTCCATGGAGAAATATATATAGCCATTTCTTCTTTCTCTGTTCTTCCCATTTCTTATAAAATTTTTCTTCTCTTGTAGTCATGTTATTTATTGCGTCTTGATGTGATTTGATTTTTTTTATTCTCACAATCACATATCTCGAGTTTCAATTTCATTCTCTTTCAGTTTGTATTTAAAGTACTTTCTTAAACCAGTAGAAAGAACCTCGAATTCATTCAGTTCATATAAGCTTCCATATAGTTTAAACGTGCAGATATCAGTTGCGCTAATAAATGGTTCCAACTTTAAATGGCTATGAGTTAAACGTGTGACCTTATTCCCATCATATTCAGTTGGAGAGAATATTAATCTTGAATGAAATTTTCGCCATGAAGTAATTTGTCCTTCCTTATCACCAAAGAAAATATAATCATTACCAAATGGTATTACTTTCGATTGACTTGTTCCTAAAATGAAATAAAGTTTATATCCAAGTTCGTAAGGAATTAACTCCATATTGATATTATATCCTTGCGGACAATTCACTTGATATTTTTCATTGTTTAAGGCTTCATTAAACATTTTCTTTTTAATTTGTTGCAGACTATTCTCAATCCCGGTTAAGTCTCTTACAATCAGAATTTCTTTGCAAGGGTTGTTGGAGCCATTTTTAAATATCACTTCATAAATACATTTAGTACCTTCTTTTGCCAATACAACAGCCGATATAGAATCATTTCTTTGATAGATTAAAAGTCCACCAAAATCTTTTTTGATTTCTTTTTTATCCATTGCCAGATCGCTTGCTATCCAGGCTGCTTTTTCATACTTGTACAAAGTATTTCCTTCTTTTAATATTGAATCACATTTTTGTTTTAATTCAGTTCCGGAATATGACGTTTGGGCATTTACGCCAGAAAATGCTGCAACTAAAAGAAAAAGAATAAGTGTTTTTTTCATGATTAATGTGTTCTTATTTAAGTCTATACGTTTCAGATTGTCTATTATTCCAAGCAATCAAACAATAACATAGTTTAGAAATAAAGACGTTCAGGTCTTCTAAATCGTCTACATTACATTCATCCCCTGTTAGTGAGTAATTTGATTTTGCGTGAACAATGCTGTTTCTTGTGGCATATAAAATTAATGAAATTCCATGTTTAATACTATTTTGTTTTGACAGTTCCAAATCGTATTTTATGTTTTTATTTTCATATTTATATTTCCTTGAAAGAGCCCTTTTTATACTTTCAGGTAAAAATTCGTATAGTTGAATAATATCAATGCATTCTAACAAAACGGTATAAGCCAATTCGCTGTCTCTTAATGATATATCATATTCACGAGTTAATTCAAAAATTGAATCCAAGTATTTATAATCCCTGTTATTGTATGGAAGCAAGTCTAATTTCCTATTTAGCAGTTCATAAGCTTTCATTTTAGATACAATGGGTGAGCAGTGTTCAATTATCTTGTAATAATATAGAAATTTAATTTCTTTATTTCCAATTGACATTGCATCCACGTACATATCCATTAGATTTGAATAGGTCAATAAATTGTTAATGGAGATTTTTGTATTTTCTATTTTTTTTCCATCAGTAGATATATCTTCAATATCAATAGTTCCGTCAGTTCTAAATCCGTCAGTCATAAACTCACCAATTGAAATAGGAGTACTGTATTTATGGCTTAAATAAAATAAAAATTCTTTTATATATTTTGTTTCAGTTGGAATATTAAGGACACTTGTTTCATCTTTATAGATAATTTCGACAACTGTATACATTGAGCATGGAGTAATTCCATAATCTTCATCAAAGATTCTTTCTTTTGTTGCGATTAATCCGATGAGGAAAGGATTACTGCACAATGATATAGTAAAATTCTCATTCTCGACTACATTATTTTTAATGCCTGCAGAGTCAAATAGGAAATCATTTATATTGATTATTGTTTGCACAATTCTTGAACTTCTAACAGTTGAGTCGTTTAGCTTTACAATGGAATCAATATTTTCTGTATAAGCTAAGAAATCAGCTATTGAATATACCATATACTCATCCTCTTCTGGAAATTCAATATATATTTCAGAATCTCCAATAGAAAATTCGTCTTCACTCTCATCTAATGAAAATGTCAGGTGTAATTTTTCTAATCGTTCTTTAATTGTAGTGATATTGTCTTCTGTAATAAGGATTTTATTTGCCATATCAAATTTTGTATTTAAATTTAGTTTCTCCTCTAGCAATGAGCTATATCAAATACGTCTACATTTACTTTTGTGCACTGTTGCTACGACTATGTTTTTGGACTTTGGCTGTTTGCGAAAACGTTCACTGTCGTGAAATAGGGAACCCAAAAGCAAATCAGCCTCCAACTGTCCGTATGCGTGTATTAAGTACTAGCGTTTTATTTTAAGAATATTTATAGTTCTCAATTGAAAACATCTTTAATCAATTTCTTAATAGTAAGATTCTCAAGTTTTGATGCAATTGGTGAAATGTTATCTTGATTATCTTTCCAATGCATACCTTCATTGTAAATAATTCCGAGTAAATAATGCGATTCGGGAGAGATAATACCCATTTCTTCGGCTTTTTCCAATTTACTTCTTGTTTTGTGAGTTATAAGAAATGCGTTACGTGCATCGTCACTTTGCAATTTGTTGTATGCAATTTCTTCAATTTTTATTCTTAATCCACCACAGACAGCAAAAGGGTCGTATGGCTGGTTTGATAAATAGTTTCTTATTTCAGTATTCAAATAATAGATAAAGTTTTTCTCCTTACCCCAGAGTTCACGAAGACCTAACGTCCGGAATTCAGCTTGTTTATTTATTGTGCCTGGATCATAATGAAGCAAATATTTATCTACATCAGTTCTTATATTTACATTCTCACGATTTTTTAAAAGTTTTATCATGTTTGGATTAACCTGAATTGTTGACTTATCTAAGTAATAAACTTTTTGATTGCTGAATGTGAAGTTTTTGAAATAATTTGGATTTAAATGAGTAAGAATTAAAGGATAAATTCGTTTGCCAATAGAATTAAATTCCTTTATAAAAGAGGTAATATAATATTGTGCAGCCGTTAAGTTAGCATCATCTAAGTAGTCAAAAACTTCGTCAATTATCAGAATGTTAGCAGGCTTTTTTAGACTTCTCTTTGCTCGAAAAAGCATTGAGATAAAAGTTAATATATCTCTTTGTCCATTGGAAATATCATTTGCCTTTGGAAATTTTACGACAAGCTTTCCACCGGTTTCGCTAGAATGGATATTTTTCCATGTACAATTAAAAGTTGTGAGCGTATCATCAAAACGCTTTTTATCTAATTGGTAGATTTTGAAAACGCAAGCGTCTTTGAATTTGTTTGTGTCCTGATTGTAGAGCCAAATTAATTGAATAGCTGCTAAGTAACTCTTTGTTTCTGAATTGAAACCTAAATCAATTTTATTGATTAAATCACCAATTGTGTTTAAATGATTAATTAGTTTTAACCTGCCTAAACAATTTGATGTTATCCAGTCTATTAATGCTTTTGCTGTACCTTGTTGCGTATTAATATCATTAATAATATCATTAATTTGACTTTGTATTCTATCGCTATTTGCTCGCTGTAAATCCTGATAATGGTCGCTTATTAGTTCTATTAGTTTCAAATTGGACAAAACTGAATTAGCGTTCGGTAGAACTTTACAGTTTGGCCCAAATCTAGATTGGCTATCTCTGTAAGAATAGTTGAAGGGGCTATTGTTGGGAATACTGTCTACTAAAACAATATTTTGAATTTCTAAGACAGCAGTAGCTCTACCATATTGAGAAGCAATCCCCCTTGGCTTTATTTGATTATTAATAACAAAGTAGTTTATTTCACTACTTATTGTGTTTGTTGTATTAGTTGCTTCAAGAGATAGAATTGTTCCATCAGGTTTAACATACTCTATGTGAATTCGAGGCAGATTCGTTTGTGTTTCTTCATAAAAATCATCTTCTTTTAAATTAATGCGCCTATTGTTCATTGAGTTGAATGCTGTAGCTAATGAACTTTTTCCAAAACCATTTGGAGCAACTAAAAGACTTGGTTTGTTAGGTTGAATGTCTAATTCAAATCTTTTGTAATCAATCCCTTTGATGTTTTCAATCTCTATTACTTTTAGCATTATTGGTTTTATATTATTATTGTCTGTTTTATGTTAACTTCTCTATTTTTATGCTTGCAGGTAATGTCACGCTATGAACATCTATTTAATGATGCATTTACTTTCTTTTACTTCCTTTGTTTTTAACCATGTAGAAAAGTACTATATGCTAAAACCCAATATAACGAAAAGTGCTAATATGGGTACTAAATTGTTATCCAGTATTTAATTCTTTTGTCTAATAATCCATCCAAAAATAGTATATTTATTTTGAATTAACAGTATAAATTATTTAGTTAATTTTTAATTTATCTGATAGCTACTGATTTTTGTCTATTATATGTATATAAATAGTGACCATTTTAGCTATTAAAAAATCGAATAAACTATTTATATAAAGCAGATGAATTTCTGCTTCCAGCAAATAAAATCAGAATTATGTTTTAACATAACCCCAGCTAATATTACTAATATATCACCCAGTTTATTCAAATCAGCTAAACACAGAATTGTTTAAAGTAAGTAACTAAAGATGGTAAAATACGCAAAAACAGAATAGGAGAGTAGATACATTTGCTTTTATTTGATATAATATAGTTGTACCTTTGTGCCCAAAATGGACAACGATGCAATATTTTGGCGAAATACTATCTCTGGGTGTGGCTATTTCCTGGACTGCTACTGCTCTTTTTGCAGAAGTGGCTTGTAAGCGAATCGGTTCTTTGCAGCTGAATTTAATCCGAATGTTTCTTTCCTTGTTTTTTCTGGGTGTAACTTTGTGGTGCTTTACCGGGGCTCCTTATCCTTTATATGCTGATTCAAAAACCTGGTTTTGGTTATCACTTTCGGGTTTTGTGGGTTATGTGCTGGGCGATTATTGCTTGTTCAACTCTTACGTGCTTATTGGTTCACGTTTCGGACAGTTGTTTATGACGCTTGCTCCACCGGCTGCTGCCATATCTGGCTGGATGATATTGGGCGAGAAACTTTCCTTGCATGCATGGATAGGTATGATGGTTACTCTGTGTGGTATTGGAATGTCTGTTTTTAGTAAAGGAACTACGCATAAACTGGGATTGAAATTACCTTTAAAAGGTATTCTTCTGGGAATAGGAGCAGGAATAGGGCAGGGCGTAGGACTTGTGCTGAGTAAGGTGGGGATGAACTATTATAAAATGTCTGTACCAGCTACAGATATAAACCATTTTATGACGTTGCTGCCGTTTGCTTCAACTTATATTCGTGCTATAACCGGTATGCTGGGATACTTTGTTATGATGTGGTTCCGCAAGGAATTATATACAATGCCTATTGCGTTTCGTAATGGTAAAGGGATGAACGCAGCTTTGTGGGCTACGATGTTCGGTCCGTTTATTGGTGTATCTGTATCTTTGATGGCTGTTCAGTATACCGAAGCCGGCATTGCATCTACATTAATGGCACTTACACCGATATTTATCTTATGGCCTTCACATCTTATCTTTAAACAGAAGGTCACAATAAGAGAAGTTATAGGAGCTATAATAAGTGTACTGGGAGTATCGCTCTTCTTTATTTAAGAAAGCCTGCAATTTTATGTTGCAGACTTTCCCTGTTCATCTTTACTTTTTCTTTCCTATATAGAACACATAACCAAAGAATTCTTTGTACTTGTTATATATTTCGATTTCTTCTATTTGCCTTTCAAGAAACTCTTCAACAGCTTTATTACCTTTGTACAAGGACGCGTATTCTTCTATTCTTTTTGCCATGTGAATGTAGAAATTGTCTGTCCAGCAACGATCAGGCAGAATGAAATGAGCTATCGGAGTGTAACCTGCATCCTGCATAATCCTGATATTGGCCGGGATGGTATCCATCTCAGGATAATTGGCCATCCAGTAGTCCTCAATCTCTGAAGGACGCTCGTTGGTAAACCAGGAAGCTTCACTGACAGCAATCATTCCGTTATCCTTCAGATATTTTCTCCATTCGGTCAATCCTTTCTTAAAGCCGATGATGAAGATAGAGTTTTCCGCCCATATCAAATCAAGCTCTTTTTCTTTAAATGGCAGATTGTTCATAGATGCAATCTGTGTTTCTACTCTTCCTTCAAGATGGTACTGATCTATTTTCGCCTTAACCCCTTCAATCATTTCCGGACTAATGTCCGAAGCTATGATTTTACTTTCGGTGTTTTGGGCAAGTACTAATGTCTGAGTTCCTGTTCCGCAACCAATATCTACTATCTTCGAATCTTTGGAAAGACCAGGAATAAAGCTCAGTGCCAACTTGGTCTCTTCATCACCGCCGGGACCTTGTCTTTTCATGCCCGAAAAGAAATCGAAAATTAACTTCATGTCGAAGTTGGCTACTAATTTAAAATCTTCTTCCATAGTTTTCTATTTTAAGATTGGTCCTATTTGTTGCTTAATATTGAAAATAAAATCTTTCATGATGTATTATCTTTTTTTGTGGAAAGCAACTAAAAATGTAAAAGGAAGAGTTTGAAAAGAGTCTCCAATTAGTATTCAATCTTATCCAGATTCCTGGTCCATGCTTCAAAAGCTTTCAGAGCTTCTTCGCGAAGTAATGGTTCCGATTGCAGTTTTCTGTCGGCAGGTTTCAGTTCCAGTTCATCATAGATGAAGGAATCATCAAAACCAATGTTCATAGCATCGGTTTTTGTATTTGCATAATACATTTTATCCAGCCGGGCCCAGTAGATAGCTCCAAGACACATGGGGCAGGGCTCGCAGGAGGTGTAAATCTCGCAACCGCTGAGGTTGAATGTATCCAGTTTTTTTGCAGCGGCACGAATAGCGCATATTTCGGCGTGAGCAGTAGGATCACATGAATCGGTCACTCTGTTTACGCCGGTAGCAACAATTTCTCCACCTTTCACAATAACAGCGCCAAAAGGTCCTCCGCCGTTTGCGATGTTTTCTATAGAAAGCTCAATAGCTTTACGCATAAATTGTTCTTTATTCATTGTACTGGAATTAGTTTATTAATAATCAGAACTTTTGATAAATATAAGAATAAACAGTTAAACGAACTACTTTAAAACTCTTTATATATAAAAAATAAACAGCCTTTTTGTTTGTTATTTATTTCTGTATTCTTTCTTCTTTTTGAAGTTAAATCCTGCATATACCCGTATGGTTCCGAAGCTATTGTTCAGGTAGAAATTTTTAGTACGGTAATCATAAGTATGCATCACTAATGATGCTCCTGCAAAATATTTAGAATCATTGTAAACAATACCGACCCTGGTTATCAGATCTAAGTTCATGTCGTTTAGCGTAGGATAATTCCTCACATCTGAGTCAACCTTTGATTTTTTATATGCCACAGCAGGTGTCAGGGAAAGATCGGCAAGGCAGTTTCTTGCAAAAACCCAGTTATAGGCATAGCCAAAGTTTAAACTGTAATCAGAATAATTGATCTCATTAAACTTCAGTGCATCACTTAGTTTTTCTAGTACGGGTGCCGGCAATTGATTGTGGTCAAAATAAATCTTATGCTGCGAATAAGAAAATCCAGCAATGAAAGATCCTGCGCTACGTCGCTGGTTACTCGACTGACTGTAAGCTGCCGGATAGGAAAACTTCTTGTTGTTAAAGACCCAGTAAGCATTTACACCTTTTATATCAACTGAAAAACCATCAATGTCTTTATCATATGCCGGAGTTTCACTGTTTTTGAATATTCCGCTTGTACTGCGTAGCTTAAAGTCGTTACCGCTTTTCCGGTAATAGATATCTCCTCCCACCATGGAACTGTAAAGGCTTAATCCAAATTCAGTTTTCTTTTTTGATGGATTGTCATTGCCAAACAAATCTTTCAGATTAATAGACCATCCCAGAAATATCCATCTCCATCCAAAATAGGCACCAAGTTTATAGCTCATATTTGGCGCAATGGTGAGTCGCTGAGGATTGTTTTCATTGCTGCTTAGACGATAATATTCATACCAGCTGCTGTTTTCAAGCATAAATGCGAAGTTGTATTTGTTTGGCTCCACATAGTTGCTATCTATTTCATTTATTTTATGTCCGATTATGTTTACATTTTCTTTTGCTTTCTCTCCTAGCTCTTTTCCTTTTTTAAAAAGGCCTGTTTTCTCGTTCTGTGCCAACAAGAATATTGAAGGAAATATCAGTATATAAAAGAAAGTAATCAGCCTTTTCATTAAAAATAGCAAGTTTTTGTCTTAAATTTTACCAAGGATTCTATCCATTACCCAGTTAGTAGGAGTGGCGCTAATGCCATCACATGTACAAACAGATTTTCCCTGCAAGTGATGAATAACAGATTCAATCAGATTGTACTGAATGTGTTCCGGATTCTCAACTTTAAATTCCTCACGTCCTTTCTCTGTGTGAATTGCAATTGGGTCGAATGTAAATGTTGAAAAACAAATCATCCCTTTATCGCCGATTACTTCAATGCGATCTTCTTTGGCTGAACTGTGGGCCACAAAGCACCATGAGCCGGAGCCAACTAATCCTGAATCGAACTGGAAGGAAGCGCTGACGGTATCTTCTGCTTTATACAGGCCTGCGCGGTTACTTTTATATCCTTGAGCCTCAAGAATACAGCCAAATATATCTTGAAGAATGTCTAACTGGTGGGAAGCCAGGTCATAAAAATATCCTCCACCGGCAATATCTGGTTGTACGCGCCAAGGCAGATTCTCTTTATTATAGTCAAGATCGTAAGGCGGTTGTGCAAAGCGGACTTGGACATTGATTACATTTCCTATAGCTCCCTGCTCAATCAGTTCTTTTACCTTCATAAAGTAAGGCAGGTAACGTCTGTAATAAGCAACAAAACAAGGAATGCCTGTCTCCTGAGAAATTCGGTTGATACGTGTACACTCTTCATAGCTGCTTGCCATTGGCTTCTCAATATATACAGGCTTGCCAGCTTTCATAGACATAATGGCATAAGTGGCATGAGAAGAAGGTGGGGTAGCAATATAAACCGCATTGACCTCCGGATCTTCAATTAATTCCGTTGCATCAGTATACCATTTCTTGATACCTCTTTTTTCTGCGTAGTTTTTTGCTCTTTCTGCATCACGGCTCATTACCGCAACAACAGTGGAACCTTCAATTTTCTTAAAAGCCGGTCCACTTTTCTTTTCTGTTACGTTTCCGCAGCCTATAAACCCCCATCTAATCATTTCTCTTAATTCTCTTTATTTATCTTATAACAAAAATAACAGTTAATCGAATTGCAAATATATTGTTTTTAATTACTTTTGTCATTACATTACATGAATAAACTGATAAAAAATTGCACTATAATGGAAAATCAAGCATCAAAGATAGTTTTTTTTAAAGTCAAGAAGTCTAGCTGGGCGTTTCTCTTCTGCATTCGATTTTATTGAAAATAATTTAAAAGTTCTGGTAAAATTAAGCTCTTTTATTTTAGTACCAACAGCTTTTATTGTTGCGTTCTTGTTTACTACGTTCAGTAATCTTATGATTCAGGCCTTTCAGGCGAAATCTGCTCCTACGGGATTGTTAACTAAATACTTAATTCTTATATTGTCAATAGCGCTGATTAGTGTTATTGGAGATATTCTTTTTAAAGGTCTCCTCTTTTTATTGGTGAAAGAATATTCTTTGCGGGATTCTATTGCCCGCCTTTCATTCAAGGGAATAAAAGATAAGTTAATTCTTAATACAAAGAGATTCTTTATCGTAAGTATCGTCCTTTTTGTTCTTATGATTATTTATCTTGCTCTGTTTGCTGGTTTATTTATTCTTTCTAAATGGACATTGCTGTTAACTGTTCCCTTACTTCTTTTTTTAATGATACCTTTTACTTATGCACAGGTAATTTATATGTTTGAGGAATTAAATGTAATAGCAGCTTTAAAGAAGGGATTTCGGTTAGGTATTCCTAACTGGGCCGGAACACTCTTTCTTTTAATTCTGGCTACTATTTTTTCTCTTATTATCCAGACTATTGCTTTTACTCCATGGGGAATAGGTTTGTTTGCTCAGTCTCTGTCGTTTAATTCTATCCTTGATGGCAATCCTTCAACATTACCAGGCTATTTTAGTCTCTTAATGTTTGTTTTGTGCGTGATAGGCTTTTTTATTTCATATCTGGCTCAAACGCTTCCTTCTATGTCAATGATATTTCAGTATTTCAGCGCCTCAAAGGGACAGGCAGATAAAGAAGAACAGGATCAGTCTTTATAATACTTTTTATAGATACTTTGATACTCTTTGCTCTTGGTAAATGTCTTAAGCCAGGAGTTGAGACTATCAAGCAATATGGGAGATTGTTTGCTTACACCCCATGAATAGAATTGGGTGAAACTGATATCTGTGTGAATATCCAGCTGAGGAAAAGAATCAATGGAAGCTAAAGCAATGCTTTTATCACAAACTGCATAACTAATATCTCCATGGGCAACCATAGCCATAAGCTGCTCGGAACCATATTTTTCAATTTCTTTAATGTAAATGGCGTCTCCTATTTCATTGCTTAGATTCCGGATACGAAGAATTGAAGGTGAACCTTTCTCTACATGAATGATTTTATGCGCCAAATCCAGCTGGCTTTTAATAAACAGAGGGTTGTTGGCTCCAGCTTTTCGTTGAACTAATATCTGATTGTTCAGAAGGATAGGGGAAGTTAATAAGATGGAGTCTTTCAGTTCACTTGTGGCTGGTATGTTGTAGGCAATAATATCGAACTTCCCACAAGAAAGGCCATTTAAACGTTTCTCAAAACTCATTTCAGGAACAATTTCCAGACGTAAACCTTGGGCTTTGGCAAAAGCTTTTGCCAACTCATACTGAAATCCAGAAATTGTATCTCCGTCTACAAAATAGCTCAAAGAATTGTATTCTGTAACAATCCTCAGAACTCCCGATTTCTTAATCTCTGCATAGTCGCGCGGTTTACCTTTTAAAGCTTCTTTCCGGGTACAGTAAACAGCGATTAATAATACAGATATAGCTCCCAGAATCAGATACTTAATATATCTTCTCTTTATATGATTAATCATAGAAGTTCCAGGAAATACCGATCTTAAATAGACGGGGATTGATTGGATAGTGAGGCACATAGAATGCATTTCCACCTGAACCTTGATTCACATGATACCACATAACAAAGAAGCGCGTGCGTTTTAAGTGAAGGTTTGCATATAAGTCCATAATAGGATATCCTCCAATCTTAACGCCATTTGCTTCATTCTGCAGATTAAAGTTTCCAATGGCTGGAGTATAGGCCGGTGCATAATATTTAGTGAAATAACGAACATCGATTCCCAATTGAAGGCTAAGTACCTTTTTTGCTAGCTTTGTCTCCAAATACAGATTATGATAAAGAGATAGTTCAGGCAACGGAATAATAGTGCTATTCCCGGACTTCTGATAAGAAATTTCATTATCTAAATGAAGCTTACCTAATTTGAAATTCTGGCTAAATGTAGCTCCTAATATTTGTATGTTGCCACTAAATTGATTTGCTACTGCAGTGCTGTCAAAATAGGTATAGTTTTTAACGTTCTCAACCGCTACATTTAGTTTGGTCCCAAGTCTTTTGATAGACAATTCAGCTTCTAACTTTGTTTTGAATTCTTTTGAGAAATTATTATTGTCCCAATAAAAGTGGTTTGAGTGATAATGGCGCATATAAAAAGCTGGCAGCGTGTTACTGATATTTCCGCGTGCAACTAAATTAACAGTGTCATTTAAAAGATGGAAATTCAAATCTATATTACCTTTTAAACGAAACTGCCCTATACTTTCTTTAAGCATTCCTACCTCTCCTGTGGCTGAATAATGGAGTAATTTACCACTTTTTCTGGATAATTCACCTCCCACATAGACTTCATTTTCAGTATATTTATCTGTTGTGATGGAATCCTGATTCATCAAACTATACTGGCGGAGTTCGTGTGAAATAAATCCTGTGAGTCCGGCCTGGGCATATTTATTGAAACCTTCCAGCAGTGCTATGGCAAATGTGTTCTTTATTGATAAATAACTGGTAGAGTCATTGGAAGAAAGGCTGTTTTTATTGATAAAAGTATTCTTATAGAAGTTAGCTGTTTCAGTATCTGAGATAAAGTTTCTGTGTGCCTTTTCAACTTTCATGGTATGAATGAAACTGGTAACCGGAACGAACTCTATTTCTTTTTTTTCTATTTCTTTCCCATCATCTTTTCCTTTCCCTTTTTCCTTGATCACTTTCTCTCTGTGAAATCCAAGGTTATAACGGTGAGTGAGAAAGATATAATTATCTTTGTTCTTGTTCCATGTATCCGATAATACTGTCGGGATATTTGCCGGCTCGTATTGCTTCTTTCCTTCACTCATGGCAAGCGGGTCTGTGATATAACGATCATCCGTTATTCCTCCATTCTCAATCATCTTTAAATTGAAACTGTTAAAGAGAAGATGTGCCTGATACTTTTCACCAATATAACTGCCAAACAGAGCTCCGTTAAAGTGAGCGGTAGACTGATTGGCGTAAAATCCACGACCGTATTGGTAGTCAATGTTGAAACCAAAAGCCAGGCGTTTATTTGCATTTATGGAAAAATAGGACTTAAAACGTTCTTCTCCGTTAACTTTTGAGCCACACTTAAAGTAAGTCAGATTTGTATATGGCAAGCGTGAGTTAGAGAATCTAAAGTCCTGAGGCTGCACATAAAAACTGGAATATGGATCAATAAACAGATACTGAGAATATTCAGATCGGTCAAAATAAATTCTGGACATTGAAGGTGACCCTAAGTTTCCCAGATAATTGTTGTGTCCGGTTATTCCTTCAACCAGGTTTTGGTTTTGAAAATGCTGATAAGCGGTGTCGGCATGAATAATCTGAACATTTCCCAAACGCTCGTCAACTTTCCACATATAGAGATTGGGATCAATAGATGCAGTATTTACCTTGTTAGTATCTTGCTGAGTTCCATCTTTCGGACTGTTTCCAAGATTACTATTGTACTTTTGGCCCATAGTGGACGACTCTCCAGTTTGCGCAAAGAGTGATATCTGAGTGATGGCCGTTATAAGTATGTATATTATTAATATCCTTTTCATAATTAGGCGCAAATATACAACAAAAAACAATTCACAAGAGGTATTTGTTAAGCTCGATCATTTGAATGAACCTTTTTTTTTATTTCTCATTGCGATTAATGGAAATTAGTAAAAGTGCATTAGCCTTAATTGTATAGCTTTTGCTAAAGACTTGAATGCATACATCCGTATTTGCCAGATTAGTGACTTCCATTTCTTTATGGCTGATTTTTAAAAGTAAAAAGTATCCGTTGAAATTTACTTTAAATCTATATGATTTCCATTTATGAGGAATTATAGGCTCAAAAGACGCTTTCCCGTTTTTTAATTTCATACCGGCAAAACCTTCAACTAATGCCAGCCAACTACCAGGCATACTGGTAATATGAAGCCCCTCTTTAAGATCGTTGTTATAATCGTCTAAGTCCAGACGGGTGGCTTTTAGAAATAAATCATAAGCTTGATCAATATCTCCTATCCGGGCAGCCAGAATAGAATGTACAAAGTAGGAGAGGGAAGATTCGTGAAGAGTGCGCGGTTCATAAAAAAGAAAATTCTTTTTCACTGTTTCCATATCAAAATCATTCCGGTACAGATAAATACCCAGAAGAACATCACTTTGTTTAATAAAGCAAGAGCGAAGAATTCTGTCCCAGGACCAATGCTGGCTGATGGGGCGATCTGATGGATCTATGTCTGCAACCACATTTAGTTCTTTGTCCATGTATCCGTCCTGTTGAACAAATATTCCTCTTTCTTTATCTTCAGGGAAATACATGTTTTCTATAATGTCTTTCCATCTCTTTATTTCTTCCGGATCAAAATTGGTTTTCTGCAGAACTCTCTGATAGTCTTCAGGATAATCCTTTTTTACTAATTCCAGATAGTGAATGGTTGATTTTAGATTCTTAATACAGCTGTAATTGGTGTACCAGTTATTATCTACATTATTTTCATATTCATTAGGACCAGTCACTCCTAATATCACATATTTCTGCTTTGGTGTGGAGAAACTTACTCTTTGACTCCAGAATCTTGAGATTGCAATTAGAACTTCAAGACCATATTTAGCCACATAATCTGTTTTTCCGGTAAAATTAGTGTATAAATCAATGGTAAATGCAATGATACCATTACGGTGAATTTCTTCAAAAGTAATTTCCCATTCGTTATGGCACTCTACTCCATCCATTGTTACCATTGGATAAAGGGCAGCACCATTTGTGAATCCTAGTTTTTCTGCATTTTCTATTGCTTTAGGCAAATGATTGTACCTGTAAAGCAACAAGTTTATTGCCAGATTCTCCGAACCGGCAAGCAAAAAATAGGGAATACAGCACAACTCTGTGTTCCATTGAGTATTTCCTCCGTATTTTTCACCGGTAAATCCTTTTGAACCGATGTTTAAACCAGGGTTATCACCTTTGTAATTCTGACGTATCTGAAAGATGTTGAAGCGGATTGCTTGCTGAACTTCTTCATCTCCCTCAATCCGTACATCCATTGAATGCCAGATATTGTTCCATTCTTTATGTTGTTCTTCTATTAGTTTGTCCCATCCGGTACTTTTAGCTTTCTCAGCTTCATAAACAGACTGATCAACCAGTTTTTTTCTATCACAATAAAGGGAAGATATAACAGAGGTGTATTTAATCAAAGATAAAGTCTCGCCGGGTTTAACATCGCTTCCAATACTAAAACCTACCAGTTTTTCTTTTTCAATTCTGATTGGCCGGGTAGTTATTTCTTTACTGTTCTTGAATAATTGATAAGTTGTGGCACAACATACCTGAGAATCTTCCCGTTTTGTCTGAGTCCACAATAAAGCATGTTCATGTGTTGTTTCTGCAAGGATAATATTCCACATCTTTTCATTAAAATTGGAACTTTCATGTATTACATCTCCATTGATATAGGGGAGAAGCGATATTTTTCCTTCATAGTTAACGGAAGTAACGCTGTATTTTATCAGACAAAGATTCAACTGAGTCATACTGTAAAAGCGTTCCACATGAATTTGCAAGGTGTGTCCTTTGGGAGAAGTAACTGTAAAGGTCCGTTCAGATGTACCTTCTTTCATTAAAAGCTTTCGCTGGAATTTATCTACATCCCATACTTCCAGATTGAGCTCTTCATCGATTAACCGAAGATTAATGCCACTCCAGTACGGTGCATTAGGCATACGCGAAAAATAACGAGGATATCCGTTCTTCCACCATCCTACACGTGTGCGGTCCTGAAAATAAATACCCGCGATATAAGAACCTTGGAGTGTATCTCCTGTATAAGTTTCCTCAAAGTTTCCCCGCTGGCCTATTCTTCCGTTCCCCATACTAAATATACTTTCAGAGTCTCTCAGATTCTTAGCATGGAAATCTTCTTCGATAATATTCCATTCGTCTGTTTTAAGGTGTTTTTTCATTTTGCTTATTAGTTCTATTCACTTTTGTGATGTGTTTTTTCTTTTTTTGTTCTCGGCTGAAAACCAGCTGCAAGATAATAAGAAATATTAAAAGATAGATCTATAAATACTAAAAGAAGCTGTGAATAATATTACTGAGGAAAACAGAACGATTTTTGCACTAAAAATATCGCCTATTTGAAGAGCTTCTCTGGTAATAAAACTCACAAATAGGCGATAGTGATCAAAAAATAGCTTATAAACTATTCGTTTAACCTGAATTCGAAATAAAAAGTTCTTGTCTCTTGCCGTAAGCACTTAACAAGGAGATTGCAAAAACCGGTCTGAATAAGGCTGATTTTTTTTAAATAATTAAGGACGCTGGATGTATATTATATACCTATATTTATAACCCCACGATTTTGTACTGGCAGACACTGATTATTAAATAGTTATCCATTGGAAATAAAATACCTGGACAAATGATTCAGTTATGAATTGCCTCTTTTTTGGCAGTGTTTTTTGCATTTTGGTGCCTGTTGTCCATTGTATTTACGATTAGAATCATTGCTAAGCCTTTTTTATTAATCATTTTAAATTAATACTTGTTGCAATTATTTTGTGGGTTTGCTTTTATAAACTGGTAACTCAATGTCTTTGCAAACTAAGGCATAAATGGTCTGAAATTCCTTGCTGACAGGATTTTAATGTCTTGACACTTTCTAAAAACATCAAGACTTATTCTTCAACATCATTTGAGACTTTTAAAGAAATAATTCGGAGATATCATAATCGTCTTTTTTGAAAAAATAATTGGTGAATTATTCAGATTTATTCACCAATTATTTTTATTTATTGGAGAATGGTTTTTATTTATTGGGCAATTAATTCAGAGAATTCAGCAATTTCTACCATTCTAATTTTTATTTCGAACTCAGGTTAGTTTACTAAATCTGCTTTGATAAAAGTAGACTACAATTTGTTTTTTTTCAGCTTAGATATCTTTAAGCTCTGCATACGTTTCTTTGATGAAATATACACATGATGCCCCTGCAATAAGAAGTATACCAGCCAGAACCAACATGGATACCTGATGCCCACCAACCAGACGTAGCAAACTTCCACCAATAAGTGCGGCACAAATTTGTGGCAAACAAATGGTTCCGTTGAACAGTCCCAGATAAGCCCCCATATTTTTACCTGAAATAGAATTGGTGAGAATCGTAAATGGCATAGCTAACATGGCTGCCCAGGCAAACCCTATCATAAAGTACGAAGCAAACAATAAATACTGATTGTGAATAAAGAAGGTAGAAATGAAACCTAATCCTCCTAATATTAAACTTAGAGAATAGGCAAACTTGCGTGATTTAAACAGAGGTAGTACTACCGCCCAACATACAGAACCGATTGCTTGAACTGCAAATAATACACCAACCCAGTTTCCTGCTTCCTGATATTCTGCAGATGAAGTATTGGTAGTTCCCCATACATTACTGGCAATAGCACCATTGGTATAGGTCCACATATACATAAAAGCAGCCCATGAGAAAAATTGGACCAGTCCCACGGTCCAGAATACCCTAGGGGCATGTTTTAATAAAGTAAAGAAGTCTGCTTTTTCTTTTTTTTCTGCAGCAGTGATACCGTGGAACTCTTCGAATTCTTTTGGAGGCATCTCTTTTACTTTAATGGTTGTGTAGATTACACAAAGAATTAGTATTGCGGCTCCAATATAGAAAGAATAAATAACAGAGTTGGGAATCATTCCTTTCCCGGCAATGTTGCTGATGCCTAAGAATGTAAAGATGAAAGGGAAAAGGTAACCTACCAGACTTCCTGCATTACATAGGAAGCTTTGAATAGAGTAAGCAAGTCCTTTTTGTTTTTCGTTTACAAGATCTCCCACCAACATCTTAAAAGGTTGCATAGCCATATTTATAGATGTGTCCAGAAACATGAGAGCAAAAAGACCAAAAATCATAGCGTTAAATAAGCCGGTAAAACTTCCTGCATTAGGAAGCAGGCACATTACTATAACTGCAATCAGAGAACCCACGAAAAGATATGGAATCCTACGTCCGAATCGTGTCCAGGTTTTGTCGCTGGCAGAGCCAATCAACGGTTGAACAATAATTCCGGCTAGGGGAGGGAGCACCCAAAAGTAACTGAGGTTATGAGGATCGGCCCCTAATGTAGCGAATATTCGACTGATGTTTGCGCTTTGAAGTGCATAAGCAATTTGCACGCCAAAGAAACCGAAACTGATGTTCCATAATTTCCAAAAGCTTAGATCTGGTTTTGTTTTCATTGTATTATTCAGAATTAGATTTTATATAATTTCTGTTTATTAATCACTTGATAACCAAATAAATATGATTGTTAAGTAATTTAGCTCCTTTATTTTGTTGTTCCCCGGACTACCAGATTTGTCTTAACAATTCTATTAGCAGCTCTCTTCTCATCAGGTTTTTTATTCTCTAACTTATCTATTAATAGATTTATGGCACTTTCTCCAACTTCTTTCCCATGTTGCTCCACCGTAGTGAGTTTTGGATCGGTTGTTTGGGCGATAATTCCATCAGAAAAGCCACAAATGGAAATTTCTTCCGGAATTTTTAGTCCAGCAAGTTTGCAAGCATACAAAATACCAGACGCTGTTTCATCATTAATTGCAAAAAAACCGTCGGGACGATTGGGGGGTGCTTCAAGGATATCCGGCGTTATGGCAATAGCTTGTTCTCGTGTATCACAAATTTTAATCATACTATTATCTACCGGAATCTTATATTTTTTCATTGCATCCAAATATCCGTTTCTGCGATTCTTAGAAATTTCCAGGTTAAGAGGTGCACTATAAAATAAGATGCGTTTACATCCGGTTTGAATCATATATTCCACAGCTGAAAATGCTCCGGCGTAATCGTCAACAACTACTCGCTCTGTATTTATCCCGGTGCAAATCCGGTCATAGAATACAATTGGGATATTATTATCGAGCAATTCCTGATAATGTTCATAGTGAGAAGTATCTTTTGCTAATGAAGTAATAACTCCGCAAACCCTTGCTGCAAGGAATGTATGAACAATTTTAACTTCCCGTTCATACTCTTCATTTGATTGAGCGATAATAATGTTATACCCTGATTTGGATGCAACCTCTTCAATCCCATCTAACACACAAGAGAAAAAATGATGAACAAACTGCGGAATAATCACCCCGATGGTATTAGAACGGTTAGTGCGTAAATTCAGCGCCAGCTCATTGGGCTTATAATTATGTTCGCGTGCGTACCTATTAATAGTATTCCTGGTCTCTTCACTAATATCGGGATTATTTTTAAGTGCTCTTGATACTGTTGAAGGAGAGACATTTAATGCCTTGGCTATATCTTTAATTGTGATTTGAGGTTTGTAATTCATAATATGTATTTCTAGGTTTTAACCCAAGGTAATGTTTATAGATGTTCTCTTTACAAAAATAGAATAATTGTCTTAGATTGTTTTTAAGAGTTAATTATTAGAGTCGCATTTGGAATGCAAACGATTGCACGGCAAAAGTAGCGAAATCAACATATTATTAGTATAAAGAATAGTTAATAAACTCTATTTTTGTTGAGTGGTTGAAATGAAAATTTATGAGTCATTCCAATTTTTATTTAGAATCTATTATTTATAATAATGTTAACTTTAATTTTTAAATGCATGAAGCAAGTTAATCTTAGAATCTGGAAAACGATTCTTCCCCTGTTGCTAGGGCTGTTCTTGTCGGTAAACGCATTTGCACAACAGATGTCTGTTAAGGGATCTGTTAAGGATGTAAAGGGCGAGCCAATTATTGGCGCGAATATTACTGTGAAAGGTACAACAATTGGTACTATTTCTGATATTGATGGCAATTTTGCTCTACAAGTATCAAAAGGTTCTACTTTAGTAATTAAGTTCATTGGTTACAAAACTGTAACAGAAATCGTGAATTCATCTACCATTCATATTGCAATGGAAGAAGATGCAGTGCTTGTAAGCGATGTAGTAGTTGTTGGTTATGCTATTGGTAGTAAAAGGACTCTTTCCGGTGCTGTTCAGAAAGTTGAACGGAAAGACATGAATACCGGTGTCATTGCTAATCCGCTTGCTGCAATGAAAGGCAAGGTAGCCGGTGTTAATATTCAAACAGTTGGTGGCGACCCTACTGCCTCTCCATCTATTCGTGTACGTGGTACTACTTCATTGACAGGTGGTAATGATCCATTGGTTATTATTGATGGCGTATTTGGTGATCTGAATATGCTGAATGCTATCTCTCCATCTGATATTGACAGCTTTACTGTTTTGAAGGATGCATCTGAAACTGCTCAGTATGGATCTCGTGGTGCATCTGGTGTTATTGTTGTTACTACTATAAAAGGTAAATTTGGAACAAAAACATTGAGCTATGATGGTAGCTTTGGTGTTGAATCAATATTCAAAAACCTGAAAATGCTGTCTGCTGACCAATATCGTTCATATGCAAAAGGTTTAAATTTAGGCATTACTGATATGGGTGCCAACACTAATTTTATTGATGAGATGGAGCATAGCGGTTATACTCAGACACACCGTCTTTCTTTTGGAGGTGGAACGGATGATTCAAACTATCGTGTATCTTTAGGTATGATTGATCAGCTGGGTACCATCAAGAATAATGAGATGCAGAATTATACAGCCAAGTTTGATGCAGCTCAGAACTACTTTAATAATAAAGTAAAATTAGAATTTGGCATGTTTGGATCTTACAAACAGAACCGTTATGTAAATGACTATCAGAAGACTTTCTATTCTGCAGCTTCTTTTAATCCTACTTATCCTAATCATATGAATGATGCCGGAGTATGGGACGAAAATGCTAATGCGAATGAAGTACAGAATCCATTGGGCCGTTTGGATATTGATGATCGTGAAACAAATGCTTATGTTAATACAAATGCTCGTATTACATGGTCAATCATTGATGGTCTGAAATTAAGTGCTTTTGGTTCATATACTTATAATGTAAAAGAAAATAAGAAATATATTCCTAATACAATTAAGGCAGGTTTAACTAATCGTGGTGAGGCTTACAGAGGTGACAATAAAGCACAATCAATGTTGGCTAACCTGATGCTGACTTATAAGAAAGATATCAATAAACATCATATCGATTTATTAGGTTTATCAGAAATTCAAAAAGTGATCAATACAGGTTTTGGTACTACTGTTAATGGATTTGCTACTGATGCTTTTAGCTATAATAATCTGAAAGCTGGTGCCGTACTTAATTGGGGTGGAACTACTTCATATTATAATGATCCTAAATTAGCATCTTTCATGGGGCGTGCTAATTATGTATACGATGATAAATATATTGCTACTATTAATGCTCGTACAGACGGTTCTTCAAAAGTTGGTAAGAATAACAAATGGGGTTTCTTCCCATCTGCATCCCTTGCATGGGTTATTAATAGGGAAGACTTTATGAAGGATATAAAAGTGATTAACAATTTGAAGTTGAGAGCTGGTTATGGGCTTACCGGTAACCAGGATGCCATTGATTCTTATACCTCAATGATGTTAGTAAGTCCCTATAAAACAACAAGTTTTAATGGTACATCTTATGTAACAACAAACATCGCTCGTAATGCGAATCCGGATTTGAAATGGGAAGTAAAGAAAACTTTTGATGTAGGTATTGACTTAGGTTTACTTGACAACCGTATTACTTTGACTGCCGATTACTACAATTCAAAGACAACCGATATGCTTTACAACTATTCTGTAAGCGTACCTCCTTTTGCATACAATACCTTGCTTGCTAATCTGGGGGCTATGAGAAATACCGGTGTTGAACTGGCATTAGGCTTTGTTCCACTCAAGAATAAAGATATGGAGTTGAATGTTAATACCAATCTTTCATTCCAGAAAAATAAGCTGTTATCATTGGAAGGTTCTTATAATTACAATGGAACAAATGAAGCTTTGACTACTGCTCAGTATATGTCTCTTTCTTCAATGAACGGTGCTGGTTTTATTGGTGGTTATAATAATGTTGTTTATCAGATGGTTGGTCAGCCTGTTGGCGTATTCTATTTACCAAAATGTAATGGTTTAGTGGATAATGGTTTTGGCGATAAATCATATAATGTAGTTGATTTGGATAAAGATGGTAAAATTAATTTAGCAGATGGCAAAGACCGCTATGTAGCCGGACAGGCTTTCCCGAAACTTCTTTTAGGAGCTAATATTAGTTTCCGTTACAAAGCTTTTGACATTGCTGTTCAGATGAATGGTGCATTTGGTCAGAAGATTTACAATGGAACTTCTCTTACTTACATGAATATGTCTCAATTCCCAACATATAATGTTATACAAGGTGCTCCTGAGAGAAATATCAAAGATCAGACTGTAACTGATTATTGGTTGGAAAGTGGTGACTATCTTCATTTTGATTATGTAACCTTAGGTTGGAATGTCCCTGTTAAAAAGTATCTAAATAATCTTAGACTAACCTTTTCTGTGAACAATTTGGCTACTATCACAAACTACTCAGGCTTGTCTCCAATGATTAATTGTAATACAGTAGGAAATGATCTTGGTATGGATGATAAACGATTCTACCCATTGTCAAGAACTTATTCATTAGGTCTTAGTGTTAACTTTTAAATGAATTTTAATTATGAAAAAAGGAATATTATATAGTTTGGCAGTGGCTGCTGCAGCTTTATCCTTCACTTCCTGTGATAATTTTCTGGAAGAACATCCGAAGGATCAGATTACTCAGGAGGAAGCTTTTAAAAGTCCAACATTGATTTATTTGAATGCTGTAGCTACCCTTTATACAAATGTAGGTGGAAACAGTGGAGGTAATGGCTTACAGGGAACCGACCGTGGTATTTATGATTTGAATACTTTTACTACCGATGAAGTAATGTTACCAACCCGTGGTGGTGACTGGTATGATGGTGGTTTGTGGCAAAATCTTTTTAAGCATAACTGGGGTACTAAAAATGATTTAGTAAAGAATTCATGGGAGTACCTATATAAGGTAATAGTAATGTGTAACAACTCTCTTGCAACATTGGAAGGCGTTCTGAAAAACGACCCGACCAATACAGCTGTTCCAACCTATATTGCTGAAGTAAGAGCTTTCCGTGCGATGTACTACTATTATTTGGTTGATATGTACGGCAATGTGCCTTTAGTTACCTCTTCAAATGTTAAAATGGCTGATGTTGTTCAGTCAAAGCGTAGTGATGTATTTAAATTTGTTGTAAAGGAGTTGCAGGAATCAGTAGGCTTGCTTAGTACTCAGCATAGTAATTCTCTGGGTGCATATTATGGACGTATGACAAAACCGGTAGCTTATTTCCTTCTTGCAAAACTGGCTTTGAACTCTGAAATTTATACCGATGATAATTGGAATGATGGCTATGCAAATCGTCCATCAGGTAAAGATATTAAATTCACTGTAGGAGGGATACAAATGAACGCGTGGGAAACAACGATTGCATATTGTGATTCTATCACAAACTTAGGCTATTCATTAGCCACCAGTTTTGCTTCTAATTTCTCTACAACCAACGAATCTTCTCCTGAGAATATCTATACTATTCCAATGGATAAGACTTTATATCCTGACAATCAGACTTATAATATGATTCGTTCTCGTCATTACAATCATGCAAAAGCTTACGGTCAAGGCGGTTGGAATGGATCTTGTGCAACGAAGGAAGCTTTGGACGCATTTGGATATGGAACAGCTAATGTTGATCCTCGTTTTAACCTTACTTATTATTCAGGAAAAGTACAAGGCCCGGATGGGAAAAATATTAAACTTGATGATGGTACAGATTTGGAATATCTTCCTTCAGAGGTTGCGCTTGATCTCTCCGGTAAAGCAGCTGAGAAAACAGCTGGTGCCAGAATGAAAAAATATGAACTGGATGTTGCCGCAACAAACGATGGTAAGAACCAAAGCAACGATCTTGTTCTGTTCCGTTATGCAGATGTGTTATTAATGAAATCAGAAGCTAAAGTTCGTAATGGTGTAAGTGGAGATAATGAATTACTTGCAGTTCGTACTCGTGCCGGGGCTTCACAAGATGTAAAAGCAACACTGGATAACCTCCTTGCTGAGCGTGAAAGAGAATTTGCATGGGAAGGTCTTCGTCGCCAGGATTTGATTCGTTTTGGCAAATTTACCAGAGCATATACTGATAGACCTCAACTTACAGATGAAGCTAATGGTTGGAGTACTGTCTTTCCGATTCATGAAGATATATTAGCAAAGAATCCTAAGTTGAAACAAAATCCGGGTTATTAATTATTTTAAATGAAGAACATTATGAAAAAAATATTTTTATATACGGCTACATACCTATTGCTCTTATTAATGGGTACTAGCTGTGCACAAGATCCTGAGGCTTGGGGTAAGATTGTAACCGATGCTAAACCTGGAGCGTATATTTCAGGTACTGCGACAATTTATAAAGAAGGTTCGTTGGCTTCAGCCTGCGCTCTTTCTAAAGCTGATCTTGATACGGATTCAGCAGACATATCCAGCATTTATACCTGGCTGAAAAAAGATGGTACTTTTAATATTATTCAAGTCGGTAAAGATGGAAAACCTGTTAGCTATGGCAAAGGTGATGCTGTAACAAATGCGACAGCAACTGCTGGAATTGAAACAAATAAACTTACAGAAGCTGGAACAGCATTTTCAGTATCTAATGATGGTTTATATATGGTTGTAGTCAACAATAAAGATAATCAAGTATCTATTGTTCCTGTGTTATTTGGAATCATTGGTGATGCTACTGTAGGTGCATGGAGCACAGAAACTACAATGGGCGCTCCTGTATATGATAGCGAACAAAATTATGTAACTTTCACTTTGAAAGGCGCCACTTTAGATAAGAAGTCTGTAAAGTTCCGTTATGGAGGTAACTGGGGTATTGAAATACCTTCTAGTGAAATTGCTACTGGAACTGCAACAATTCATACCAATATGGGACTTGTTGCTAAAACTGGTAACCTTACTGAAGCTTATTCTGAGTGTAAAGGTGGTGGCGAGAATTTTAGTGTTGATAAGAAAGGTACGTGGGATATTACTATCAGACTTAATCTGAAAACAAAAGTATTTAGTGCCAGTGGTAAATGTACAGGAGAAGATACTTCTACAGCAGAACTTCCTACTACTATGTTCATGATTGGCGATCCGTATGGCTGGGATTGGGCAAAAAGTCATCAGATGACTCCTGTTAATGGTATAGATGGTGCATTTTGGGCTATTCAATATGTTTCAGCTACTGATGGAATCAAATTCTGCAATGAAATGAAATGGGGAAATGATTTTGGTGCAACTAGTAAAGATAAATTAGGTATTGGTGAATATGAATCTGGAGGTGAGAATATTGGTTTCTCTGCACCTGGTTTTTATTTGTTCATTGTTAAGACTGCCTTGTCTGCTGATAAACAAAGTGTAGTTAAGAAGTTTGTAATTGCTCAACCTAATGTATATTTGATGGGATCGCTGGCACCAGATGCTACCTGGGCTACAAATTCTGCAGCCAATAAGTTCACTATTGGAGATGATAAGATTTTTGTATCACCTGCAATTGCTACTACTGGTAATGGTATTCGTATGTATGTAAGTCTTAGTGATTATATTACAACAGGCTGGGACTGGTGGAGATCAGAGTTTAATGTTTATGATGGAGTAATTACGTTCCGTGGGAATGGTGGTGATCAAACTGCTGTAGCTGTAACTGCCGGTCAAAAGGTTAAATTGAACTTTACTGAAGGAACAGGAGTTATTGAATAGTTATTTGTTTCTGGATATTATTTAAATGTATAACTTAGCGGAGTCACAAATTGTTAGCTAATTTGTGACTCCGTTTTTTCCATAAAATTAGGGTATGAAATACAAATTATCATTATTGCTTCTATTTGTTACTGTTATTCTCCAGGCTCAGGTTACTACTAATCCTTCTGTGATTACCACTGATCAGGTTATTGAAATTATTTTCGATGCTACTCAAGGGAACAAAGGAATGGTAGGGGCAACAGAGTGCTATGCTCATACCGGCTTGGTAACCAGTAGTAGCAGTGGCTCATCTGATTGGAAATATGCTCCGACATGGGGGGATAATAGTGCGAAATATAAGATGGTCTCAGTTGGAACTGATAAGTGGAAATTAACAATAACTCCAAATATCCGTAGTTTCTATGGCGTTTCTAATCCTCAGGAAAAAGTAAAACAGCTTGCGTTTGTTTTTCGAAATGGAGATAGCTCTAAAGAAGGGAAAACTGCTACAGGCGGTGATATATTTGTTAAAATCCCTCAGAATGTTGAGTTTGTTTCCCCGGGCAGTATTTCTGTTACATCTCCATCAGAGAAAGTGAATATAGAGATTAATGCAGCTAATGCTTCTAATCTTTCTCTTTTTCTTGATAATATTGATTCTACACCTCTTACAACAGCGGCTAATGCTACGTCACTTACATTTAGTCAGACTTTTGTGAAAGGAGATCATAATTTGATTGCACAGGCAGTTTTAGGTGATCAGACTTATCGTGATACTGTTTATCTCTGTTCATTTTCTGCACCGTTCTCTAGAAAGGTACGTCCGGATGGAGTTAAAGAGGGGATAACCCGCCAAGCTAATGGGGATATTACGTTCTGTTTTTATGCTCCTAGTACTTCATCGATGTTCTTGTTAGGTGATTTTAATGATTACAAGCCTAGCGTTAATTATGTGATGAACTATGATTATGAGAACAATGCTCCAGCATTACGTTATTATTGGTTTACAGTTTCCGGTCTTGATCCTGATACAGAGCATGGTTACCAATATTTGGCTAACCGTACTATTCGTTGTGCTGACCCTTATAGTGAAAAAATACTTGATCCTTGGAACGATGCATATATTTCTTCCAGTGTTTATCCCGGACTTAAGTCGTATCCATTAGGAAAAACAACTGATCCAGTGTCTGTCTTTACAATTAATAAACCAACCTATAATTGGCAGATAAGTAATTTTACCGCTCCTAATGCAAATAATTTGCTGGTTTATGAACTTCTTGTCCGTGATTTTACTTCTGAAGGAACAATCAAAGCTGCTACTCAAAAACTTGATTATGTAAAATCACTAGGAATGACGGCAGTTGAATTAATGCCAATACAAGAGTTTGATGGTAATGATAGTTGGGGATATAATCCTAATTTCTATTTTGCGCCCGATAAAGCTTATGGCACATCTGAAGATTATAAAGCATTCATTGACGAGTGCCATAAACGTGGTTTGGCTGTGATTCTTGATGTTGTGTTTAATCATTCCTGGGGACAGTTCCCTTGGTGTAAGCTTTATTGGGACGCAACCAATAACCGTCCTGCAACCAATAATCCATTTTTTAATGCAGTGGCTCCTCATCCTTATTCTGTGGGAAATGATTTTAAACACAGTAACTCCAAGGTTCGTGGTTATTTTAAGAATGTGCTTGCTTATTGGTTACAGGAATATAAGATCGATGGCTTCCGTTTTGATCTATCCAAAGGATTTACGGATAAATTGAGTGATGAAAGCAGTGTTTCTAACTATGATGCCAGTCGTATCTCATACATAAAGGAATATATAGATACTATTAAAGTTGTGAATCCTAATGCTTATGCAATTCTTGAACATTTTTGTGCGACCAATGAAGAGTCTGAGCTAGCAAATGATGGTGCTATGCTTTGGCGAAATTTAAATGGAGCATATTGTCAAAGTGCAATGGGATATGTCACTGACAGCGATTTCTCAGGGCTATATTATGGATTGAATATGCCAGCTGGAAGTTTAATGGGATATATGGAAAGTCATGATGAAGAAAGAACAGCTTATAAAGCTGTAACCTATGGTGATTCTTCGTTGAAAAGCAGTCTGGAAGAGCGGATGAAACAGGCAGCTAATAACGCTGCTTTCTTCCTTACAGTACCTGGCCCGAAGATGGTTTGGCAATTTGGTGAAGTTGGTTACGATATTTCTATTAATGAAAATGGCCGTACAGGACGCAAACCTCTATTATGGGACTATTACGATATTGCTGCCCGTAAAGAATTGTATGATAATTATAGTAAACTGAATGCATTGAGAAATTCTTATCCGGATCTTTTCTCAACAAGTTCTACCTTTAGCTGGCAAGTAGGAACATCAGACTGGGATAATGGCCGTTTTATAAATATAGAATCTGCAGACAAACAAAAGCATGTAGTTTTAGCGGGCAACTTTAGTAGTTCGACTAAGAGTCTTTCTGTTACATTCCCTCATGCAGGTACATGGTATAATTATCTGGACAGGACTCCCATAACAGTAACTACAGCACAAGTTGTACAAGTTCCGAGTCATGAATTCAGGTTATATACAGACTTCTATCCATTAATATCAGGAATTAAAGACGTTCTTATTTCAGAAAAGGAGGTCTGTGGTATAGATGTCTATTCAATTAATGGAATGTTCATAAAAAGAGTGAAAGAAGCCTCAGACCTGGCTGAAATCAATTTGAAAAAAGGGTGTTATATAATTCGTACTAACTATGTTGATGGTACGGCAAGTGTAACTAAGATTCTAAAGTAATATATCTTTTAAGTGAAACGCCCGTATGTCTCATGTGAGGCATACGGGCGTTTTCTATATCACGGAAAGATGCTATGCATTAGCAACATTACCTTAGCATAATATTAAGAAGTCTTTGTGAACTAATTATTATACGCTATCTTATTCTCTTCATTCTATTCTACATCAGCGACATTTCCAGATCTCTTTAATACCCCCCAAGTTTGCAATTCGCCTTTAATAGCTTTCCTAAAGCTTCTAAAGAGTACAACATACATTATCCATCGGTAACAGAATCTTTGGGGAATGATCCAGATAAGTTTTGTAACTTTCTCTCCTTCAAAAATAAAGGCTACCACAGAAATGCTTATATCAACAAGCATAAATATGAGGTAATATAATCCTATCTTTTCTGCATTACCAGTGAAAATACCGAAAAGCATAAATAGATCGGCCAATGGAGAGAAGAATGGAATAATGAACTGGAATATAAGAATATTTGGCATAGCCCAGATACCCAAACCTTTGTATTTTTTATCCAGAAGGGTCTCTCTGTGTTTCCAGAACGTTTGCATCACTCCAAAACTCCATCTTGTACGCTGTTTTATAAACTGCTTGATTTTCTCTGGAGCTTCTGTCATTGCTATGGCATTGTTCTCGTTCTCTATTGTATATCCGGCCTTTAAGATACGGATTGTCAAGTCACAATCTTCTGCCAATGTATCAGTTGTAAGTCCTCCGGCTTCATCAATAGCTGCTTTCTTAAATGCTCCAATTGCACCGGGTACTACTGTAATTGCATTGATATTTGCAAAAGCCAGGCGGTCAAAGTTCTGGCTGGTTATATATTCTATAGCTTGCCATTTAGTAAGAAGATTGATTTGATTACCCACTTTTACATTTCCGGCTACAGCACCTATTTTGTCGTTTTTATTATCCAGAAAATGTAACATCATTAATGAAACAGCATTTGGATAAAGTTTGGTGTCGGCATCAATACATACCACATACTCTGCATCTGTGTGCTGAATACCGAAATTCAATGCCGAAGCCTTACCACCGTTTGGCTTAGTGAAGATTTTCATCTTTTCGTTTTGTGACAAAGCGTCGCAAACTCTTTTGTAAGTTTCATCCTTACTACCGTCGTCAACAAATATGATATTAAAATTAGGATAGTCTTGTTTTAAAAGGTTGTTCAGTGAAGATACTGCATTTACTTCCTCATTATAAGCCGGTACAATGACTGATACCAATGGAGCATTTTTCAACAGTGATTCATTATATATAATATTTCGGTTTTTACGTCTTTCTCTTATAGTGAGTATCATCATAAACGTTAACCGGGCTATTCCCATGATAATAAAGATGATAAATAACGATGTAAGGAAATTAGTTCCCCAATAAGTAATTGATGCCAATGCTAAGTTGGCCTGCATTACATAATAACCTTTTCCTTTAGGTACTTCGGGCATTAATTCTTGCTTGTTTTTCTCAAGAATTGAAGATAAAGTTGTAAATGTATATCCTTTTTTATGGAAATACTCAATAATCATAGGAAGAACTTTGACTGTTTCAGCACGCGTCTCTCCTCCGGCATCATGAAGCAGAATAATGTGTCCTCTGCCTTGTTCAATAGCCTTAACTACTCTGATGAAAATGGTATTCGCTTTTATGCCAACTTGCCAGTCTTCAGGGTCAATTGTTTCACCGACATCCAGATAATTTTGCTCTCTGGCCCAAGCTACCGGAACAATTTCTTCCATACTGGCTGGCTCACTGTCTGCATTATACGGTGCCCGGAAGAGGATTGTACTATGTCCGGTAATACACTCTATTAGCAAACGAGTCAGTTTTAGTTCAATAAATGTACGACTTTGGGTGTTATTTGCCACATTTCTGTGAGTAAATGTGTGATTCCCAATTAAATGTCCTTCATTGTAAATGCGTTTTATTAATGGGAGATTCTTTTCTGCTTGCATACCTATCACAAAAAATGCTGCAGGAACATGATATTTAGCTAGAATATCCAGAATCTGAGGAGTGTATGTCTCGTCAGGCCCGTCATCAAATGTAAGCAACAACTGTTTTGGACCAGCTTCTCCATATTTTCTTATCTGATAGGTACTTGGAATTTTTATATAGTTTTCCTCAGAGATAAGCATGTCTGTGCTGTCTATTTCTGTTTTGATCTTTCCTGAATGCGGAGTATTAAGTACATCAAGAACTTCGCCATCACCTATGTAATCTACATCGGTAGTCATTTTTACATCTTCCAGATCTTTCTTACTTATTTTGGATGCAGCATCATAGTCAAGATCTTTATTATAAAACTTCCACACTCTGCTATCTTCACTACCCAAACGCCACAGACCAAAACCTGCAAGTCCGTATTCAGCACCAAATCTCATAGTATTGAAGTGGGTTGCAGCATCTGTAAAATACACCTGATGAACAATATTCTTATCATCCTTATAGGCATAGTTCAGATTGTATGTATTATTATCAAAATTGATTTTTGAATCGCTGGCTGATGCTTTTGAAAGAGCTTGCTGGTAAGTAAGGTTTGAATTCAAATTAGCAGATGCAGACCAGTCATAACCAAAAGCACCAAGACCAAGAATTATTTTTCCAGCCGGGGCTTTTTTTGCTAAATCATCAACAGTAGCTTCTATCCATTTTTGAGAACTGATAGGACCAGGATCACCCCCTGAAGAGTATTCATCGTAAGCCATTAAAAACAGATAATCGTTGTATTTTGCTAACTCTTTAATGTTATAGTCATCATTGAAAGGCATAATATCCTGAGTTACCAACAATCCTTTTGAGTGAAAAGCTGCTGATATTTCTCTAACAAACTGAATTAAATATTCATCACTGCTTTCATTTAGATCTTCAAAGTCAATGTTAATTCCCGCAAATTTATTCCTAAGGCATTGTGCTAAAACCTGGAATATCATTTTCTTTCTCTTCTTTTCACTGTGAAGTATTCTTCCAATTGCTTCAGGTCTGAACTCACGGTCAAAGTTATTACTTAACATTGGCATAATAGGAATTCCACTTTTTTTCATCAGACTGAATCCCTGTGGATCGACATTTGTCTTTAGTTCATCTGTTTTAGGATCAATAAAGAACCATTCAGGCATTATTAAGTTCAGGTTGCGGATATTTCTTTTCAAAGAAAAATAGGATTGCGGATCCCATGCAACGTAAAATGCTGAGCGGATTCCTGCAGGGAATTTATTCCAGCTTTCTATGCATTTGTTTTTATTTGAATCGTTTTTACCTTGAAACCGCCCGTATCTTTTTAAGGAAGCTTCTTTTTCCTTTTCATAATTGGTATGCCATTTTTTATCCTGTATATAATTTCTAAAGCCTTTATACTCTTTTGATAATTTTGTTTCCTGCATAAAAGGCTTAGAAGCTGTTACAACACTTCTATAGTCTTGTCTGAATGGAAGAGAAGGACTTCTGTCAATGATGAGCATAATAATTAATGCTGCTATAAGAATAGCGGCAATAAAAAATACAAATCTCATGCTCCATTTAAACTTCTTCCATCTTGAAGTACTTTCTGTTTGGAAAATCTGTTTACCCATTTTTTTACTCTATTATATTGTGCAAATTTTACATAATCTCAATTTGTCCGCAAATATAGACAAAAGAGTTAATATGAGTTCGTATTATTGGATTATATATATTAAAAATGGCTGTAGATTTCTTTTTTTTAAAATACTTAGAACTTTTATTATGAGAATTTTGTTTAAAAAATATACATTTTTATAATGCATTGTGTAGAGAAATGAAAGGATGTTATGTACATTTAAATGAATAAATAATAGCTTATTGCCTGACTTATATTGATAAATTATTAATTATAAAAGAAAATAAATCTATTATAAAGATTATTTTAGGATATTCAATCCCCAAATAAAATTCTTACCTTAGCACGCTGTTAAATAATTATAGTGCATTATGAAGAAGTTTTTATCGATTATATTATCTCTGTTATTCCTGTTGTTTTCATCTAACGTGGATGCTCGTAAGAGAAAACATCATCATCATCGTATCGTAAAGAAATACATTCAAATTGCAGAAAGAATGCCTGTTCCTCCCAGAATAGTGGAAGGAGTATGCGGAATTGATGTGTCTCATTATCAAGGAACAATAGATTGGGATAAGGTGACTCACTATGAAAATAATCCGATAAAATTTGTATATGTAAAGGCTACTGAAGGAAGTAATATTAAAGATGAATGCTATGAGAGAAACTTAACGTTGGCTAAAGAAAAAGGTCTCTTAGTAGGAAGTTATCATTATTTCACTTCCAGATCATCAGCAGAAGAACAGTTTGAGAACTTTAAGCAGACTGCTAATAAAGAACGCCAGGATCTTATTCCTGTGGTCGATATAGAAGAATGTAGATACTGGACTTCGGATGTTTTTCATAAAAATCTTCAGGTGTTTTTAAATGAGGTTGAAGCTCACTATGGAAAGAAGCCTGTTATATATACCTATGCTTCTTTTTATAATCACTATCTGGTTGACCGTTATAAGGATTATAAAATCTTTATAGCTCAATATGGAGAGGGAAATCCTGAATTGTCAGATGGTAATAACTGGCATATATGGCAGTTTACCCGTAGGGGGAGGATTGATGGAATTCGTGGAAATGTGGATGTGAATGCTATTAATCCGGGTTGCGATAATAAAGATATCTTACTAAACAATCAACCTGATGCAAAAGAAAGTGTTGAGAAGAAAGAACTTGTTCCTAATCCAGTTCCGGTACCTGTAAGCTAAATTGGAAATTGTATATACAAAAAAGCATGGTTTCAATCTTTAAAGATGTAACCATGCTTTTTATTTTTAAAACTTATTATTCCTTATAACTCTATGATCATTGATTGTCTGGGTGAGAGTGTCAAATTCTTGGATAAATTGATCATATCTTCACTGATTATATCTTTTCCTGTTACAGCTTCGTTTAGCACCTCGCTATAATGCTTGATTGGCAGAGTCTGCTCTTTGCTTGTACCGTTAAGAATTACCAAATCTGTTTTACCTTCGAAGCTGCGGGCAAAAACGTAAATACCGTTTTGTGGAAGGAAATGTTTCATTGTTCCTTCAGAGATAACAACATTGTCTTTTCTCCAATGCAGAATTTTGCTGATATAATCAAAAACTTCATTCTGAATTTGGGTGCGTCCTTCTTTGGTAAAGGCATTTTGAGTATCTTCTTTCCAGCCTCCGGGAAAGTCTTTACGTACATATCCGTCACTAATATTCTTCTGACCATTCATCATAATTTCCGTGCCGTAATAAAGTTGTGGAATTCGTGGAATAGTGAGAAGTAAAGTAACGGCTTGCTTCAATGCAGCCACGTCATTCCCATTTTCCAGAAAACGGTTGGTGTCGTGGTTGTCTAGAAAGGCCATCACGGATGATGGGTTAGGATAAAGGAAGTCGTACACAAAATTATTATAAATGCGATTTAGTCCTTTCCAATCTTCACTGCTCTCTTCATTCTTTGCTTGGTTTATTTTATCAAAGAAGCTGAAATCCATTACTGTTTTCAGGTTTGAATTACGTGGAGCTGCCAGCTTGGAATCTTTTTGCCAGTAAGCAGTATAGGCTGGTTCTGTTACCCAGGATTCGCCCACAATATTGAAATTTGGATACTCTTCATTTAATTCTTTCATCCATTGTGCCATTGCATTAAAATCAGCATAAGGATATGTGTCCATTCGAATACCATCAATGCCTGCATACTCAATCCACCAGAAGCTATTTTGAATAAGATACCGGAGTACATGCGGGTTCCGTTGATTCAAATCGGGCATTGAACGTACAAACCATCCGTCGTTCATAGTTTTAAAATCATAATCCGATGCATAAGGGTCTACGTGCGGAGTTAATTTAAAGCTAGTCTGAACAAAATTCTTTTTATAATCTGGAAAGTTAAACCAGTCATGTGATGGTATATCTTTTAGCCAGGGGTGCTCAGAACCACAGTGATTGAAAATCATGTCCATTACAATCTTAAGCCCTTTGCTGTGAGCTTTATCTATCAGGTCCTTATAGTCGTTATTGGTTCCTAAACGAGGATCAACGTTGTAATAGTTTGTTGTAGCATATCCGTGATACGAACCTCCACTCATGCTGTTCTCCAAAACAGGGGTGAACCATAATGCAGTAACTCCCAATTCATTGAAATAGTCCAGATGATTTACGATGCCGGCTAGATCGCCTCCATGACGAGCATTAGGATCCTTTCGGTCTGCTGTGGAAGGGGACAGCGATTTATCATTATCATTTTCAGGATTTCCATTAGCGAAACGATCGGGCATTAACATATAAAGTACATCCGATGCGTCAAAACCAATTCGTTCATAACCTGGTTTAGAGCGTTGTCTTAATTCATAGTACTGAATGTTTTTTTTCTTTCCTTGTGTGAAAGTCAACTCAACTTTGCCAGCCTTCACATCTTTGTCAAGACTAAGATATACTAATAAGTAATTGGGACTTTCTAACTTAACCACACTACTTAAGTTTACTCCTGAATAGTTTACTGAGACATCAGACGAAGCGATATTTTCTCCGTATACCATCAATTGTAACTCTGGATTCTTCATTCCTATATACCAGAAAGATGGCTCTATCTTATCTATTTTACAGTTTGCATTCATTGTAACTGCTATTATAAACAAGATAAAAGACAAAAGTGTTTTTCTCATAATCTAAATTAATATAATATTCTATAGAAGCGAATATACGTAAAAAATAGATATGTTGCCAGATCTTTCTTTACTCAATTTGCTAAAGATTGTGCAAACGTTTTCAGAAGCATCCTAATACAAAAACGTCTGTCCTCCTTCTGGAAAACAGACGTTTATATAATATATCAGAAGTCCTTTTTACATCAGGAAGCCCATAAGCACACCTGCTGCTATTGCAGCGCCGATAATACCTGCTACGCAAGGTCCCATGGCATGTGCTGACAAGTAATTCGTAGAATCGTATTCCAGGCCAATTTCCTCAGAAATGCTTGCTGACACAGGAGCTGAGATTCCGGCATTACCAATAAGCGGATTAATCTTATTACCTTGTTTAAGGAATATATTAAGCAGCTTAATAAATAGTATACCAGCAGCAGTGGCGATAACGATTGCCAGAATACCTAGGATAATGGCATACAATGTACTTGTAGTAAAGAAATTACCAGAAGTAAGAGTTATGCCAACGGTTAGTCCTAAGAGTACTGTAACGATGTCAAGCAACGCCCCACTAACAGTTTCAGCTAAACGACGAGTAACGCCACTTTCTTTCAGTAAATTACCAAAGAATAGCATTCCCAATAATGGCAGAGCAGAAGGAATCAACAAACAGGTAAGTAATAATCCAATGATTGGGAATATTACTTTTTCAGTATGCGATACCTGCCGTGCTGGTTTCATTTTGATTGTTCTGTCATTGCTATTAGTCAATAAGCGCATAATTGGAGGCTGTATTACCGGCAACAGAGCAATATAACAATAAACAGAGATGGCAACTACACCAATTAATTCCGGAGACAATTTAGATGCAAGAAAAATGGCAATTGGTCCGTTTGCGCCACCAATAACACCAATACTTGCTGCCTGAGTAGGATCAAGTCCTAAAACTATAGCAAGGATATATGCACCAAAAACACCTAATTGTGCAGCAGCTCCAACTAATAATAGTTTAGGATTTGATATCAGGGCAGAAAAATCTGTTATGGCACCAATGCCAAGAAGCATTACTGGCAGATACCATCCACTTTCTAAACCTTGATACAAAATGTTGAGTACAGATCCATTCTCAGAGATATCTAAACCCTGACCCATGCTGAAAGGAAGAATATTACCGATAAGAATACCAAAACCTATAGGAATCAGCAGTTTCGGTTCAAAGTCTTTTTTGACTGCCAGATAGATTAAAAACATTCCGACAAGCAGCATAATAAGCCCGCCTGGCGTAACATTTACAAATCCTGTATTATTCCAGAAGTCAGTAAGATTATTTGTAAGAAATGTTCCTAGTTGTCCCATACTATTATTCTATTATGATAAGATCTGTACCTTCAAGAACAGAATCTCCATTGTTTACATTAATAGCAGTAATTTTTCCATCTTTATCAGCATGGATATTATTCTCCATTTTCATTGCCTCAAGAATAAGAACAGTCTGGCCTTTCTTAACAGTATCCCCAACTTTTACCTTGATATCAAGAATAATACCTGGAAGCGGAGATTTAACTGCACTCTTGTTTGTTGCGGCAGCTTTACGGGTAACAACAGGAGCCCCGCTCTCTGTCTTAGGAGCAGCAGCCGGACGGGTTACAGGTTTAGGAACTACAGGTTTATCTATTTCAATCTTGTAAGGTGTACCATTTACTTCAACTGTAGCGATATTGTTTTCATCAATGTCATTAACCGTAACTTTATAGAGGTTTCCATTGATTTTATATTTATATTGTTTCATCGTTTACTAAATTAAGAATTAATATTGAAATGCATTTAACGTCTACGCGGGGTTTCAGTTAAAGTATAAATCTTAGAACTCCATGGAGAATAGTTACGTTTAACCTTATCAATGGTTAATACTGTGTCTTCCACATCATGTACATTGTCCTGATATTCGTGTAAAGCCATTGCTATTGCAGCAAATACCTCACCAGATTCGGAACCGATGAACTTTTCCTGGGCAACTTTTTTATCAGTGATCCCCTGAACTTTCATTGCATTTTTTTTAGTTAGCTGAATAGAAATATTAGCAATAACTTTAAATACAAGTGAAAGAAGAATCAAACCAACGAAAATGGCAATCATACCAATAATGGCCATGCCAATGCCCGCAGAATCACCTCCTACAGTACTCTGTGCATTTGCACAAGTTACTGCAGTTAACAGCGTAATGGCTAATACTCCTTTAAATAATTTATTCATAACCTTATTTTTTATAGTTACTTATAGTGGAATATTACCATGCTTTTTAGCTGGGTTAGTCAATTTCTTAGTCTGCAATTGCTGTAAAGCACGAATAATACGGAAACGTGTGTTTCTTGGTTCAATTACATCATCAATGTATCCGTATTTAGCTGCATTATATGGATTTGCAAACAGCTTGGTATATTCTGCTTCTTTTTCAGCCATATATGCAACTGGATCTTCAGCTGTTTTTGCTTCTTTAGCATATAATACTTCAACAGCTCCGGCACCACCCATTACAGCGATTTCTGATGTTGGCCAAGCATAGTTCATATCTCCACGAAGCTGCTTACAACTCATTACAATGTGTGAACCACCATAAGATTTTCTAAGGGTTACTGTTACTTTTGGAACTGTTGCTTCACCATAAGCATAAAGTAATTTAGCTCCGTGAAGAATTACTCCATTGTACTCTTGTCCTGTACCTGGTAAGAATCCCGGAACATCAACCAATGTAACTAAAGGTATATTGAATGCATCGCAGAAACGAACGAAACGGCCGGCTTTACGTGAAGCATTACTGTCAAGTACGCCTGCCAGATATTTAGGCTGGTTTGCAACAATACCTACAGATTGTCCATTAAAGCGGGCAAATCCAATGATAATATTTTTTGCATAATCTCTTTGAACTTCAAGGAATTCACCGTTATCAATAATAGCACCGATAACCTCATACATATCATAAGGTTTGTTTGGGCTATCAGGAATAATTTCATTTAAAGAATCTTCCAAACGATCAATCGGATCATCGCATTTCAAGAGTGGGGGTTCTTCCAGATTATTTTGTGGAATGAAGCTGAGTAATTTTCTGATAATGCCCAGACCTTCTTCTTCTGTTTTAGCTGTGAAGTGGGTGACACCAGATTTTGAAGAGTGAACGCTTGCACCTCCTAAATCTTCTTGAGAAACATCTTCGCCTGTTACCGTTTTTACTACTTTAGGCCCAGTGAGGAACATGTAAGAAGTTCCTTCCATCATCAGAGTAAAATCTGTCAATGCAGGAGAATATACTGCACCACCGGCACAAGGACCAAAGATTCCTGAGATTTGAGGAATAACCCCTGATGCCAGAATGTTACGTTGGAATATTTCAGCATAACCGCCCAATGCATTGATTCCTTCCTGAATTCTTGCACCTCCCGAGTCATTGATTCCAATAACAGGAGCACCTACTTTCATAGCCTGATCCATAACTTTACAGATCTTTAATGCCATTGTTTCAGATAAAGAACCTCCAAATACTGTGAAGTCTTGTGCGAAAACATATACTAATCTTCCTTCGATAGTTCCATATCCTGTAACTACACCATCACCAAGGAATGATTTCTTTTCTTGTCCGAAGTTTGTACATCTGTGTTTCACAAACATATCGAATTCTTCAAAACTTCCATCGTCTAATAATTGAGCGATACGTTCACGTGCAGTGTATTTTCCTTTCGCGTGTTGTTTTTCAATAGCTTTTTCGCCACCACCTAAGCGAGCCTGAGCGCGTAGTTCAATAAGCTCTTTTACTTTTTCAAGTTGGTTACTCATGAATTTATGATATTAAAGTTAATAATTTAGTGTTCGCAGAGTTCGGTAAGCACACCGAGAGTAGATTTTGGATGAAGAAAAGCGATCTGTAATCCTTCTGCTCCCTTGCGTGGGGCTTTGTCTATTATTCGGATTCCATTTGTCTCTGCTTCTGCCAAAGCATTGGCAACTCCATCTTCAATAGCAAATGCCACATGGTGAACGCCCGCTCCTTTATTTTCAATAAATTTAGCAATAGTACTGTCTGGGCTTGTAGGTTCTAATAGCTCTATTTTTGTATTGCCAACTTTTAGAAAAGCAGTTTTAACTTTTTGGTCTTCAACTACTTCTATATTGTAGCATTTTAAACCCAAAACATTTTCATAATAAGGTAATGCCTCTTCAATGCTCTTTACGGCAATACCTAAATGTTCAATGTGAGAAATCTTCATGACTATTCTATTTTTATATTAGTATATTAGTATCCTTAATGGATAATCCATACAAAGAAAGTCAATTACTTCTTAATAAAGAAATATTTCTGCATTTAATTTTAGACTCTTTTGCAGTTAAAACTCAATAAGTAGTCTAACATTAATTTGACGTGATGTAAGGTAATTGGGTACTGCATACTGGTTGTTATACACATCGGTTACCCAATAATAGGAATTGACGTTGTTTATTCCTAGCAAATTGAAAACATCCATACCTAACCACATATTTCGGATATGGCGACTGAACCGTCCTCTATAATCTCCGTTCTCATTATCGATAAGCTGTCTGGACATACCGATATCGACTCTTCGGTAGGGGGGAGTGCGAAATACCATTTCTTCTCTTCCGGAATGGGGAGGTCCAAAGGGTAGCCCGTCTGCCCAAGAGGCTTTTAGGTTCATTTTCCATTTTTTATTTCCCGGGAAGTAGTCGCTAAAATATAATGAGATGTTATATCTTTGGTCGGTAGGACGGGGAATCCATTTATCATTAATTTTTTCTTCTGTTTGCATCAATGAAAGACAAAGCCATGAATCTGTTCCCTGAACAAATTCTCCGAATAACTTCATATCAAGTCCTGTGGCATACCCACTAGCCATATTTTTGCCATAATAACTAACGCGTACATTATCTACATTGTAAGGGACCAGATTATTAAGCTTTTTATAATAAAGTTCGGTCGTAAATTTGAACGGGCGTCCCAGAGTACGGAATTTATAATCGCTGGCCAGAACAAAATGGATGGAACGCTGAGATTTTATATCTTTATTTAGTGTCACAATTGTATTTCCATCTACTGTAGTGGTATCACGGAATTCCTTGTAGAAAGGTGCCTGATAATAAACTCCTGTGGCAGCACGGAAGGTTAGATTCTCATTAAATCTGGGAATTAAGGCAACTGAAGCACGAGGACTGAAAATAAATTCTTTATTCCAGTTCCAGTAACTTCCCCGCACTCCTGTATTCAGAGTGAATAATCCTAGATTTGATGAAAATTTATAGGTGTCTTGTACATAGAAAGAATACCTGTCGCTTCTTATCTCATTTTTTGAGGCTAAACTATAAATCAGTTCCACCTCATTATTTGTGTGAGGAAGAGAATAACCTGCAGAATCTCTCATTTCCCATTCACGAAGTTTGTCCTTGATGAATTCTTTTTTGAATTCTAGTCCCCATTTAATAAGGTTACTTTTTACTTTATGGCTTCCGGTAATGGAGTAATTCTGCACATTGGCATGTAGGTAGTTTCGTGCATGTTCCATATAAGTTCCCACACCTATAGTCTGATCTTCACTTGTTGTTTCACTGGATGTACTCCCATCTGATGTGCTTCCATCTATTGAACTTAGCCAATATTGCCCCGTAATATCATAAGTCTCTTGTTCTTTGGTATGAAAGGCTGAGTAGATGAAAGTAATGTCATTATAGGGATTCAGATGATAGGTGATATTTCCAGAGCCAAAGTAGGTCTGAAATAAATCTCTTTCCTGACCTTCGAAATACACTTTAAATTCCTGAACGGAAGCCATTGTCCCGAATTTAGTGGTACGGTCTTTGGGAATGAAATTATATCTGTTTTGTGAAAGATTACCTATAAATCCTATTTCCCATCTTTTGTTGGGGGTCCAGTTAAGATAAGTCTGGTAGTCAAGGAAACTCGGATCGTATTCTCCTTTAGTATCCAGTCCCCCCAATAGATAGCGGTTGGTTTTATAACGGATACTGTGAGTCATGGAGAAATGTTTGCTAGCATAACCTACGTAAGCACTTGTCCCCAGTAAACTTGCAGAGACAGAACCTTCCAGCCGTTCGGGTTTTTTGTAGGTGATATCCAGAACAGAGGACATTTTGTCCCCATATTTTGCTTCATAGCCTCCGGAAGAAAATCCTATTTCCTGCACCATATCCGGATTAATAAAGCTGAGTCCCTCCTGTTGTCCTGAACGAATCAGCAAAGGACGATAAATCTCCACGCCGTTTACATAAACAATGTTCTCGTCAAAACTTCCTCCCCGTACATTATATTGAGAACTCAGTTCGTTATGGGAACTAACACCGGCTTGTGTGGCAATTAATGCTTCAATATTTCCACCTGAAGCATCCGGCATAAGCTTTGCTCCATTGGGCTTAATTTTCTCTGTCATTCCAGTTTGCCGTTTAGTCTCAGTGACTGTTACTTCTCCCAATTCGATGCCGGTATTAAGCAATACCACGTTTAGTGTTATTTCTCCTTGTGGATTCCTTAATACACGTTTTTTTGTATTATATCCCAGCATGGAATAAACAATTACTACACTATCTTCAGATGATACAGTCAGCGAATAATGACCTTTCAGATCAGTCACTGTACCAGTTGCTTTCCCCTGAACCTTTACACTGGCAATTTCAATCGGATTATTATCCTGATCCATCACGATTCCGGATACTTTAGCGGTTCCCTTAGCTATAATTGCTGCAGGAAATAATAATATCATAAGTGCTATTAGTGCACAATATTTCATATCTAATGTTTTCTTTTTGTGCACAAAATAGTCTGTGCTTTCTTTGAGTATACTAAGTAATAACGTAAAAAGAAGATTAAGTGTATATTTTGGTCAGGAAATTATTAAAAAAAGACCATTTGAATCTAAACCAGCGGCGCGAGCTTTTTTGTTTTCCGCCAAAGCGAAGAACAAAATCTCTGAATCCATGTTTCTTGAATGGCAATCCCACATCCATGTACTCCAAGTGCTCATAACCTTCACTATATGCAGAATTAAGTGCTTCCCAAATGGCAAGAACGCCGGGATAGAGCTTTTTATGGCTTTTTCTTATTCCTCCCGAAAATAGTAAGTAGGCATTTTTCCCGGAATAGACAATAACAGATCCTCCAATAATCTTTTCTTTATATTTTACGATAAGAATCTTACCCATTCCACTATGCATTGCATTCTCGTTGAAATGTTCAAGGAATTCTATACATGGAAAGTGTTTGCGAATGTTGTATGAATAGTTTTCTTTGAGCATTTGGGAGAATGAATTGATCTCTTCCACTGTGTCGGCTGTATATACTTGCGCACCATTAGCATAGCCTTTTTTGATTTGTCTTCTTCGGGATACACTAACTCTATTCAATAAATCTGTTGTATTGTGCAGAGAGTTTCTTACCCGCATCCAGTTGATAGGAAAGTATTGATTCTTCCGAAAAGCTTTATATCCGAATAACGAATTCTCCAGATTTCTGAATTCTACGAGGTAAGATTCCTTAATCCCAATATTTGTGATATATTCCAGCATCTCTCCGAAAATCTCTTCTGCATCTGCTTTTTCGTTAAAATATTCTCCAGTTCCATATATCTCACATCGGCTTATAAAACTGATAGGTATTATACGGATACGCTTTCTGATGACAATCAGAATCTTAGCAATAGGTCCCATCTCATCATAAGCTACAATCAAAATAGGAGTGTATCCCGGAGTTGCTTCATAGACCTGAAACATCTCTTTTGAATAAAAAATGTTTGTCCCGGGTAGCTCTGGAATATCATTCCCATGATAATATGTGGTAAGCTTTAATATCATACAAATGCAAATTTATTATTTATTACCAAGAATTCAAATTCCTAGTTGTATATTTGTAGGTGAATTATGAACGAGTAGATTATATTTATGGAACAATTCAGTGAATTAATTAAAAATAGGCGCAGTATCAGAAAATTTACCTCTGAAGAACTGACTCAGGAGGAAGTGGTAAATCTATTGAAAGCAGCTTTGATGTCTCCTTCGTCCAAACGTACCAATCCCTGGCAATTTATAGTTGTGGATGATAAAAAAACGTTGGCAGAACTTGCTCACTGCAAAGAGCATAGTGCAAGTTTTATTGCTGATGCGGCATTGGCTATAGTTGTTACTGCTGATCCGTTGGCGAGCGATGTCTGGATAGAAGATGCATCTATCGCCTCCATTATGATTCAATTGCAAGCTGAAGATATGGGCCTGGGAAGTTGTTGGGTACAAATCCGTGAACGATTTACAGCTACAGGAATGTCTTCTGATGAATATGTCCATGGAATACTCGATATCCCTATGCAATTGCAAGTACTGTCTGTTATAGCCATTGGACATAAAGGAATGGAACGTAAACCATTCAGTGAAGATCATCTGCAATGGGAAAAAATACATATTAATAAATATGGAGGAAAATAAAATTGTTTTTATTGGTGCCGGGAATCTGGCAACCAATCTGGCAAAAGCTTTTTATGATCAGCATATAAAAATCTCTCAGATCTATAGCCAGACTGAAAATTCTGCCAGATCTCTGGCGGAAGCCGTTGGGAGTGATTATACAACAACCCTTGAAAATATTATAAATGATGCCGATATTTATATTGTTGCATTGAAAGACGATGTTTTGGGTGAGTTAATGTCCCGTATTATTTCAGGAAAAGAAAATGCATTAATGGTACATACCTCTGGTAGTTTGCCTTTAGATATCTGGCCCGATTCGGTTAAGCGTAAAGGATCCTTTTATCCGCTTCAGACATTTAGTAAACAACGGAAAGTGGACTTCCGGAATATTCATACTTTCATTGAAAGCAATAACTCAGCGGACTTAATTCTTCTTGAAAAATTAGCACGTTGTGTAACGGATGAAGTTAGTGAGCTTTCTTCTGAAAAGCGTAGACAGATTCATTTAGCAGCTGTTTTTGCTTGTAATTTCTCCAACCATATGTACGCACTGGCAGAAAAGTTGCTCAAACAATACGATCTGCCTTTTAGTTACATGCTTCCTCTGATAGAAGAAACTGAAAGAAAGGTACATGTCCTTTCTCCCCGGGAGGCACAAACAGGTCCTGCTGTGCGTTATGATGAAATGATTATCAACAAGCATCTGGAGTTACTATCACATGAGCCCGAAATGCAGCAGATTTATCAGTTATTAAGTAAGAGCATACATAAATTATGAGTACAATAAATTATGATTTAAAGAAAATAAAAGCCATGGCTTTTGATGTGGATGGTGTGTTGAGTGCCGAGATGATTCCTTTACATCCAAGTGGTGAGCCTATGCGATGTGTGAATATTAAAGATGGCTATGCACTCCAATTAGCTGTAAAACACGGCTTTCATATTGCAATTATTACAGGTGGAAGAACAAATTCCGTACGAATCCGTTTTCAGGGATTGGGTATAAATGATCTTTATCTGGGTTCGAGCATAAAAATAAATGATTATAACGATTTTAAGAAAAAGTATAATCTGGAAGATGAAGAGATCCTTTTTATGGGAGATGACATTCCTGATCTGGAAGTTCTTCAGAGTTGCGGACTTCCTTGTTGCCCGGCAGATGCAGCTCCTGAAGTAAAAGCTGCTTCGGTCTATATTTCCCATAAGAATGGAGGCTACGGCTGCGGACGGGATGTTGTGGAACAAGTGTTGAAAGCCCAGGGAAAATGGATGAATGGAGAAGCTTTTGGGTGGTAATAGAATAAGATTTTAGAAAATGCTGGATAACTTAAATAAATACAAGATTGTGCTTGCGTCTAACTCTCCCAGAAGAAAGGAGCTTTTGACAGGGCTTGGACTAAAATACAGCGTAAAAACGCTGCCCGATATTGAAGAAACTTTTCCCGATAATTTATCGGCAGAAGAAATTCCTATTCATATTGCCAAAGGTAAAGCGGATGCATATATGCATCTGATAAAGACTGACCAACTGATTATTACTGCCGATACAATTGTGTGGCTTGAAGGAAAGGTACTTGGAAAACCTCAGGATGAGGATGAGGCTAAAGAGATGCTAAGAAGCCTCTCGGGTAAAACACATCAGGTGATTACAGGAGTTTGTCTTACTACGAAGACTTTCCAAAAGAGCTTTGCCTCTGTAAGTGAGGTTACGTTTGCCAAACTTAGTGACGAAGACGTTGATTACTATGTGAGCAATTATCGTCCTCTGGACAAAGCGGGTGCTTACGGTGTTCAGGAATGGATTGGTTTTGTTGGAGTTGAGAATATATCCGGATCGTACTTTAATGTGATGGGGCTACCTATTCAACGTCTTTATTGCGAACTAAAGACTTTATAATTATAAAAAAACTGCTATGATAAGAAACGTAAAAACAGAAGATGCTGAGGCTATATGCGGCATCTATAATCATTATGTGCTGAATACTTCAATTACATTTGAAACATCATCGGTTTCTGTTGAAGAGATGGCCGGACGTATCAGGGATATTTCTGCAAAATACCCGTATCTGGTATACGAGGAAAATTCTAAGGTGGTGGGTTATTGCTATGTGAATACATGGAAGAATCGTTGTGCATATAGCGCTACTGCCGAAGCATCGGTTTATCTGAATAAAGATTGTACGGGGAAAGGTATTGGTAAAAGTCTGTATAAACAATTGCTGATTGAATTAAAAAGTACTTCGCTCCATGCAATTACTGCTGGCATTGCTTTGCCAAATGAAGCTAGCATTAAGCTTCATGAAAGTTCAGGCTTTAAGAAAGTTGCCCATTTTGAAGAAACAGGAAGAAAGTTTGATAAGTGGATTGATGTTGCCTACTGGGAATATATAATCAAGTAATACAATGTTATAATATTCCCCGATTGGTGACAAACTTATAAAATAACTTCTTTTATATGTCTTGGTATAAAATTTGGCACCGCGGCTACCAAGGTGTTTCAGAAGGAGGTGCCTTGTTACCCCCTCTAAAACTTCTAAGAAGAAATCTGTTTTCGAAAACTGAAATTGATCAAAATTGAAATTGATGATAACTTATTGAATAGCTATACTTAAAAGAGTCTTTTTCCAGAAATTGTATAGAACAGACCGAGAACTTATTTTTTTTAAAAGTATAAATAATTTATTAGAATAAAAGCAGAAAGGGACTTTCAATCTTAGAAGTCCCTTTCTGCTTTTATATAATTATCGGTAATACCTTAACAGGTCGAGCATGAGTGGAATGTCGTCTTCTTTGATTCCTTGTTTAATCAAATCTCCTCTGTCCTTATTAAATAATTCCAGAAAAGCTTCCTGATTATCGCTCATGGCCAGACTGGTGGCATACATTTTTACGGCTTTTTCTAATTGTCCCAGACTCCATGCCACATGCCCGGTATTCAGATAATCCATTAACTGTGTCTCTTTTTCCAGTAATTTATTGTAGTACTTCATTGCCTGTTCATGCTTGCCAATAACAAAAGAACACCAGGCAATAGCACGCCATATCTTTGGCAATTCAGAATCGAGGTATTCTACCTTAAAGAAATAGTTTAAAGCCTCTTCATATCTTTTGAGACCCACCAGGCAGTGACCTATCTGTGACAGAACATTCAGATTATCTGGTTGAGCGGCTTCAACTTTCTGATAATAGATCAAGGCTTTGTCTAATTGATTTAATTGACGATAACACATGGCCAGATGACGGTTGGTCCACACATTGTCCGGTATCAGCATATCTGCATGTAGATAGGCTTCAATAGCTTTCTCATAACCTTTGCTCTTTTGCATGCAATAGCCCATTTTCTGATAGATTTCCGCATCGCCTTTATTGTCTTTGACTATGTCCTCATAGAGCAGCCATGCTTCAAGCAGGTAATTCTTATGAAAGAAATAACCGGCAAGAGTAAGCTGATTATTGCTATCACTAACTGTATCTTTTAATGTGGCGCAATGCTGCAGGTTTAGTGATTCCATGAATGGGTCTTTGAATTCATGCCTGCGGGGATGAATTTTAAAGAAACGATACAGATCGTGGATATATTGATTGCTGATGGTGTCGGCATGTTGAGCATAAGCCAGAATTTTATCATAATTCTTCTCTTCATTAATAGCCTCATTCTGTGCTTCAAATTGTTGTGCCATCATTTCCCGTTGAGTTTCGGGAACCTGCATCATGGTGAAGCAGAAAGAATACTTGTCGCTGTTGCAGAAGAAGCCCGACTGGTAAATTGTATCCAATAGCACATCTCTTTTCACCGGAGTTGTTGAAAAGGTTTGTACTACAGCAGAGTGTTGCATGTCAAACGGATAAAACCAGTTGGCCATTTCTCTGAAGAAAGGATAAGTCTTTAGTTGGGCAAAAGTGCTCATATAAACATCTGCTCCCTCCATCTGGAGTTCATTCATCTCTTTTAGTTTGTCACCCAGACCAGACTGATCTATCCAGTCCTCCCAGTCAGGGTTCTTATCATTTTGTCCACTATCCTCGTCAGGAGCTTCGTCGTTGAACTTAATATTTCTAAGATTTGGGTTCTTCATCAGTTCAGGAAGAATCTCTTCCCGCATCTTTTTATCTATCTTTTCTGTTTCCCGGCAACGCAGAAGCTGAATCTGTATGCAACTCAGGTTATTGGCAAATATAGCATCTTCGTTCAGTAATTTCAGACGAGCTGCCATGTCCGGATAAAGAGATAAACGTCTGTCGTAACGGTAAATGATAAGAGCCAGTCCCACAATTGCCCGTTGGTTAATATCATTTGCGCTATGCTGATAAGCATCAAACAATATCATGAATTTACGGATATCGAAAAATTCCATCAAACTCAATGTTAACGCACTGACAAATAAAGAAAGATCATTGATTTGAACCAGCGAGGACTGCAGAAAGCTACGAGCTTCTTCTTCTTCTTGTATTTCCCAGTGATCTGATAACCACAGGATATAAAAAAGTTCCGATATAGCAGTCTCATGACGTCTGCGAATGGCGGCAAATTCGGCAGCCTGCTTTTCAGTGTAATGAAGTAGTTTGCCTACGGCCATGTCCTCGGTGTAACTTTCCAGTTCCAATTGTACAGCCGGCAGCGACCGAAGCGGAACAAATTTATGATATCTTCTTCGATCGAAATAATATTCTGTAGAGTTTGGAATAAGTTTAGTAATACGCGCTTTGTCCGCCAGTTTATATGCTGTGGTCAATAGTCTTTTGTAGAGATTATTACGTTCCGGATCTGCAATGCCTTGTTGCATATACTGTAACATATAGCGATAGGACGTTTGTAACTCTTCCAACGAGTTCTTTAGCGTCCAGTCAGACAAATCCTGAGTAAAGACCTCCATACGGGTTGATGCTTCAGATAATCTTTTCTTGTCCAGTAACTGGACAATTTTTTCATATTCTTCGTTAATGGCTGCTTCGTTCATAGTTTTGTGCTATTAGTTATCTCTTTATAACAAACAAAGATAAAAAAATATTTAGATTGACTGCCTTAATTTATCCTAATCTTTATTCCTTATTCTTGCATGTGTTTTTCATTTTGGGGGATTCTTTGTTTATTAAAAAGTAGCTCGAAATAATTTGTCATGCTTTTCATTCTGATATTCTCTGCGGAAGAAATTTATCCAAAGAGTTGTTTTATTTACTTATTGGGCAATAAAAAACAATGTTTTGTACAAAAGAATGCAATCTTCTGTACAAAACAATTAATTCATCTGTACAGAAGAATACATTCTTTTGTACAAGGATTCAAAAAGTATTGGTTATACTTTTAAGAATTAAGGCTATGGTATTTTAATAAATGTACTGTCTATTAAATTTTTCTCGTTGTAGCTTTCAGGAATCAGCTGCTTTATTTTGAGCCACACAATGCTGGCCGTAACATCTTTTGCTTTTGGAAGTTTAGCCTCCTGATAATTGGGTGAAGGAATTTTCCCGATAATTGATCCCGGCAGTTCTGTGTCTTCGGAAAGAATTCTGCTCCATTCTTTTCTGGGATGCGTTTTAATAAAGTTCACTCCGAGATTGTATCCCTGCACTAGCGCCTTAATTTCTTCTCTCTTCTCTTTTATCGATTTTTCAGTAAAGGCTGTTATGGTTGCACTGATACCTAAATCCTTGGTAGATATTAATGACTTATGTCCATTGCTTATAGCTGCTGCTGCATAGGGGTCGGGAAAGAAAGAAGCATCAATTTGCCCGTTTTGTAACATGTCCAGGCGGACAGGCATTTTGCTGATATTAGGTTTGTTTACATTTACAGCCAGAATATTGACTGATTCTAAAACCATATCTGTAGAGAAGTCGGTTACCGTGTTTTCTGAAACGCCAATGTTCATTTTTCTCAGGCCGGAGAGCTTTTTAATACCTGAATCTTTTCCAGCTATCAGATAAAGAATTCCATCGTTATTCATGATGATTTTTAATCCCATACCATTAGCCTGTAGGGTGATTGCTCTGGTTAAATCGGTTATTGTACCATCCAGCTTACCAGACTTAAAAGCATCATCGCGGTCGTTTGATGAGAGATACCTGACAAAGTTGACTTTTAATCCTAATGAATCATAAATACCTTGCTTCTGAGCAACCGCGAAAGGTATATAGTCCATTGACGGCATTATGCCGAGAGTTATTTCTTGCAGTTTGTTGTTGATAACTTTTTTTTCTCCTTTGCAGGAAGTGAGGATTATTGCAGCAAATATAATAGTAATAACAAAGATGTTTTTTTTCATAAGAATATAAATCCAGTGAAGATTAATCTATAGAAAAAAGAAGAAGAGAGCGTTTCAAAAGTCTTCCGGATTTTTAGAATCCGCTTTTGCTTTTGAAGCACTCTCTTCTTAAAATATATTTTCCTTGGAGGATTATGCTTCTTGAATAGCAGCTATTCCTGGAAGAACTTTTCCTTCAATAGCTTCCAATAATGCACCACCACCTGTAGATACGTAAGATACACCGTCAGCTAAACCGAACTTGTTTACACAAGCTACAGAGTCACCACCACCAACTAGTGAGAATGCTCCGTTCTTAGTAGCTTCAACGATAGCTTCGCCTACGGCACGAGAACCAGATGTGAAGTTTTCAAATTCAAATACACCGGTAGGACCGTTCCAAAGAATAGTCTTGGATTTCTTAATAACGTCAGCAAAAATAGCTTCTGTCTTAGGACCGATGTCAAGACCATCCCATCCATCTGGAATTTCGTTAACCGGAACAAACTGAGTGTTAGCGTCGTTTGCAAATTTGTCTGCAATTTTAGCATCAACAGCCAATACAAGGTTTACATTCTTTGCTTTTGCTTTTTCAATTAACTCAAGAGCTAAATCCAGTTTATCATCTTCGCAAAGAGATGAACCAATCTTACCACCCAAAGCTTTAGTGAAAGTATAAGTCATACCACCTGCAATGATCAGGTTGTCAACTTTGCTAAGCAGGTTTTCGATGATTTCAATTTTAGAAGAAACCTTAGATCCACCCATGATAGCAGTGAAAGGACGGTTGATGTCTTTCATTACTTTTTCTACTGCTTTTACTTCTTTTTCCATCAGGAAACCGAACATCTTGTTGTCAACATCAAAGTATTTAGCAATAAGGGCTGTAGAAGCATGAGCACGGTGAGCAGTACCAAATGCATCGTTCACATAGCAGTCAGCATAAGAAGCCAATGCTTTAGTGAAGTTCTTCTGGCTTTCTTTTACAGCTTTCTTAGCTGCAGCTTTTTCTTCGTCAGTAGCATCTTCAGCAAGACCTCTTGGCTTGCCTTCTTCTTCTGCATAGAAACGAAGGTTTTCAAGCAATAAAGCTTCGCCTGGTTTCAAAGCAGCAGCTTTGGCAGCAGGTTCGTCGCCCATGCAATCGCTTGCAAACTGAACTTCTACTCCAAGCAATTCAGATACACGACCAATAATATGTTTTAATGAGAATTTGTCAGTTGCTCCTTTCGGACGTCCGAGGTGAGAACCAATAATAAGGCTACCGCCGTCAGCGATAATCTTCTTTAATGTAGGAAGGGCAGCACGAATACGATTGTCGTCTGTGATGTTGAAGTTTTCATCCAATGGAACATTAAAGTCCACTCTAACAAATGCCTTTTTACCGGCAAAGTTGAATTTTTCAATTGTTTGCATAATTCTCTTTTATTTAATATTCTGATTTTTTTTAATGCGAATGCAAAGGTATTAATTATTTCCTGCTTATCAATTAAATATTATTTAATTCTTTACGGTTTTTACGCCTTCTGCCTTTCAATTTATTACATTATATCCGCTTTTGTAATACTTACATAGCAATTTTAACCCGCAGATGTCACATTTCGGTTTTTTTGCTGTACAGACGTATCTTCCGTGAAGGATCAACCAGTGATGAGCGATGGGCAGCAATTCTCCCGGAATGTACTTAACCAATTCTTTCTCGGTAGCCAGAGGCGTTTTAGAATCTATTGTCAGACCAATGCGGTTTGATACCCGGAATACATGTGTATCTACAGGCATTGCTTCTTTGTTGAATATTACCGCACGAATCACGTTGGCCGTCTTTCTTCCCACTCCGGGCATCTTTTCCAGTAAGTCAAGATCGGATGGTACTTCGTCGTGAAAATCGTTATGCAGCATTTGTGCCATTCCTACCAGATGCTTGGCTTTATTATTTGGATAAGAAACACTTCTGATGTATTCAAAAATAACTTCAGGAGAACTTGCGGCTAATGCCTCGGCTGTAGGAAAGTCGTGAAAAAGATTCGGAGTAATTATATTTACCCGTTTATCTGTGCATTGTGCAGAAAGAATTACAGCAACCAATAGTTCATAGGGACTATTATAATTCAGTTCGGTTTCTGCTACAGGCATGTTTTCTTTGAACCACTCTATTACTTTGCTGTATAATTCTTTCTTGCTCATATTATCTTAATTTATTTTCTTCAAAGTGAGGTGCAACCTTCTTCTTGAAATAGATAACGGAAAAGACTGTCAGACAGGCTCCGAAGAAGAAGGCTTTGTCGAAAGTTGCGAATTGTCCTATATAACCTCCTGTCAGAACTCCGGCTCCAATACCTACATCCCATGAAGTAAGGTAGGTCGATGTTGCTGTTCCCCGCTGAGCATTTGGAGCCAGATTCACAAAAAGCGTGTTGAACGCTGGAAACATGGTTCCAAAACCAATTCCTAATAAAAGTGCAATGCCAAAGAATATGATGGTAGTAATCACACTGCTATATTTCATTAATATATTGCAGGCAGAGAGCAGGAAGTAACAAAAACAAACCAGATACATACCCCACGAGATTACATTGATTATTCGTCCTTTGTCTACTTGCCTGCCTGAAAAAAGGCGGGAAACGGCCATACCTACTGCCATAAAGGTAAAAAACAAACCTGTGCCACTAACTATTCCCATATTTTTTGCATACATGGCTACGTATGTGGTAGTCATTCCATAAGGAACCGAAAGCAGCATTAAGTCAATCCCTGCGGGAATTCCTTTTAATAGAATAAACCGGTCCAGCGAGAGTGCTTCCCGTTTTACTGGTTGTTTTACAGGCGTTTTTACCAGAAAAGCCATCAAAAGACCAATGCAGCAGGATATAAATGCACAGGTAAAAATTACTTCAAACGAGTAAGCTTCGTGTAAGAATAATCCAACCATGGGACCGATACTCATGGCAGTGTTGTTCATCATTCCATAATATCCAAGACCTTCCCCTCTTCGGGAAGAAGGCATAATGTCTATCACGATTGTGTTTCCGGCCACTGTTACCGTGCCGAAAGCAAAGCCGTGAATAATTCTCAGGATAGTAAATAATGTAAGTACTCCTGCAAACAGGTAGCCCACAAATATACCGGTAAAGATAAAATAGGCGAATAAATAGAGTGGTTTTCTGGCAAATGTATCAAGCAGATATCCGGAAAAAGGGCGCATGAAGAGCGCTGCTATTGTGTAACAAGAAAGAATGATTCCTATGGTAGCATTACTTGAATGAAAAACTTCCGTGAGATAAAATGGAAGTATGGGTAGTAATAGATAAAAGCCAAAGTACAATAGAAAATTCGCAGCCAGGATAAAGATATAACTGCGGGTAACCAGTTTGTCTTTTGCCATAAGATGATTATTAGGGGAGATAATAAATAAGGATAATGAATAATTCAGTTTATTGAGCTATTCATTATCCCCATATTAATTACCTGTATTAAGTTAGTTTGCCGCTTCGAATTCTTTCAGGAACCGGGTATCGTTTTCTGAGAACATTCGAAGGTCTTTTACCTGATATTTGAGATTGGTGATTCGTTCAATTCCCATTCCAAGGGCATAGCCGGAATAAACCTTACTGTCGATGCCATTGCTTTCGAGAACGTTAGGATCAACCATACCGCAACCAAGGATTTCCACCCATCCGGTATGTTTGCAGAAAGGACAACCTTTACCGCCACAGATGTTACAGCTGATATCCATTTCAGCACTAGGTTCTGTGAATGGGAAATAACTTGGACGGAGACGAATCTTGGTATCTGCCCCAAACATCTCTTTCGCAAAAAGCAGAAGAACTTGTTTCAGGTCAGTGAAAGATACATCTTTGTCAATATAAAGAGCTTCTACCTGATGGAAGAAACAGTGGGCACGGTAGCTTATTGCTTCATTACGATACACACGTCCCGGGCAAATAATACGGATAGGAGGTTGTGTAACTTCCATAACCCTACTTTGCACGGAAGAAGTATGCGTACGCAAAATAATATCCGGATGAGATTCTATGAAGAATGTATCCTGCATATCTCTTGCCGGATGATCTTCTGCAAAGTTCAGTGCAGAGAACACATGCCAGTCATCTTCAATTTCGGGCCCTTCTTCAATACTGAATCCCAGACGGCCAAAAATATCAATAATTTCATTTTTAACAATAGATAAAGGGTGACGTGTTCCCAACTCTATTGGATAAGCAGAACGGGTTAAATCTAAATCGCAGGCACCATTGTCCTGACCTTCAAAAGATTCTTTCAGAGCATTGATACGTTCCTGAGCTTTAGTCTTCAGCTCATTTAGTCTCATTCCAACTTCTTTTTTCTGATCGGCTGCCACATTACGAAAATCAGCCATCAGATCATTAATTGATCCTTTTTTACTTAAATACTTAATACGAAGGGCTTCTAATTCTTCAGCATTAGCGGCTTTTAATGTTTCAACTTCTTCAAGTAGTTGCTTGATTTTAGCTATCATATTTTCTTAATTAATTCCATTCCTTTCTGGATAGCGGCTTCATTCATCGGAATCAGATGATGATGACGTTCCGGAAGAGTTTTTTTCAATCCTTTGATAACACTTTCTATGGTAACAATCGGACGAATTTTTAATAATCCCCCTAATACGATCATATTGAATGCTTTGGTGTTGTTCATTTCGTTGGCAGCATCCATAGCATCTATGCGATACACATTAATATCTTTGCGGGTAGGGGGAACGATAATTCCGTATCCGTCATAAATCAATACTCCACCAGGTTTAACCTTGTTCTCGAATTTCTCTAAAGAAGGTTGATTTAAAATAATTGCAGTATCGTATTTACTTAAGATAGGAGAGGAGATCTTTTCGTCACTTACAATAACAGTAACATTAGCTGTTCCTCCTCTTTGTTCTGGTCCGTAAGCCGGCATCCAGGTAACTTCTTTATTTTCCATTAAGCCTGAATAGGCAAGGATTTTACCCATAGACAAGACTCCTTGTCCACCAAATCCAGCTATGATTATTTCTTCTTTCATTGCTCTGATTTTTTAGATTATTCTTTATCTTTTAAGTCGCCTAGCGGATAGTAAGGGAACATGTGTTCTTCCATCCATTTATTGGATGCTTCCGGACTCATCTTCCAACCAGAGTTACAAGTTGAAACAACTTCCACCAAATTAGAACCTTTACCGTTCATAGAATTCTCAAATGCTTTGCGAATAGCCTTTTTTGTTTTGCGGATCGCAGCAGTTGTCTGAACAGACTGACGGGTTACATAAGCTGTTCCTTCTAAAGTTGCAGCAATTTCAGTCATTTTAAGCGGATATCCATGCAGTTTTACATCACGGCCATAAGGGCTGGTTGCAGTTTTCATTCCTACAAGTGTTGTAGGAGCCATCTGACCGCCGGTCATACCGTAAATTGCATTATTGATAAAGATAATTGTTATATTTTCACCTCGGTTTAAGGCATGAATGGTTTCAGCCGTACCGATACAGGCAAGGTCACCATCTCCCTGATATGTGAATACCAGTCTGTCAGGCCACAAACGTTTAATTGCAGTAGCCAGTGCAGGTGCACGTCCATGGGCTGCTTCCTGCCAGTCGATGTCAATGTAATTGTAGATAAATACTGCACAACCCACCGGTGAAATACCCACGGCTTTGTCTTCCAGTCCCATCTCCTCAATTACTTCGGCTACTAATTTATGTACTACACCATGACTACATCCCGGGCAATAATGCATCGGATTGTCATTCATGAGTTTTGGTTTCTTGTATACTAAGTTCTCAGGTTTGATTATATCTTCTTTAGTCATCGTCATTCCTCCTCTTATTTTTATTCAGGCTATTCTGGGTGAATCGCAATGCGTATTCTATGAATTTAACAAAAATGGTGAAGCAGCAAACGATAAACATCACCATTGGATTCTCAACAGTAAAGTAGATTATGATGGTGCTTAGTGCTCCAACCATAAAGATGATGTTCAGAATCATTCTGACTTTATCTAAATTCAGCATACGTTTTCTTATTTAATTAATTTCTCTTTGATTGCTTCAACCACCTCATCCGGATCAGGAACAATACCTCCAAGACGTCCGAAATGTTCCACTTTTACACGACCGTTTACAGCCAGACGAATGTCTTCTACCATCTGACCGGCATTAAGCTCCACAGAGATCATTCCTTTTACTTTTTCAGCGTATTTAGCAATTACTTTTGTTGGGAAAGGCCATAGAGTGATAGGGCGAAGAAGTCCTACTTTGATACCTTCGGCACGAGCCAGCTCCATTGCCTTCTGACAGATACGGGCACAAGATCCGAAAGCTACAATCAGATATTCTGCATCTTCGCAGTTTATCTCTTCATACCGAACCTCATTTTCTTCTATCGTTTTATATTTAGCCTGGAAGCGGATATTGTTTTGTTCCATTACTGCAGGATCAAGCTCCAAAGAAGTGATGATGTTTGGTTTGCGGCCATTGGCTTTTCCTGTAGTGGCCCAAGGACACTGAGCAATAACCTCTTCGTCTGTACGACGTTTCCGTTGAGCGGGAAGCACAATTTTTTCCATCATCTGACCTATTACCCCATCAGCTAGAATAATAGCCGGGTTTCTGTATTTGAATGCAAGTTCAAAACCTAGTCCTACAAAATCGGCCATTTCCTGTACGGAAGCCGGAGCAAGTGCTATCAGTCTGTAATCACCGTGACCACCGCCTTTTACTGTCTGGAAATAGTCAGCCTGGCTTGGCTGGATAGTACCCAGACCAGGTCCGCCACGCATTACGTTTACAATTAAACAAGGAAGTTCGGCACCTGCAATGTAAGAAATACCTTCTTGCTTTAAACTAACACCGGGACTGGAAGAGGAGGTCATTACCATTTTACCGGAACCAGCACCTCCGTAAACCATATTTATTGCTGCTACTTCACTTTCAGCCTGTAACACAACCATTCCGGTGGTTTCCCATGGCTTTAGTTCTGCCAGCGTTTCCAATACTTCAGATTGAGGAGTGATAGGATAACCGAAGTATCCATCTGCTCCGTAGCGGATAGCTGCGTGAGAAATGGCCTCGTTACCCTTCATTAAAACAACTTCTTCTTCCATATATCTATGTTTTTTTTGAGTTCTTTACTATAATTAATAATAACTTTAATTTCTTAAAGTTTTACTTTATAAACTGAGATACATCCGTCAGGGCACACTGTTGCGCAAGAAGTACATCCGTTGCAGGTGTCTTCTAATATCTGTTGTGCAAAATGATATCCTTTAATGTTTACTTCTTTACTTGTAAGAGCCAGTACATCAAGTGGACAAGCCACTACACAGAGATTACATCCTTTGCAACGCTCGGTGTCAACTACTATTGCTCCTTTTATTTTAGCCATAATTTAAGAATTTATTGGTTGTACATATCCTTATTAAAGAAATTCAGGATGTCCATTATCATTTTATTAGCTTGCAGGGCTGGGCTTTGGGGGTTAAGTTCAATGGCAGAAAGGTAATTGTTCATTGCCATTTGCCAGTTCCCTAGTTTACGGTAAGCATTTCCACGAAGATAAAACGCCTCATCACACGTTGGATTGCTTTCAATAAATTGATCCAATGTCTTAATGGCCGCTTCCACTTCACCTTTGTCGATTAGTCCTTTTATAGTGCTAAGTTCTTCCATCTTTTGAATTTCCAATGCTTTAGACTCGCAAAGATACTTTTTATTTTTTGATTTGCATATTGGAAAGAGTGAAAAATGAGAAAAAGTAATATCGGAAACAAGAAAAAGAGAAATTATTAATAAATGTCCTTATTTTCTTTCTGATATAAAATAATTCTTAATGCGTTTAAACTTATTCAAACATATCTGATAAATGAATTAATCTTGATTAAAATATAATCAAAAAGAAAGAATTTCTCTTTTAAGCTTTAACTTTCCTGCTTAAATTGTTATAATTAATTGAAATTTAAAATTCTTATTTTAAATTAAGGGCAGAGCAAATCAGCCGGCTTTGGTTTATGAATTCAATCTCTCTTTTGTTTCCGTTTTCTCTGTCTTGAATAAATGAAACCGGCAATTATGAGTAAGACAGGAGGAATAGCTATATTAATGACTTCCCATACTCCTCTCTGTTTGTTGATCGACTGCTTGTTGAGCAACCGAAGTTTATAATCACGGGAACGGAGGTTTAGCCACTGATCGTTTCCAGCCAGATAATTCACGGCATTAGTTATGAAATCAGCATTTCCCAGTTGTTCGCCGGATACTTCATCGAATCCCAACGGAGCTGGTTGAGCTTTATCCTGTTGTCCTTTCCATTCATTTTTAATGATACTCCCGGTAGCTGCAACAATCATTTTTGTATGTTTACTTTGCAGCAATCTGCCTTCCGGTAATTCGATGCAACTGTCCGGCGTCAGGCGATTGACAAAAGCTGAAGGGAACTGACCTTCAATAAGTCCGGCGACCGGAAGATTTGGTTCATTGAAGTAAGATGTCTCAGCCGGCATTTCCACATACCGCAGACTTACTTTTTCTGGTACGGGTAGGGTATGTGCATTGGGAGAGGTTGCAAGTAAGACCTGTTTTTTTAGTTGATCGTTACCCACAAAAGAGATCGTGCTCACAAATTCCGATTTGAGAGGTGAAATATTGTGTGTAATCACGCTCTCGGTCGAAGGTGTAAGTAATGGAGCAAAATACCACGGTAAGGTGTTAAAGGATTCTTTTGATCCGGATTCAGATGAGGCCAGGCGGATAGCAGTACATTGCATATCCTGAACTGTAACAGGATTGATCCTCACACCGTATGTGAAAAGCAGATCATCCAGATTTACATCCTGTTTCAAGGTTGAAGATTCTCCTGTAGCGTCAAATTCCTGTAGAGATATCTTTGTTCCATCCACCAGCCATAAAATACTTCCACCATTCATCAGATACTGATCCAGAGCAAATTTCTCTTTTTCACTGAATGCCTTTTGGGGTGAGGCGATAATCAGAACCTTATAAGGCAATAATTCTTCAGGGTTTCCACTTAATTTTCCTCTGTCTACATTATAATATCTGCTTAAAAGATTGGTTGCTTCATATACATACGGTTCACTCCATTCTCCGTGTCCCTCAATAAAAGCAATTCGGCTTGGATTAGCAAGTGTAAGTACCCTGATTCCTTCTGTAAGATTATATTCCAGTTCCCCGGCAGAAGTGTTCAACACCTCCTGTGGTGTAAGATTCAGATTTTTTTTAAGCAAGCTTACTTGTATTGTATCTCCGTTATATACCAGTTCCATCCAAGGGTAAATAACCTTGGACGATAGTTTGCCTTCCCGGTCGTGTTCATTGACCGAGAGTCCACGCATTCCTCGTTGATCCATTTTCAGGTAATGTTCCTGGCGGGTCTTTTCATCCAGGGCTGCTGATGGGTTAACCTCCCGCAAAGTAATGCCATGAGAAGCATAAACAGAAAGTTCGTCCAGCATGTCTGTGGTAGATGTCCGCAGGTGGTCGAAAGCCGGATTCAGGTCTCCGTTCAGGTAAAGAATAACCTCCAGCGGCTTGTCGAGACTTTTAATCAGTTTCCTGCTCTGGCCGGAAAGGGTATATCGTTTTTCGGCAGTGAGATCCATTCTTACGAAAACATAGTGAGATAGTAAGTTTATAGCCAGGAGCAATGTCAGCAATCCGATTCCTTTGATGGTTTTATTTTTCATCGTTTGCGCGTGTTTACTTGTACTGTGAGATAAATAAAGAAGAAAGTAACAGACGCGAAATAAATCAGGTCGCGTGTATCGATTACTCCCCGTGCCATGGATTGATAATGAGCCTGAATACCTAATTCAACCCAACCATTGTGCAGACTGCCGCTGTTGGTAAGGGAGGCTATAAGCTCAAATCCGTAGAATGCAGTAAAGGAGAGGACTATTGCCAGTAAAAAGGCAATCAACTGGTTGCTGGTAAGCGAAGAGGTAAATAGTCCGAAACTTACAAAGGTAGCGAGTAAACAGAGCAATCCGCAGTATCCACCTATAATTTCCCCCCAATCCAGTCCGGCCATACTTAGCAAATAAATGCTTATCACATAGAGTAGGGTAGGGAGCAGAGCAATGATCATCAGTAGCCAGGCCGACCAGAACTTACTCATAACAATAGAACTTATTTTTAGAGGACGTGAAAAAAGTAATTCCAGAGTACCCATCCTTTTTTCTTCTGCAAACATTCGCATGGTTGTTGCCGGAACTAAAAATAAAAAAAGAATCGGAGCCAGCGAAAAGAGAGGGCGTAAAGTGGCATACCCCCCGTCCGGTAAATTATAGTCACCGGCGAAAAACCATAGCATAAGAGATACGGCTAATAACCAGACAAAGAGTATCACATATCCTATTGCAGAGCTAAAGAATCCTGCTATCTCTTTTCTAATCAAATATTTCATTATATGTCAGAATTTTTATTACTTTTGTGTGTTGCCTGAATAAATAACGATACAAAGATACTTATATTGTATTGAAATTACATAGCTATGGACCGGAAATTGAAGATAAGAATATTGATCATTTCGCTTTTTCTGCTCTTTTTTATAGGAGCCGGAGCATTCTTTTACATGGGGATTAGTTCCCGTGAAAGAATCACTAAGGTTGATCTCTATTCACTTGTTCCTTCCGGTTGCAGTGCGGTGTTTGAGACCAACGATCTTACCACACTGATAAAAGAGATAAAGAATGCAAGTCTTGGAAAAGAACTCCCATCCCTCGGACTTTCCCGGATAGCCAATGATTTGCAGGTACATTTTGATGCTTTGACAATGTCTGCTCCTCATGGATTGAGCTCACGGATGAATAAGATGTTGGTCAGCTTCCATTCTCCCGGAACAGAACTCGATCAGGTGATTTATTTTTGTACCACCCCCGGAGATGAAAAATGGCTTGAACAACAAATCAGGAAAAACCGTCCTATTGATTTTCCTCTTAAAACAGTTTCTTATAAAGGTAAAGAGATACAAATCTGTCCTATGGGAGGAGATGTGTTCCTTTGTTACTACAAGTCGGCAGGTTTTGTGGCAGCCAGTTATTCCAAAAGGTTAATAGAACAAGTTATTGATACGCATATTGGTGGAAAATCACTCCTTTCTGATCCTTGTTTTGTACTTTCACAAGATCATAAGAGTTTTAACAGCATAGCTTCTTTGCATCTGAAGATGAAGCAAATGGGGTGGAACGAACTGGACCTTAAATTTGGACGTGATGCGATTTATCTTTCAGGAACCACCATGGATGCCGATACCAGTTCTTCCTTTGTCAATGCACTGAAGGAGCAGTCTCCTATAGAACTGATTTCCGGTAAAGAGTTTCCACGCCACACATATTACATGAATGAGATGGCTATTTCTCAATTTCAGTATATTGCAGCTAATGCTGCACAACGGGAATATGCACTTGTACCATACACTGATGAGGTGAAAAGGACAGATCTTGGCCTGATGCGTTTTCTTCAAAGGAATGTTGCCAACCGTTTGGCTGGGATTTCTTTTTATCCAGAAGATTCTATCCGCAGGCCGCTTTCTTTGCTTTATATTCCGTTGAAAGACTCGGTGAAAGCAGAAAAGGACTTGCAGATGTTAATTCAGAATGTAATACCGCAAACTAAAATACTGTCCGCTCGCAAAACTCAGTTATTGAATGCCGGCGCTAAGAGTTATCTGCTTTATTCCCTTCCCCAAAACACTGTTTTTTCACAGCTTTCGGGAATCAAAGATGCAGATCTCAACTCTTATGCAGTTTTCTACAAGAATCTATTGTTGCTGGCTCCCGAGCCAGTAAGTATTCTTTCTTATATTACTCAGATAGAAAATTCTCATGTGATTGAGAACGATAGCATTTATCACGAGTGTATTTTCCGTATGGCCCCTCATTTCAACTATATGTTAATGACCGATCTTGGAGAAGTCAGTCATCATCCGGAGAGCTGTTCACGATTCATCCCTGAGTTTTTCTTCCAGCATATTAATTTCTTTAGCCATTTTATTCTTACCACCCAGTTTGTTTGCAAGGAGAGAGTGATCTATCCTAATTTGACTTTGACTTATAAAGGAGAAGAATAAAATTGAAGAGAATTATAAAAAAGCGAATGGAATTATCAGTGAAATAGGAATTGATTTAATCAAAATATCTTGTAATTCTGAATGCTATGAAAAATAGTCGTTTCCTGTTATTGGTATTTCCAGTTATTTTTGCTCTATTAGCGTTGTTTGGTTGGGGATTCTTTTACCAATCAGCAGTGTCGGTTTCTTGCTGTGCCATTCTTTTGTTTGCTCCGGATAAAAAGATTAGATATACGATATGGTTTGTAGTTGCAGCTTTTTTGTTTTCCATTGCCGGAGACTGGTTCTTGTCTCATCGTAATGGATTACTTATTCGTTTTGTTATTGGAATTGGACTGTTTTTTATGGGGCATATCGGATACTTTATTTTTTGTGTACGAAATGGAAAGATCAAGTATCCGTTTTTATTCATTTTACTTATAGGCTATTTGCTGTTCTTTAATAATGTATTGTATCCATCAATCAATGACAATATGTTATTAATGGCTGCTTTACTTTACCTCGTTATTTCCTGTTTCTCGTTGGCCGCGGCAACCGGATTAAAACTCGCTCCGATTACCTGTTGGCTGTTTTCAATTGGGATTACTTTACTGATTTTCTCAGACACACTAATTGCTCTCAGTGAATTTGCCGGTTACCACACTTTTTATTATTTAATGCTTCCAACCTATTACGGATCACAAATAGTTATAACATTATCGCTCCTTTTTTCTTCTGGAAATAATAATACTATTTCTTAACTTCTACAACAGCATTTAATGCTTTCCTTGTACATAATACTTTTACTACTTTTCTGGTACATAGCAGTATAAAGATACAGCAAAAGAGAATGATTACGCTTGTTGAATACAATATATTCCCCAAACCAGTCAGAGGAGATATTATTCCACCGGATACAAAAGTTAAGAATCCAATTATAGCAGAAGCATTTCCTGAATTCTGTCTTTCCAGATCCAAAGCCAATGTTGTTGATGTTGGTAAAATCATACCTAAGAAAAATAAGAGACAGAAAAATGTGATTTCAATAACAATGATTGAACTTGAAATACATAAGGCCATAACGGTTATAATACTCATGGCAATGAACCCTTTTACACCAGTCAGTAAACCTTCTTCTGTAGTTGAAAATCTTGTTATGCATAAGTTTCCAATCATGATAGCAAATGCATTTATTCCAAAGCATAAACTATATGCAATAGGTGAGAGGTGATATATCTTTTGATAAATGAAGGGTGATGAGGCAATATAGGCAAACATAACTCCCATGGAAAACGATTGTATTAATACATAATACATAAAGACTTCATTTCTTAATATTGGTTTATAATATAAGAACTTTGTTGCTATATTCTCATTTAAACGATTTTCTTTAGATAAGGAATCTCTGAACTTAGTGAGAACTAAAGTCATAAGTACCCCAATTATTAGTAATGCTAAAAAGATGCCTCGCCAGTCTGTAAATTTTAGTAGCATTCCACCAAGTACCGGAGCGCATATAGGAGCTAATCCTTGCACACAGCTTAGCATGGAAAAAAACTTGGCAAGTTCCTTGTCAGTGTATAGATCTGTAGCTATGGATCTTGAAATAACAATGCCACCTGCCCCTGTAAAACCTTGTATAAACCGGCTGATGATAAAGCATTCTATATTCCACGAAAATAGACAAAATATTGTAGAAATAGTAAATAATAACATAGAAAGAAGTAAAGGCATTTTTCTTCCGTACTTATCACTCAATGGCCCTATAAATATTTGTCCCACGGCAAGTCCTATCATACTAAAGGTTAGGCTCAACTGAGTCATAGATGAGGTTGTGCCAAAGAATGTCATTAGTTCCGGAAGTGCTGGCAGGTAAAAATCTGTAACGAAAGGACCTATAGCAGAAACAGTTCCAATCACTATCAAAATATAAATTTTTGAATTGCTTTTCATTTGATTCATGATGATGCGTTCTTATTTTTGTGCAAATGTAATTATGCTATTTTATCCAGTTCCATCCAAATAAAGATTAATATTGTTCAATTATGCTCTATTTTAAGGAATCTTCAAATCTTAATGTTTACTTTTGTCAGATATAGCTAACTTATGAAAAGGAATGAAGAAAATATTGAAGAACGGTTGATATCTGATATTACTAATAACTTTACAATATCAGGACAAGTAAACGATATCTCACAACTGTTCCCGTTTTATACTCCCAAACGTAGCCTAATAAATGGTCTGATCTTTATTCTGGTTTTAAATGGAGAAGGGCAAATCAAGATAGACGAGAAAGAATATCTTGTTTACAAAGGAAATTTAGTCTCTATTCTTCCTTTTCATTTATTGAAAGGAATTCATTTTTCGGATGACTTTAATTGTGAATTCTTATCATTTAGCTTTGATTTTTTGGCAAATTATCCATTTGCACTCAAGTCATATATCCTTGAAAAGCTAGAAAAACAGTCATGTTTTCAATTAGACGAAGAAGAAGGTAAAATACTGATGGAATACTATACTTTTATGTTGATGCAATATAAAAGAGTTGACCATCCTTCGCGAGCCGAGATCTTGAAGGCGCAGCTGTTTTCTTTTGCTGCAGAAGTAAGCTACATATATTCCAGAGAGGCTATTTTAATTACAGGAACACGTCAACAACAAATTGTCGATAATTTCTTTCGGTTGCTTCATACTTTCCACAAAAAGGAACGTTCCCCTGTTTTTTATGCAGATAAACTATGTGTGAGCCATAGATATCTCTCTAATGTTATGAAAAACATAACAGGACATTCTTTATATTACTGGATTTCAGAATTTAGTATTAAAGAAGCAAAGATTCTTCTGAAATCCTCCGATAAGACTATCACTCAGATTTCAGAAGAACTTAATTTTCCCAACTCTTCCTTCTTTGCTCAGTTTTTTAAGAAGAAGACAGGCTTTTCGCCATTAAAATTCCGACAGGAGAATATTGGAGAATAATTACTTTACTTTCTTTTTTCTGCATTGAAGAACAATCTGTTATAACTCTTTTTTCAGTAACTCTTTCCCCTCAGAATCAAGAACTGATAGAGTCAATCGGTTCTTTTTCTTTTTAAGAATCATCACAGTTGCAGTTTCCATACTTGGTCCACCACCAATAACTACAGGAAAGTTATTTTCGCATTCACCTTTTGGATGAAAAGCAAAGCTATGAGTATGACCATTGATAGAGAGATTGAACGGAGCCTTTTTCAAAAGCGGATGCCACATTTCCTTGCAGGGCAAATATTCCTCGGATGGCATGCCGTAGAGAGGAATATGATGAATCAGGATTCTTGCGGAAGCTTTTTTGAATGCATCACCTGATAATTCCTTTTTTAAGAAACCGGCTTGCTCCTGGCGAAAAGATTCAAATGAGTTTAAGCCGTAATACGCAGCTGTTGAATCCGGCTTGTCTTCTCCGCAATCCAATAACACGAAACGGGAATCGCCCCAGTTAAAAGCGCCATAAGTGGTATTCCCGCCTACGTAATCAATAAGATCGCGTAATCGGATGGAATAGGCATTGCGTATTTCGTGATTGCCACGAATGTAATAAACCGGAACGCTCTCTGCATGAACCTGTTCATTCATATAAGATAGAAAATCTATCACGGAAGTTTCATCCCTTGGATCGTCTATACAGTCTCCATTAAATATAACCATATCGTAATTAATGTTCTTGATGAGACCTGCCAGTCTGCTGACCGTCTTTTTACTCTTATGCAAATCGTTCATGATGATAGCCGTGAAATCAGTTGTTTTGCTGCCGGGCACAGAGAACGAATATACCTCTGAACAGGCTGTAGGTCCAAACTCTTTTTTATAAGCCTCGTACAGAGTGATTTCTTGCGAACAAACGCGGTAGTAGTATTTTATGTCAGGCTTAAGATTTTTCAGCCGCACTTTATGCTGTTTGTTATTGCATACAGATTGTCCGTCAATCCAGGTCTCGGCTCTATTATCCAGCTTCTGAGGATCCGTTCCGTATTCCACCCAACTGTGAACCGGCACATTTGTCAGCCAGAAAACGGTAATACCCTCATTAAACGGGTTTTGCAGATAAGGCTTTGTGCGCATTATATTTGTGGCATCGGTTGCTATTTGCGCCATGTTTTCATTATGAGGAAGCTTACCGGATGCAGAAGATGATGTGAAAATGAAAAATGATACAGCTAATAAAATTATTATTCTTTTCATAATCATAGTTTTTTTGTTCTTTGATAATAGTGCAAAAGATACATAAAAAACTGTACATAATTGCAACTCAAGAAAGAAAAGTTTCTTTCATAATTATTCTTTTCTTTTTTTTGGGTGAATTATCGCTTTACGACTCCTATTCTAAATATTGTTTCTGTAAAAGAAAACTATTACAATAGTTTTTTTTTACATTTATTATAAAACCTGGTAGGGCAAAAAAGAATATTTTTTATTGTAAGGATAAATATTAGATATTCATTTTATTCTATCTTGATGCAAATATTTATATTATTTCGAAAACCTGAAAAACTTTGATGAAAAAATTTTCACCGTTCACTCTTAACAAATCCATCCTGAAATAATGAATAAATTATTACTCTATTATTGTTCCTTTTCAGAAAAGCAATTACTTTTGTTTAGAAACTAATGCACGGTTTAGAAATATTGGTTGTGGAACTCATCGTTTTTTGTATTATAATTATAGATAGATTGATTGTTTTTGAGATTTTTAAGTTGAAAACTGACTTTTTGCACCTCTTTAGTTTCTGAATAATTGTTTATCTTTGTCCAAGATCTGACAACCTACAGAGACAAAAGTATAAAATGGAATAATGACATTTCTATTGAATAAAATTCAATAGCTGAGAGTGGTGCGAAAAAATAATTTAATATGAAAACATTGGAATATCAGATAGAATTCTACAATCAACTTTTAGATACCGAAAAAAATATCGTAAAAGCATTCGCTGTAAAAGGCACTTTCAACCATCCTTCAGATATTACGAATATTCTGATGTTACGCATCAAGCTTACTCAGAAAAAAGTAAAGGAGGTGATTGATAAATCGGTGTCGGCGGGAATTTTAATTATATCGAATGATAATTACTATTACAGTACTCCCAAATACAAAGTCTTCGTTCCTTTTATGGTTTATGTGTACCCCCAATTGGAAGGGTTCGAAAGTGAATGGTTGTTGAACAAAGGTAAATTCGAACGATTCTTTTATTTTAATGAATCGGACGTTTTTGTTCTGGTTAAAAACTTTCTATATGAATTACTCTATGAGAAAAATGTGTCGGTAGAGGTGCAGAATCAGTTGTTGAATCATTCTCAAATACTAGATGAACTAGATATTACAGTTTATCCGGAGTATTTGAAAAATATAAAAAAACTCTCTCCTGAACTGATTAATAGAATTTATATATTTAAAATGAACAACTTAATTACTGAGCTATCGCCTGTAGATCAGTTGATTAAAATGAAGGATACATTTGAATTTTATCTAGGGGAAAACTTCGGATTATTATCTCTCGAAGATAACATAGACTTCTACAAAGGAGATTTTGGGAATATTATCAAACGAGGAACCAGTAACCAGCTATTAGTGGTGGAAGCGATAAGTAATCTGACAACAGGTAATCCGGATAACGCAATTAAATTATTCGATCAACAGCTGAAACTACTACGAAAAGAATATAAAGGAATACAGATATTTCCAACGTTTGTTCATAATTATTTTTACTTTGTAACTTTACTTTGTATAGATTCTAATGAGTGTGTAACACGAGCGCAGAAGATATTAAATACCTATGATAAGGTATCTTATTCAGAATCTAATAATTATTTCAAAGTAATATTATATAATATTTTAAATAAAAAGGCGGAAAAAGAATTAGAAAAAGAGTTTATATATGCCTATATACTGAATACCTCGGATATGGTTTCGCTTTTTCTAATTTCAATGCTATATCTGGCCGAATTGGCTCCACCGGCAAATGCTACAGAATATATCATACAACTGATACAAAAAGGATATGATTCTGAAAATTATTTATTTACCTATGAGGCCGCTTACGTGGCCGACAAATGGTTTGGAACTTCCGAAACTGCTCAACTTTACCAAAAGGTAGCTGCTCGTATGAGTTATCCACCTGTTTGCTCATTAATTAACAGGCAAGAAGAGTGGGAAAAAAACTTGAACCTGCTCTTTAACAGTATAGGAGGATTAAAATCATCGAACGTTACTGCAAAATCATCTGAAAACAACACCCGCGTTATCTATCTTTTTAGCCCTCAGTATATGGAAGTAAAGCCTATACTGCAAACCCGTAATGCCAAAGGCGAATGGAGCAAAGGTAGAAATATTGCTATGAAAACATTTTATGAAGGTAGAACACAGGGAATGACCGAGCAGGATGTGAGAATATCCAAAACCATCAGACATTACAAAGGTGGGTATTATGATCCGGACTTGTATGACTTTTCGTCTAAAGTGATAGTTGAACTTATTGGTCATCCTTTTATTTTTCTGGATGGAGCCAATGAAATACCAGTAGAATTCGTTGCGGCGCAGCCTGAAATAAGTGTTAGCCCAAAGAATAACCGCTACAGCCTGAAGTCGAATATCAGTGATCTTACGTCTGGAATCTTTGTTATAAAAGAAACTAATACTCGTTACAACGTTTATAATCTGAGTACTAGTCAAATGAATATGCTAAAGATACTTGCTCAGCAAAATATTACTATTCCCGAATCTGGAAAGGACAAACTGATACAATTGTTGGGTGAGATGTGCAAGTATGCTACTGTACATTCTGATATTTTGGGATCTACTGCAGTTTCTAACCTGAATGTAAAAATGGTTCAGCCAGACAATCGTATCCGGGTACAATTGTTACCTTTTGGTGACGGTTTAAAAGCAGAATTGTTTGTCAAACCTTTCGGCGAATTTCCACCTTATTGTAAGCCTGGGGTTGGAGGTAAGGTTCTTATAACCAATCAAAATGATGAGCAACTACAGGTTAAACGCGATTTGGAAACCGAACAGAAATATTCCAATTTGTTATTGAATGATATTCAGCAGCTCGAAAGCGTTAATATGAACGAAGAACTTATCGTCTTCGATGAACCACTGGATTCGCTTAATCTGCTTGATGTGTTGGCTGCCCATAAAGATGAATGTGTAATAGAATGGCCCGAAGGTGAACGCTTTAAGATTTCTTCAATAGCAAGCTTTTCTAATCTTAATCTGCAGATAAAATCAAAAAACAACTGGTTCGAGTTAGAAGGCGAACTGAAGGTTAATGAAGATACGGTTATTTCCATTCAGCAATTGATGACATTGAAAAGCCACGGTCGCTTCGTAGAATTGAAAGACGGTGAATTTATAGCTCTTTCTAATGAATTGAAAAAACGATTGGAAGAACTCTATACTTTTTCTGTTAATGGAAAAAATGGTCTTCAAATCAATAAATTCGCTTCTATAGCTTTAGGCAATACACTTGATAATGTAGATAACCTCAAGGCCGATAAAGCGTGGAAATCTTTCAGAAATCAAATTAAGTCACAATATGAATCAGAGGCCAATATACCTTCAAATTTGCAGGCTGAATTGCGCCCTTATCAAGAAGAGGGATTCCGCTGGTTGTCTCGTTTGTCCCAATGGAATGCCGGTGCCTGTCTGGCCGACGATATGGGTTTAGGTAAAACCGTACAAACGCTGGCTATACTTCTTCATCGTGCCTCGAAAGGAGCTGCAATGGTTGTATGTCCGGTTTCAGTCATTGGCAACTGGATATCCGAGGCTCAACGTTTTGCGCCTACACTTAATGTAAAAGTATTAGGAAATAACGACCGCCAACAAATATTAAATGATTTGGGTCCGGGCGATGTTCTCGTTACTTCTTACGGACTATTACAGTCGGAGGTAAAACTCTTCGTTGAAAAGAAATTTGCCACTGTGGTGCTTGATGAGGCACATGTGATAAAAAACTATGCCACAAAAACCTCTAAAGCCACTATGCAACTTAAAGCTGATTTCCGGTTAGCACTTACCGGTACACCGTTGCAGAATCATCAGGGCGAGATCTGGAATCTTTTCAACTTTATAGTTCCCGGATTGCTCGGTAATCTGAATCATTTTACTGATACCTTTATTAAACCCGACAATGATCATGCCCGAAGATTACTCAAAAAACTTATCACACCGTTTATTCTACGTCGTACCAAAGCTACGGTGCTTGATGAGCTTCCTCCAAAAACCGAAATCATCAAGAAAGTGCAATTGTCGGATGCAGAAATAGCCTTTTATGAAGCGTTACGGAGACAAGCTATTATCAATCTGGAATCGGACGAAGACAATCAGGGAGGGAAACATATACAAGCATTGGCCGAAATAACCCGACTGCGACAAGCATGCTGTAACCCATTGCTGGTAGATGCTAATATTGATATCGAATCATCCAAGCTTACTACTTTTCTGGAAATTGCTGACGAACTAATTGAAAATAATCATCGTGCTCTCGTGTTCAGCCAGTTTGTGTCGCATTTGAATATTGTTAGGCAGGCTTTGGATAAGAAAGGCATCACTTACCAGTATCTGGATGGTTCCACCCCGATACCCCAGCGTGAACGAAGTGTGAAAAATTTCCAAAACGGTGAAGGCGAACTGTTCCTGATCAGCCTGAAAGCCGGAGGATTGGGGCTAAACCTTACTTCTGCCGACTTTGTTATCCACCTCGACCCATGGTGGAATCCCGCCATTGAAGATCAGGCATCAGATAGGGCATACCGTATTGGGCAGAATAGGCCGGTAACTGTTTATCGTCTTGTGGCAGAAAATACGATTGAAGAGAAAATAATTAAATTGCATAATACTAAACGAGATCTGGCCGAATCATTACTCGAAGGCAGCGACCAATCAGCCAAACTGTCGTTTAACGAGCTTGTATCACTCATTCGTGAAAGTTTTTAAAGGGATATTAAAAGATATTATTAAAAGAGATTCATTCTTTAAGAGCATGATTACCAAACTTGGTGCAGATGCTCTTGATATATACGGTATGTAATCTTCGATAAAAGAATCCTGATTTGCCCACATTTGTGGGAGCTATCTTATTGCAGAGGCATTATGATATTTCTATTTCCTCTCCTTTAAATAATACCCGCCTGTTTTTCTTGAGCCGCGATACTCTATAATATCCGTTTCAATTAATGCACTTAAGTATCTTTGTACAGTTCTATATGCTTTTCCTATTCTTTCTGCAATTTCTATTCCATTAAGTCCTGGTGACAATTGTATACGATAGATAATTTGTGCTTCGGTAGATTTTATACCGCCATTTTCTGGACTTATTGCACTGTTTTCTTGATTTATCACGCCATTATCAGAATTTATCGCGCCATTTTCTTGTTTTATCACGCCATTAGGAAGCCTTATATGATCATCCTTTTTAGGATTGAAACGAATTTCTCTTTCTTTTTTTGATATATATTCAGTTACTTTAAATGCAGTTACAAGGCTAAGATCAAATTCCGGTTCACCATTACCATTTTCCTTCAATTCATCTTTTACCCTCATTATCCCCCTGCTGAAACGATTCACAAAACCAAGTACTTTCATAGCTTCCGCTATCAAAGGGTTTCTATAATCATTTACTCCGGGAAAATTCTCCGGTCGGGCTTTCCCATAAAGGCCTCCCGAATTTAAAAGTTCAATTCGGTCATCATATTCATAAAACTGAACTGGCTCATTAGATTCGTAGTCACGATGCATCACTGCATTCATCAATAATTCACGTGTAGCCCAGTAAGGATAACTATAAATTATCTCTTCTCGCAATGCGCTAACCGGAACTGGCCGGCGCCCAACTATAGTAGCTTCTATAAAAGTATCCATTTTGGCAAGAACCGTGCAAAGGTTTCCGGTGAATTTGTATTCCGAAAGAATCTCTCCAGATCTGCTTTTCCCTTTAAAATGGACATATTGTGTATAAGCTCCCGGTAGAAAACGTTCGGGACTTTTTCCAAAAAGAATTATCCCTGCATTAGTTGGAACATCATAGCGGTAATCAAAGAACCCGAGCGAAATTAATTGTTCTTTTACGCTTCTTCTGTCTTCTAACAAAACATCCTCATTAATTGCTTTAGGAAGATAGTACATTTTAAAGATAGCTGTATCCAAATCGTCTATTGTAGCTCCCAGGCAAGGTAATGCATCAAAGGTGGATGCAGAAGTCACTCTTTTCTCAATCAAGATTTTCTCTTCTGCCTCATTGGCTATTGCCTTACGTGGTCCAATCCTTACCCATATCTTTCCTTTGTAACGAACAGGTGGCAGTTCAGATGGTTGTACTTCAGCGACTAATAAATCACCTTCTGAAAATCTGAATTTCTGAATAGTCAAAGAACTCAGCCCTTTATTGTGTTGATCTAAAAAGTTTTACCGGACAGCAATAATATGAAATGTACTATACCTTTTTTGCAACTTATATACGAATTTTATCGACTTATATACTCATTTATGCAATTTATGCCAAAAATTGGAAAAAGGGCATTTGTAACATCTTCTTCTTATATATATATTTGTATGTAAAAGTTGACTAAATATGAATATATAAATCAAGCAATGCATAGTACCGATATGCACAATTTGAAGACAATATTCGATATATGCAAGCAATTTAGCTCTGATTTGGTGAATTCTTGTGAAAACATCCCCAGCGTGGTGTTGGAACTGAAATTTGATTTGCTGCATGGCAATGTGGTGGTGTTTAGTACTGCACAAGGCGACGAAACAGCTTATCCCTACAAGGAAAAAGGACACGGCCTGTTTGCCTATTTCCTACTCAAAAAAACACAGGAAACCAAAGGCGCAGTTACCCTTTGGCGATTTGAGCAACTATGTTACCACCAACGAAAGTCAACAATCTATCGTAATTAACCGCAAGAGCCAGATGCCGACTGTTGTGCCTTCGGCAAATGTGGAAGATGGATGGAGAGGGAAGATGTTGAAGTAAAAAATAGCCAACGTGCGACTTCAAGTAGCACACTGGTTGAAAACAAAAATTAGATGAGTTCAAATTCGTATCAAATTATACTACTAACATTCCTGCTCCATGCCTCAGTAGGCCATGCCCAAAATGATGATAAGTTAAATTTTGAGCGGATTTTCTGGCAGGAACTGAATGAGAAAGAAGAAAATAAACCATTGAGAAAAGAACAATTTTCTGTGGGAATATCCGAACTTCCGCAATGGTTTTGGAATCTTCCGGTAGCCACTGACAAGCTAAGTTATGCGATCGGTATTTCCGATCCAGAAATGGAAGATAGCGTAAAAGCACAGAAACAAGCTGTACAAAGAGCTTTGTTACAGTTAAGTCTGATGAGTGGCGCTAGTATCTCAGGAGTATCTGATTTATATAATAAAGATTTGCAAAACAAATATGAGGAGTATTATAAAATTGCAGGAAGTTCATTTGTTCAAGGCGGAATCGTGGTGCTTGATAGTTCTAAAACCCAGCTCGGGGAGAAAATAGTGCTCATAAAATTAGACAGAAACAGGAAAAACCGATTTCATATTGAAACAGGCGTCGAAGTCTATAAATCCAATACTAAAATAGAAATAGGTTGGTGTAGTTCGGAGAAGATAAGTTATTATGCCCGAACCGATTCGGATAGTATGAGCTGCATATGCGAACAAGACAATGAACAATACAACTTGCTATCGGTATGGAACGGAGACACAATCTCTATTCCTGCTTACAGGTACGAATACAAAGGCATACATACAGATAATACAACCGATGTATCCGATTCTATAATTAAGTTATATCAAAAAGGATTATGGTCGGGGTATTTTCAAGCTTTTTTGAATGGACTGCAAACTACTATAGCCAACCACCAATCGAGACTGAAGTCGATGACTGAACTGCATAACCATTCAAGCGGGAACGAGAACTTAAATTCAATAAACAGAAATGTAGTGAATAGTAACATAGCATTCAATATCCGAACAATCGGAGCATTGTATGGTCAGCTAAATATCGAGTTTTATATATCAGCCAAATAATAAATTTTGAAACATCAGGAAAATGAAAAAAGTAATGTATTTTGGAGTGGCACTATTGGTTGCCTTGACTACTGTTAATTGCAGTGGTGTTAAAAAAGTAGTAAAAGAGAAAGAAGCCGGAACCGAAGAGATAATCCTCCCTTTATCCGGTAAAGAGTATCAATCGGACAAAGAAAACTACAGAGCCAAATCCTCTGGAAAGAGTCCTGATATTGCTACAGCAAAAAAAATAGCGTTGAATAATGCCAAATCTGAAATAGCCGGATTAATCAGCTCAAAAATTAAAGCTGTAACTGAAAACTACACCAATCAGCGCTCAGTGGCCAATGCTCAGGATTTTGAGAATAAATTTGAGAACCTAACTAAAGAAGTGGTAAGCCAACAGCTAGTTGATGTATCTGTCATTGGTGAAAAGCTATTGAAAACAGGCACTACTTACGAATACTGGATTGCACTTGAGGTGTCTAAACAAGCTATATTGAATGGCATTAGTAATAGTATTTCTAAGAATCAGAAACTTCAGATAGATTACGATAAGAAGAAATTTGAAGAAAACTACAATCAGGAAATGGATAAGATGGACAAACAGTAAATGAAACAAAATAGCTTTCATCGTTCAATTAAATTCAGAATGTTTGCTGCAATTATTTTTGCAGCGAACATTTACTTTTGTAATGCTCAGGAAATCATTAAAGTGAAAGAAGCCTATGGTATGGCCTATATTTCAGGTGACGTGAGCGAGAATCAGGCCAAAGAGCGCGCCATAAACGAAGCCAAAATTGATGCCCTGAAAAAAGCGCATATTGCCGAACATATTAATGCCTCCGAACTGCTTTTGAATAGTCAGGTAAACAATGATTTTGCACAGTTTTTCAATTCCGATATTCAGTCGGAAATTCAGGGTGCGGTTACAACCTATACGATTGTAAAAGAAGATAAAAAAGTCAATCCCAATATTAACCAGATTGAATATTCGGTGCTAATGGATGCTGAAGTGATTAAGTACAAAACACAATCAGACTTTAGTTTTAAGGCTGAAGTGGACAGTGTGCTGCCAGTTTACAAAAATGCTGACGACTTGAATTTTTGCCTCAAAACCACCCAAGATTGCTTCCTGACTGTCTTTAATATTACGGACCACGACGCCTCTGTAATGTTTCCGAATGTAATTGAAAAAGAGCAACAAATACGAAAAGAGATAAAATACAAATTCCCACTTAAAAGCACGCTATTGGACTACGTCCTAGAAACAAATAAAAAAGACGAAATGAATCGGCTAATTTTTGTATTCACCAAAGCCCGTATTCCTTTTTTGGCAACTAAAGGTGACGAACAGGTTACCGATAACGAAAAAATAATGACCTGGATTTATTCCATACCGCCGGATCAGCGTTGTGCCGTGTATAAGCAATTTCATATATTGAAGTAAATGAAATCAGCAAAAGCCAAATACCTACCGTATAAAGGAAAAGACATAAACTTATAATCAAAAAATACTGAATATGAGAAGAATTATTTTTTTATTAGCCATTGGGATATCTCTCGTGGCATATCCCCAGAATAAGCACCAGAATAAGTCGGTTGCTGTTGTCAATCCGAAAGTAATTCAAAATCAACTGAAAACAAAGTATTCATTGGTAGAATACCACACTGATTGTGGCGGCTGGTATCTGATAGGACAACAAGTGGGAACTTCGAACCAATATGGGTTCTGTGATAAAACAGGACGAAAAATAGCATTTGGCGCCTCTGAATATAAGATTCATAAAGGATTTATTGAACTCTGTATGGTGGATACTGAGATAAAAGAAGAATTTAAAAAAGAGCTTAAAGAGTATCAGATATATCAGCAAAAGTACAATGAATATTCAAATAAAGTTAATACAATATCAGAACCTAAACGGCTTAAGGCAGAAGAAGAAGAAAAAAAGACCAATCCATATTTCACAAACCTTTTTGACACAAAATATGAAAAGGAAGCAAAATTAGAACTTCTAAAGCGGGGAATAGAGGAACCAATAAAACCATCAGGCTCAGGACGTTTTAATATTTCGTGGTCTGATCCGGAAAAATATAGCAAAGAAGAATGGGAAAAATGGAAACAATATACTTACATACAGCCTCAGCCATTCGAAAAGATTGATTTTAATGCGATAGCTAATAGTGATAATTTATGTAACGTTCAGAAAAACGGTTTATATGGAGTTGCCGACGCATCCTTACGATTGATCATACCTTGCCAATACAACGAAGAAGTTATAAGCACGACAGCAGATAACTATGTAATTACAAAGATACATGGGAAATACGGTCTCATAAGTAAAAGCGGGAATATACTGTTGAACAATGAATATTCATCAATAGACAAAGAAGGCGAATTCTTAAAAGTTACGAAAGATGGAAAATATGGTTTATGTGATGCATCTACCGGAAAAGAGATTTTACCTTGCCTGTTTCAAGATGTGACGTTTGCTTTAAAAGGAGAACAAAATTTTACTCATTTTGCACAGAGTTATGTGGAAAAATCCATCAATGAGTGGCAGAAAAAGGGTGAATTTGAAAAGACAGAACTCTGGCAACAACGAGTAAATGAGAACACGCGGAAGCAGAAAATTTTAGAACTTACAAAAAGTGCCCAGTCGGCCTATATAAGTCTTTATGCAAGTAAATTGGATGATGAGTTGATATTAGATAAATATGACCCGGATCATGAAACTTATTTGATCAAAAGTAAAATAGGAGGAAGAATGTTGGTGCCTGTACCCATGGCACAAGCCCCAACGTTTAAAGATAAATTTGCCAGTTGCACCAAAACTCCACGCTATTTTATTCAAAACGATCATATAGGTATTGCTCAATATGATTTTAAACTCTCGAATGCCGAAGTGTACAAATTCAGTAATCAGGCATCGCTCAACTACAGTGTAGCACAGGTAGAATATAACTTTGACCCTATTTCTATCACCACTTCAAACCTGAATAACGGACAATCTGAACAAAAGCAGACGATTTCTACTATCGAATTGAGTGCGGGCAAATCAGATGTGGATGTCAATATCCCTTTTTCTTCCTCCAAAAACGAGAAGACATTTGCCATCATCTTTTCGAATGAAAATTATCAGAATGAGCAAAAAGTAGATTTTGCGAACAACGATGGACGTGTATTCCGTGAATATTGCCTGAAAACATTGGGACTTCCAGCTGATAACGTTCATTTCCGACCTGATGCTACCTTTAATAATTTCCGTACAGAGTTGAACTGGATTAAACAGGTAAGCGAAGCCTATCATAATGATGCGAATATAATTATTTACTATGCCGGTCATGGAGTGCCAGACGAAGCTTCGAAAGAGGCTTATCTGTTGCCCGTAGATGGTGTAAGTTCCGATGTATCGACGGGGTACAGTCTCAACGAACTTTATAAATTCTTTGGACAAATACATGCTAAAAATGTCTATTGCTTTTTGGATGCTTGTTTTAGCGGAGCCAAACGGGACGGAGGAATGCTCGCGGCGAATCGGGGAGTGTCTATAAAACCGAAGACGGATATTCCGCAAGGTAATATGGTAGTATTTAGCGCTTCGACCAACCAGGAAACAGCTTATCCCTATAAGCAAAAAGGACACGGGCTGTTTACCTACTTCCTGCTTAAAAAGCTACAGGATACCAAAGGCGCAGTTACCCTTGGAGATTTAAGCAATTATGTTACCACCAACGTCAGCCAGCAATCTATCGTAATTAACCGAAAAAGTCAGACTCCAACCGTGATTCCATCAGTGACTGTGAGCGATGGATGGAAAGGGATGATGTTGAAATAATGGGAAACATCATGAACACTCGATTTTATTTAACCATTTTGAGTTGTATTTTGGTAGGGACACTTGCGGCTCAGCAAAGCATAAAGAGTAGGCTACCAGACTGGTTTTTCAAACTACCCCAACCGGCAGCCAATGAAGAAGTGTATGCGATAGGAATATCAGATCCAGGTATGGATAATACGGATATGGCCCGTCAGCAGGCAATATACCGGTCTTATTATTTAGTATCTATGATGCTTCAAAGTAATGTAACTAAATTTCATGATTCATCTTCAATAAATTATTCCGGGGTAACAACTACAAAATCCAACGATATAGCGAATATACATGGTAATAAAAAGAAAATTGAGATTCAAGTGGTAGATAGCTTTACTACAAAATACAACGAACGGATGTATTTGGTTAAGGGCAGGCTAACTGAAAATGGTCTGGAAACCCAATCAATTACAAATAGCTCTTATGAGCAAATTGACAATAAATTGTTGCACACAATGGAATCAATTTGCCGAATAGAGGGACATGATATCTATTACATCATAAAAGACAGCTCTAATAATGTGGTTTCTGTAATGTCTTCTGTAGACAAAAACTTCTATAAAAAAGTAGCTAAAGGTGAATATGTGTATAAAGATAAAAATATCACAGTCAACACATTACCTTATGGTTTATGGCAGGTCTTTTCTCTTGCATGCATCAGTTCCATCTCTAAGTCAGGCACAGACTTTAGGAGTGTTTCTAAAGAAGCAATAAAGAACAAATATTACACTTTCTCAATTGAATCTATCCGGTTCTGTGAACAACAGTTGTGTGTAGAATTGAAAGTTGAATCCTGCCAAATTAGGTAGCCCGCCGTGGTGCTTTCGATGAATGTGGGTAGTATGTGGAAGGATTTGGTGATGTTGAAATAATAAAAATTGTAAACGATTTAAAGTATATGATTATGGATAAGATACGGAAAGAAAAATTGGAAAATGCGAAAACGTTGCTTCAAAACATAATAGACGAAAAAAAAGAAATAACTGCTTTATTTGATGTGATTGAAATATTTAATGAAATATTAAAGAAGAAATGGAATGAGTATTTAGTAGAAAAAACAGAAAAAGCAGAAATTACTATAAAACATTCCGTAGGAATGCCATTTTTAGAATTAGTAACTCAAAAGAGAAACTCAGAAGGACAAAAGATAATGCATTTGAATCAATTGATTAAAAATACAGAAATAAATACTCCCAGCAATAATGGCAGAATTAGTCATCTATTAGTAACTCCTGTTTCGTTTCCTAAAGAGACTTTTTTAGATGAATTATTAAAACAATTGCAAAATCTAAATAAATCACAAGATTATCATTTGACTAATCTATATAAGATAGGGAATTTAATAAATACAATAGATAAAAAGGATCTTTCTACTGAAAGAGAAATTTATATAAACGAATAGTAATAAATTTAATCATATTGTGTTATGGAAAAAAAAGAAATTTTAGACCAGTTGAATGCGGAAATGTCCGACCAATCTAAAAAGTGTAATAATACAAGTCGCTATATCGTATATGCGATATTTGCTTCAAGTTGGGGTGGTTTATTTAAAGCAGATGAGTATATTAAAGGGCAAGCAGACAATAAATTTCTTATAATAATTACACTTGTTTTATCTATCATCTATTTGACACTCGAAGTAGTACATTATTATTTAGGAACTACAGTTGCCAATAGACTTTTTGATAAGCTTTATGCCGATAAGATAGATGGTGATATTGCTATAAAAAGAATGAATAAAACAAGTAGTTTAACTTATGTATTAATGACAATTAAGTTGTCATTAGTTCTCATAATGGTTGCGTTATTATTAATCTATTACATTGGAATACTATGAAACGGATAACTTATGTTTTAATTTTTTTTATGCTCAATATGGTCGTTGTTAATATTTGGGGACAAGAGGTCTTTATTGAAGGTGTGAAATATGATGTTCATGAAAATGAGGGTGTTGCCGATTGTATTGGTACAGATGGTAGTATTGAGACATTGATAATCCCATCGTCTATCATATATAATGGAAAGACATTTTCTATCACAAAAATAGGATATACCGGATTTAAAAATATGTATCACAATTTAAAAAGTGTTGTTATCCCTAAAGGTGTTACTAAAATTGATAAAGGTGCTTTCTCAGATTGTACTAGCCTTACTTCCGTGTCCATTCCTGAGGGTGTTACTGTCATTGGAAATTCTGCTTTTTCAGGTTGCTCAAGTATTACTTCCATAATATTGCCGAATAGTGTTACTAATATTGATAATGGAGCTTTTTCAGGCTGTGAAAAACTTTCCACTATTTCTCTCGGTGGTGTTATAGTTATTGATAAATATGCATTTCAAAACTGTACAGATCTGACGACCATTTCAATTCCTAATAGAGTTATCTGTATTGACGAAGCTGCCTTCTTTAATTCGGGGCTTATTTCTGTTTCTTTGCCCGCAAGTATAAGATTTGTTTCCAAAGGCGCTTTTGGTTGTTGTAAAAATCTCACCTCAGTGACAATAGGCGACGGGATAATAAGTATCGGAGATGAGGCTTTCCAATTTTGTAGCAATCTAACTTCGATTAATATACCTAACAGCGTGACATTTTTCGGTAAAGATTTTATTGGCTGGACGTCAAGCGATAAATTAGAAAGCGTAGTTCTTCCTGACAATAAGCCTGTTGGTGATTTAAGTTTTTTACAGATACCTAATATTAAAGAAGTAAGAGGACATAATACTTTATTACCCGACTATGTTACTCCAGACCTTTTCTCATATCAAAATCAGAGTAAAATTGCTGCAATAGCCACTTCTTTTAGCAACTACGCTTTTTCGCGGGTAACAACCAAGATTTCAGAATGGCAAAAGAAAAAAGAGTTTGAAACAACAGCTCAATGGAAAATACGTGTTACAGAGGAAGCCCGTAAGCAAAAAATTTCTCAGATTATTGAAGAGGTTAAAAAGACGTTTATTACCGAACGTACACCAAAGAAGTTACAATGTACATTAGACACTTATGATGCAGATAATAGTATATATACTGTCAAATCTGAGCTTTTGGGCGCTATATATGTAAAAACTTCTATTGATGGGGCACAAACTTTAAAAAAAGAATGGAATAATATAACAATTATACCTCAGTATGGAGTGGTAAATGATCAATTAGGTTTATTGAACTGTACTTTTAAGCTAGCGAACAAAATTACTGGTAAAAATTTGACCTATAATAGTGTTAAGAATTTTAATGGTGATAAGGCTTCCGACTTAGCCATCAATCTTCCACCTTTGGAGATTGATTTTTCTGGTAGCACCGGAAAGATGGCTGAACCGACAGCACCTGTCGTAAAAGATATAGATGTAGATTTGAGCATCCCTTCCACCTCTACTGTCAACTCCAAAACCTTTGCTGTGGTAATCGGCAACGAGAATTATCAACGAGCTGCTAAGGTAGCTTATGCCGTTAACGATGCCAAAGTATTTGCCGGTTATTGCCAAAAAACATTGGGTCTACCAGCATCCAATGTTCGTCTCTATAAGGATGCTACTTACGGTTCCATGCTGGCTGCGGTAAAAGACATTCAGTCTATAGCCGATGCTTATCACGGCGAAATCAATGTGATATTTTACTATGCCGGTCATGGTATTCCTGCCGAAAATACCAAAGAGGCCTACCTGCTTCCGGTGGATGCCGACGGTACACAACCCGAAGCCTGCTATCCTCTCAGTCTGCTTTATAAAAAGCTCGAAGGGCTGAATGCAAAATCTACATTGGTATTTATGGATGCCTGTTTCAGCGGAGCACAACGGGGCGAGGGTATGTTGGCTTCGGCACGTGGCGTGGTATTAAAACCGAAATTTGATGCGCCGCAGGGCAATATGGTGGTATTCAGTGCCACCCAAGGCGACGAAACGGCTTATCCCTACAAAGAAAAAGGACACGGGCTGTTTACCTACTTCCTGCTTAAAAAGCTACAGGATACCAAAGGCGCAGTTACCCTTGGAGATTTAAGCAATTATGTTACCACCAACGTCAGCCAACAATCTATTGTGGTAAACCGAAAAAGTCAGACACCGACTGTTGTGCCTTCGGCGAATGTAGGCGATGGTTGGAAAGGGGTGACGTTGAAGTAAAAAAAAATAAAAATATGTATATTATGAAACAATTAAGTTGCATTCTGATTTTAATCAATTTATCGATAACAGCCCTGACGCAGAATAACGTTAAATATGTCATTGAACCTAAGTTTGAGGATCTATGGTGTGTAAGAAAACAATTTTTTCACAACGGTTTAGGCCCAGTAAAAATAGGAGGGAAATGGGGTTACATAAATAAGAGTGGAGAATTCATTATAAAACCTCAGTTTGATCACGCCTATGAATTTAATGATAATGGATTGGCTAGTGTAGATATTAATGGAAGATGTGGGTATATTAATAAATTTGGAAAGCTTGTAATTGAACCACAATTTGAGGTTGCAATTAATTTTGACTCTACGGGATACGCAGAGGTACAACAGAATAAAAAACGTGGATTAATAAATATGAGTGGAAAATTCATTTTAGAACCCAAATATGAAGATGTTGATTTGTTTTACAAGGAGAAGTTAATCGCTGTATGTGAAAAAGGGAAATGGGGATATTTAGATTTAAACGGAAGATATGTCATAAAACCTCAGTTTGAGAGAATTGATTATGATGGCTTTTCTAAGAATGGATTAACGGCAGTAAGCTTGAATGGAAAATATGGAATTATCAATAAAAATGGGAAGTTTATACTTAAGCCTCAATTTAAATTTGCATCATTGTTTGAGGAGAATAATTTAGTGCTAGTGGAAGATATAGATGGCAAATGGGGTTATATTGATATTGATGGAAATTTCATAATAAAGCCTCAATTTGATGAAATGTTTTTCTTCAAGGAAGATGGTTTAGCAAGAGTATATAAGACTGGAAAAGCAGGATGCATAAATGAGAGAGGTGAGTTTATTATAGAACCTCAATTTGAATTTCTTGCATTTGCTCCCACTAACAATCATTTAGCTCCAGCCAAAAAAAATGGGAAATGGGGATATATAGATAAAAGTGGAAAATTTGTGATAGAGCTACAGTTTGACGTTGATTTTGCTGATGGTTTTGCCCCTAATGGTTTGGCTAGAGTTAAAACAAACGGTAAATGGGGCTTTATAGACAAAAGTGGACAATTTGTTATTAATCCACAATTTGATGAAGCATATCCTTTTGATATAAATAACCTGGCATTAGTAAAAGTATCCGGCAAATGGGGGCAAATTAAAAAATATTTATTGAATGACCAGATAAAAGAATATGTAACTGATAAAATTAACCAATGGCAGCAAAAAGGAGAATTTGAGAAAATAGCAGATTATCAAAAAAGAGTTAATACACAAGCCAGAAATCAGAAAATAGAAGCATATACACAAGAAGCAGTTGAAAAATTGAAATCAGAATTCAAAAAAGCAATTGTTACAAGCGAATTTGAATTGAAAGAATATGATGCAGATAATGAGACTTTTTTAATTCACTCCAAATCGTTGAATAATTTTTCCATTAAGGTGCCTATATCAGAAGCATCTGCCTTTAAGCAAAATTGGACGAACATGCAGTTCAGTGGGTATGACTTTTACATTGACAACAACAAATTTCAATTGGGAAAGCTGACGGCTACCAATCCAGTCAACCATAAAGATTATAGTTATGACTGCAAGCAAGTAACTACTTATGTAGCAAACAATATCACATATAATTTTGACCCGATAGAAGTTGATGTAGCTCAAAATGTAAATGGAAAGAACAACTCTAAAATTGAATCTAAAAATATTGAATTAGGCAAGTCGGATATCGACATCAATATCCCTGTCAACAAAGCCACTAATGACAAAACCTTTGCCATTATCATAGCCAACGAAAACTACCAGCGTGAGGGTCAGGTAATTTTTGCACGCAACGATGGCGATACTTTCCGCAAATACTGCCTGCAAACCTTAGGCTTACCCGAAAAGAATGTTCATTTTGTGGAAAATGCCACCTTGAACAATTTTCGTGGCGAAATAAACTGGCTGTCGAGTGTAGCCGATGCTTACAAGGGCGAAGCCAACATTATTTTCTATTACGCCGGTCATGGTATTCCCGACGAAAGTTCGAAATCGGCTTATCTCTTGCCGGTGGATGGTTACGGTTCGGACGTGACAACGGGCTATAAATTGGATGATTTGTATGCCAAACTTGGTGCGTTACAAGTGAAAAACATCACCTTGTTTATGGATGCCTGCTTCAGCGGTTCACAACGCAGCGGTCAGATGCTGGCTTCGGCACGCGGTGTAGCTATTCGGATTAAACAAGATGTGCCTCAGGGCAATATGGTGGTGTTCAGTGCTGCAAAAGGCGACGAAACGGCTTATCCTTACAAGGAAAAAGGTCACGGGTTGTTTACCTACTTCCTGCTTAAGAAGCTGCAGGAAACCAAAGGCGCAGTTACGCTGGGCGAGCTAAGTAGCTATATCACTGCCAACGTCAGCCAACAATCCATCGTAGTAAACAGCAAAAGCCAAACACCTACTGTTGTGCCTTCGGCAAATGTGGAAAATGAATGGAGAAATTTTAAAATAAAATAGAGCTTAAATATGAAAAAACGGATCCTATTCATAATGTTGATCTGCATGATTTCAAAGGTTGTCATGGCTCAGCAAAATGAAAAATCGGAAATGCAAAAAATGCAGGATGATTTTGAAAAGTACAAAAAGGAAGCTACTGATGACTTTAATAGCTACCGAGACAAAATAAACAAGGAGTTTGCCGACTACATGAAACAGGAATGGGAAGCTTTTCAGACTTTCAAAGGAATTCCTGTTCCCAAAAGTCCCGATCCGGTAACACCGCCTGTAAAGAAAGACCCACAGGAAAAACCGGAAGATCATCCGGTACCTCAGGGAAAAGTTATCCCGTTACCAGAACCGCAAAAACAACCGCAACCAATAGAGCCAATTCCTGTTGCACCCCAAAAGGAGGATTTGTCGGTAATTGATTTCAACTTTTTTGCTGTACCGTGTTCGGTAGTGTGGAATGACAGTTTGAAGTTTAGGCTCGCTTCATTAGATGGCAACACATTGGCGGCAGCGTGGAACCGATTGGCTGGTAGGTCATACAATGGTTTTCTGGCCGATTGCATCAGCCTGCGTTCAAAACTGGAATTGTGCGATTGGGGTTACGTAGAGCTTGTGCGTCAGATCACAGGAACAATTTACGGTTCACCCAAAACGAATGAGGCTGTATTTCTTCAGATGTTTGTGCTAAGCCAGACTGGTTATAAAGTTCGTATTGCACAAGTAGAAAATGAACAACTGGTATTACTCGTCAATACAGATTATGAAATGTATAACAAGATGTTTCTGCAGATTGGTGATGCAAAGTTTTACTTGGTTGATTCGAGCGCGAAACAGCTAAAGGTACTAAATGAAGGTTTACCGAAAGAACAGCCTGTTTCAATGCGCATTGAGAATGAACAATTAGCAAATAAAACCGAAACGACTCAAAAGGTTTTTATCTCAAAAGCATATCCTGTTGAAACGGTACGTACCGGAGTAAATAAGGAGCAGATGGATTTTTATGATACCTATCCTCAGTGCGACTGGAAGGTTTATGCCAACACTCCATTGAGCGAAACGGTAAAAAATAACTTGTATCCCGTATTGCAATTTGCTCTCAAGGGTAAATCGGAAGCAGAGGCTGCTAATATGCTGATTAATTTTGTTCAGACAGCCTTTGAATACAAAACCGACGAGGAACAATTTGGGTATGAACGACCATTTTTCCCCGATGAGTTATTTTATTATCCTTATTGTGATTGTGAAGATAGAGCTGTATTGTATTCTACTCTTGTGCATGATTTATTGCATCTAAAAGTCGTATTGCTGCATTATCCCAATCATTTAGCGACAGCAGTACATTTTAATGAAGATGTTAGTGGTGATTATTTCATGGTGAATAACTTAAAATATCTGGTGTGCGACCCTACTTATATTGGTGCACCCATTGGCGATGCCATGCCTCAGTTTAAAAATGTACAGGCAGAGGTGGTTATTCCATAATTGTTGATTGTATAGCCTTATCTGCAGAAAGTAAAATTAGTAGAGAAACCAATGACATACTTGGAGAATGTTTGCAATATTATTGATTCGGTTGCGAAACGGGTAGTACTTGAAGTACCTGAATCAGGTATATTTGCACCTGTATATGATTTTTTCAAGAATACGGATCCAAAATTAGCTATTGACAGCTATAGGTTGAAAGTATTTAAAATGCCAACCGAAGATGTTCCTGATGAGAAACAGCGTTACATTGAGGCTTTGGTATTTGCCCAAGATGGTGATTATGTAGCAAGTACTTTACTGCTGGGAGGTTATAAAGATACAATAATAAATGAATTGAACTCAAAAGAATTTCCTGAAAAGCTGAACAATACATTTATTGAATTAACCTATATGCTTTTGCATCCGGATTAAAGCCGACATATAGGATCGCTTTCCAATGCAAATAAGCTTCAACAACATCATATTATTGTAATTGTTGCACCACTGGTACGACAATTGCAAAGTTTAAATTTGATCAATAGAAACAGGAATCTTCATTTCATTAAATCTACTAAAGTGTAGCATTCCATTGTGTTGCAAGCGCCCAACAACAAAAGAAGGATGAATGTCTGCTTTTTGGGCAATATCTAGAATAGTTTCTTTTGTTATTTCACCCTTTATGTTTTTCAGATACTTATCTGGTATAAGAAGTTCGGAAGCAAATGCATCAGCTTCTTCCTCTTTCTGTCTATCTATTTCTGCACCTTTTAAGTCTTCCAGAAAAATATCCTTCTTGGGATGAAGCAATACATGAGCTACTTCGTGAAAGAAGGCAAACCAAAAGTGATCATTTGTTTTATATCTGTCAGATAACTGAATCAATGGTTTATTTGAGAACCATCTTGTAGCTCCGCTTATTGGAGCTTTAGGTAAACAAGATGTAAATACACAAGCTACGCCATTATTGGCACAGATAGATTTTAGTTCTTGTAGAAAATCATCTGGTTGTTTAATTGCTATCTCTCTTATTTGCGGAAGACAAGCTTTAAATTTGCTTACGTTAAATTCAGCACAGCCTAAATTTCTCGATTGTAATTCTCCCATACGCAACCACGAAGAAACAGCGTAAGGATCAGCAGTACTAGCCAGAGATATACGAAATGCTACAGACATCTTGTCGTTCAGATAAATCTTTTCCCATTCCTTGTGTGAAGCAATTCCAAAAAACTTAAGAAGCTCAGATACTAACTCTTTCATTGTTTTGTCCTTGCTTAAATACCCCAACTTTTTTAATTGCGTCAAAGGGAATTTCTTTATCCAGTCAATCATTAATTCCTGCGCTTCTTGCTGCTCAATACGTGCAAGTTCTTCCCGGAAATTTGCTTCTCTGGCAAGCCAGAATTTAGCAGGGATACCCAAAACAAGTTCTAATTTTAATGCTGTGCTTACAGTAATGGGCTCTTTCCCTTTTATGATATCATTAATTTTACTTTCGGTTTTACCCATGCGTTCTGCTAATTCATTTTGACGCATCCCCATCACATCAATAGTTTCTTGAATTGTGTCTCCAGGAGGTGATAACAACTCTTTAGCTAAAATTAAATTTGCATTCATGATTTTATTCTATTAATGATAGTCTTCTGTAGTAATTATTTCTATCTCTGTTATTAAAATCCATTCCAGTCCACCATCTTCTTTCTGAGGAATGGGATTTTGGCAGGGCTCAAAAAATAGTCTGTAATTAGCTGAAATGTCTACTGCCAACTTTCCTTTTCTATTCCCCTTTAGTTCGTGGCAATTAGCTGCTGGTAGCGAACGCATATCTTCGAGCGTTTCTGCTGCTTTTAATTCAGATATTCGTTGAGCCATTTTCTTTGCCATAGTTCCAAATTTCTTGCTAAGATCTTTGGGTACAGTTAATTGCTTTTCAAGTTTATTCGAACTATATTTTATTTTCATTGCAAAGATATATATTATTACTGAAATAGGGTAATTGTTTTTAGTTAAATATTGCTTGGTGAATTCATAACTGAGCTATTCGGAATTTCTGAACAACTGAGTTATGGTGAGAAGTCTTCACCTCTCACTCTTTTCAAACCCTGCAACCCCAATTCTCTTCTTCATCTTGGTAGAAGCCCTGAAATTAACACTCTTCACCTCAATACTCTCGGCACGATGAGGCATTTCAGGGTCAAAGTCTTCCCGGAATTGTGCAGAGAGCTGAAAAGAACCGTAATCGGTAATGGAAACGGTATAGCCATCACTTAAAGCTTTCTCTATGGCATTGAATGTTTGATTGATGGCGAGTTCTATTTGTGACCGTTGTAACGGATTGTTGCCAGCTATGTATCTGGCCAGGGCTCTGGTGTCTAACTGTTCCCTGCTTTTTACAATGGGGTGAACGCCGCCTTTTTTTGTTGTATCACTGCTTAAATTGTCGTTTATTCCTTTGAATTTATATGGTATTGCCATGGTAATTAATGTTTTATTGGTTAATAATGGGTGCAAATATGTACAAGTTTGAACCTAATCATGTACATGTTTAGGGGGTAAACATGTACATGTTTGGGTTGATGATTCCTTTTGTTTTGGTTAATTAATCAGGTTATATGCATTAACCTGATTATGGTTGACTACTAATGTTCTTAAACCTATTACTGGTTGACTGTTTTATTATTAGACTCTGATATCGGTTGACCTCTTTTTGTTTAAAAGTGATTTCTGGGGGTGGAGAGGGTGGAGTAAAAAAGAGTATTTTAGCCTTCTGAAAATCTTTTTTTGAGAATTCCGCAATTTGCGGGATTCTCAAAAAAAGATTTTGTAAAACGAAAAAAAGACTATTTCTCTCCACCCTCTCCACCCCAGTCTTTTAGTATAACCTTATATTGGGTTGTTCCTTTATACGTTCTGAACTTATAATTGAGTGATTTTAAGTTCCTTCCCAGTTTAACGATCATCTTCTTACTAACAGCAATCCCCATTTTACTTTTAATATATTCAGCCAGTTTTGCTGCAGAGAGATAAATTCCTTCCTCTTCACCTTCCGGTTTGCGGTAATATTCATAGAACAGCTCCATATCAGCATCTGTCTCCATGTAGTGCTGGTTGTGTTTTTCCACAATATCATTCTCTTCCGTGTTGAAATAATAGCGGAAGCCTTGGGTGATCAGTCTCCATGCCTGGGCATAGAGCTGCTTGTAATCGATGGTGAAATCAAAATTGATGGGGCCGGTTACTTCGTGGCAGAGATAACGGCGGCTACCTGTATAATCTTTCAGAATATCGAGGTGATTGGTGGTGCCGAAAAAGGAGGCATGACGCACAAAGTTACGGGGCGGTTTGTCGGCAGAGGTACGGATGTTGATGTTGAAGGTGGTGAATAGCTCTTTGACTGTTTCCTGATCGTAGCGTTGGATGGTATCCAGCTCATCAATGTTGAGGATGGCACCTGTGCTCAGTTTCATGCGGGTGGCATTCAGATTATTGGAAAATACATTGGCGTCGAAATGATCTCTTCGCCATTCGGGAGGTAATAACCGTTCGGGCCAGGTAGATTTTCCCATACCGTGCTTACCGCCAATAAGTACCAGAATCTGATGATTGATTACACGGTCGTTTACCAGGGTAGCCACCAGGGCAACAAACCATTTGCGGAAGCACCATTCAAAATATTCGGGATCTTTGGTGGGTACAGTGGCTGCCACATCGGCAATATAGTCGTGCCCGTCCCATTCGGTATGTGAAAGGAAAATGAAATCCTTGAACGGATAATAGGAGGGGGTGATCTCGGAATCAACCATTGCTTTCACGTCGTTCAGGGTGCAGCTGATGCCTTCCTTGTGTGCCCGGATATAGATAGTATTGAGATGATGGTCGCGCAATGATTCCCATTCATGGTTTACCTGCTCGGCGTAACGGAATTCAATGCCTTCGAGAATCACATTGCGGCGCAGCATAAAGTTGCGCTTGATAAATTCTTCCAGCTTGCGTGTCTCTTTTTCCACTTTACTGATTCCATTGTCGGTGCCCAGCGCACTCTCGTATTCTTTGTACTTGATTCGGATGGCGAGACGGATGTCATCTGTGGTAAAGTCTTCTCTGGCGCAGCGAAGAAGTGTCAGTTTGACAGTTTCCCCTTCCGGTATTCCGGCCAGACAGCAAAAGTATGCCAAACCGTGTATAAACTCAGATCGGTTCTCTTTCCGGAAAGATTCCTGATTGAGAGTGTTGGAGTAAGCACGGTCAAATGCTCTCCTTATTTCGATGTCTCGTTCTTCGCCCACCGGCAGATAATCGAAGGAAACCGGTTCGCCCTGCATGTTCCGGATCAGTTTTTCCGGTTTCTTTTCATAATCTTTTTTGGTGGCTATCAGAAAGACTTCTGCTTCGGGGTTGAAGAAGAGTTGCGGGTCATAAGTGGCGGTGGTTAATTGCGTTACCGAATGTGTGTTTTTCTTAAATGTGAAATCAAGCTGCAGACAGGAGCCGTAATATAGGCTTACCACAGCGAAGGCTTGTTCCTGAAAACGGGCTATTCCTTCATTTGTTCCGGGCATTGAACTGTCCGGAAGGGAAACGGGGGAGAGGATAATTACTCCTGTTCCTTCGGTATTGATAAAGGATGCCAGGGTGTTGGGCTCTTTAGCCGCCTGATCTCTCAGACGAGCAGCTTGTTCCGGTTCCAGCTTTCCACTGTTGAGTTGCACAATTCCGTTGTACTGCTCCATATTTTTCTTATTCCGTCCACCCTTAAAGGTTGCTGCAAAGGTAAAAGAGGGGAGTTGTTCCCACGCTTTGGCGGATTCTTCGTTCCCGTTGCGGATACAATCAACCGGAGTGGCGTACTTCAGACTTTTAAAAGAGTTCAGAACCACCTCGATAGGGGTGTTTTCTACAAACGTGGGACGTCCTTTGTTCCCACCATTGTATAAGGATACATTCATAGTATTAAGGTTTTAAAGTTCTTGTAAGGTTAAAGATTATATACTTACAATAATCGTGCCAGATATTATTAAATTATTGACAAAGGATGGATTTCCCGTTTTGAAGGGGAAGGTTTAATGTTTAAACTATCACAAAGTGAAATTGAAGAATATTCAAGGTCACAAATTGTGACCTTGAACATAGGTAGAGGTTCAAATATAAAATACGCTCCTTTTGTATTCACAGAATTAGATGTAGCAACGAGCAGATAGGACTCCTATAGAAGGATTTAGGAGAAAGTAATAACAGGAAAAGGATAAGCTGAATTCGAATTAAGCAAATAGGGTGGATCAAAAATGATCCACCCTATTTATTTTGATGTGCGCCGTGCATGGTTATAATTTTGAGGGTGCAAGTCCCTTATGGGGGTCGGTAGTTACCAACCATTAGCTCAAGGCAAGGGTGTCCATCGTGAGGTGGAATCTGAAGGAAGCCGGCGGCAAAGTCCTGAACTGAGGAACACGAACCACATCAGGCATATCCAACTGGACAAGTTTGCATCACAAAACGAAGTCCTATAACTACCCGGAAGTTGGTGTGTAAATGTGGAGGTTACATGGGATGAAGGATTATAATCTTACCACGGGAGATCTCATGGACGTGGGCTGTTTTTTTTTACAGAACGCGGCTAACAATTGCCATGAGAAGTCAGCCGAAGTCATAGTACTCCATGTTCGACAACATAGAGGAAGGACTGAACCTTAAGAAGTGCAAGTAAATGAATGTTACCTTATGAAGGGAAGACAGCAGAAAATATCGAAAGATACCTATCCACAAAAGAATAGAACGGAACTCGAAGGCTATGTGGAAGGGCAGACCTTTATGTGGATAACTGAAAATAACGACACTAACATTAACCAAACGAAAAATGGATTATTAGAGCAAATCCTCTCACCAACAAACTTAAACGCAGCCTATAAACAGGTAAAGCGGAATAAGGGAACAGGCGGTGTTGATAAGATGGATGTCGGATCTTTAAAGGATTATCTTATCAGCAACAAAGGAAAATTGATAGCATCCATTTTAGCGGGTAAATACCGCCCTAATCCCGTTAGGAGGGTAGAGATACCCAAAGACAACGGAACGAAAAGAAACCTTGGAATACCCACAGTCGTGGATCGAGTAATCCAACAAGCAATCGCACAGGTTTTATCAACTAATTTTGAGAGACAATTTTCGACAAACAGTTATGGGTTTAGACCACGAAGAAGCGCACATCAGGCGTTAAAGAAATGCGTGGAGTATGCAAATGACGGGTTTAAATATGCAGTAGAGATGGACTTGGAAAAGTTCTTTGATACAGTCAATCAGAGCAAACTGATAGAAGTATTATCAAGAACAATTAAAGATGGGAGGGTAATTTCACTCATCCATAAATATCTGAATGCAGGAGTAGTTGTTTCGGGGGAAATTGAAGAAACGGAAATGGGAGTGCCTCAGGGATGTCCACTCAGCCCATTATTGAGCAATATAATGCTCAATGAGTTGGATAAGGAATTAGCAAAACGAGGACATCGTTTTGTTCGTTATGCGGACGATCTGCTTATTTTGTGTAAAAGTAAACGGAGCGCTATACGAACGTTACAATACATAGTTCCTTTTATTGAGAAGAAACTTTTTCTGAAGGTAAATACAGAGAAAACCAAAGTTGCTTATGTTGGGAGTATCAAATTTTTAGGATATTCTTTTTATCCAAATAAGAAAGGGATACAGCTTAGAATCCACAAAAAGAGCATTGTAAAGATGAAGGATAGAATTAAAATCCTAACATCTCGTAGCAATGGAATGGGTGACCAGGAAAGAAAGGAGAAACTCAAGCAGTTTATAACAGGCTGGGTAAACTACTTCTCATTAGCAGATATGAAACAACTTCTACTCAAAACAGACGAATGGTTTAGGCGTCGTGTTCGTATGGTAATATGGAAGCGATGGAAGAAGATTAAAACGCGTGGTCGGAATTTAATCAAACTAGGCATCAAGAAGTATAAAGCATGGGAGTTCGCAAATACAAGAAAGGGCTACTGGCGTATAGCCAAAAGCCCAATCTTGTCATCTACTATCACTAATGACCGCCTTAAACAGGCAGGATATATCTTCTTTTCAGATTATTATCGCAAGGTCACTAATGTAAATTAAGGAAGCGCCGTATACCGAACGGTACGTACGGTGCTGTGGAAGGTCGGTGATGGAAATAATCCATCACCTCCTATCCGATTAGAACGTCCTTATTTTACAGGCATTTTGTCTATCCTCTTTTGATGACGACCGCCTTCAAAATCGGTTGAAAAGAACTCTGTCATGATTTGGGCTGCTGTTTCAGTAGAGATAAAGCGACCCGGCATTACCAGAATATTAGCATTGTTGTGCTGACGGGCAAGATGAGAGAGCTCGGGAGCCCAGCAAAGAGCGGCCCGGATACCCTGATGCTTGTTCAGCGTCATGTTAATGCCATTTCCACTACCGCAGACAGCTATTCCCGGATAACATTCACCGTTTTCTACGGCTGATGCCAGCGGATGAGCAAAATCTGCATAGTCACAACTCTCTGTTGTGTACGTTCCAAAGTCTTTGTATGCCCAACCTTTGGCTTCAAGCCAGCTCTTAACGAACTGTTTCAACTCAAAGCCTGCGTGATCAGAACAAATACCAATAGTTTTCATTTTTATCTGTTTTCAGTTTATGTTAGATTATAACATTGCCTTAACCTGATTGTACACGTTCTGAGCAGTGAAACCAAGTTTCTCGTCAAGGGTTTTGTAAGGAGCAGAGAATCCGAAAGATTCCAGACCAAATACCTTACCGTTGGCTCCGGCTAAACCTTCAAGGTTTACTGGAAGACCTGCGGTAAGACCAAATACTTTGGCTCCTGCCGGGATAATTGATTCCTGATATTCCTTGCTCTGGCTGCGGAACAATCCTTCAGACGGAACAGATACAATGCGAAGTTTAACACCATCCTTGCGAAGCAATTCTGCACCGGCAACAAGTGTTGAAACTTCAGAACCTGAAGCGATAAGAACTACATCCGGATTCTGATCAGCTCCGGCTACAATATATGCACCCTTTGCAGTATCAGCATAGTTTGTTCCTGCAGGAAGATTGGCAATATTCTGACGGGAGAAAATCAATCCTGTAGGAGTTGATGTATTTTCCATAGCCAGTTTCCATGCTTCTGTAGTTTCTTCTGCATCAGCAGGACGAAGAACCAGCATTGAATTGTGTCCGCTGTGGTTTTTCAGTTTCTCCATCAAACGGATCTGAGCTTCTTGTTCAACCGGTTCGTGAGTAGGTCCGTCTTCACCTACACGGAAAGCATCGTGTGTCCAGATGAACTTCACGGGAACTTCCATCAGGGCAGCCATACGTACAGCCGGTTTCATGTAGTCAGAGAATACAAAGAATGTTCCGCAAGCTGGAATAACACCACCGTGAAGAGCCATACCGATGCAAACACATGCCATAGTTAACTCAGCAACACCTGCCTGTAGGAAAGCACCACTGAAATCGTCTTTTGTAAAGGCGTGAGTTTTTTTTAGGAATCCGTCAGTCTTATCAGAGTTGGATAAGTCGGCAGAAGCGCAGATCATATTTTCTACCTGAGTAGCCAGTGCACCAAGAACTGTAGCAGAAGCGCCACGTGTAGCGTCGTTTGCTTTTTGCTTGATACCTGCCCAGTCTACTTTAGGAGCTTTGCCAGAGAAGAATACTTCCAGTTTGGCTGCAAGTTCAGGATTCGCTTTTGCCCATTCTGCCTTAGCAGCCTGTTTGGCAGCAACGATCTTTTTCAGTTCGGCAGCACGTTTGGCATAAAGTTCTGCAACTTCAGGGAATATTTTGAAGGCGTCTGCAGGATCACCTCCCAGGTTTTTAATAGTTTCATCGTAACAAGCACCGCTGGCACTCAATGGCTGGCCATGAGTAGAACATTTGCGCTCAAAGCTTTCGTGATTGGCTGTAACGGCGCCTTTACCCATAATGGTTTTACCAATGATAATGGTAGGACGTTCTTTTTCTGCTTTGGCAGCAGTAAGAGCCTTACGGATTTCATCGGGATCATTGCCATTGATTTTAATGACATTCCAGTTCCATGCTTCGTATTTCTTTGCAGCGTCTTCGCTGGTTACGGCACTGGTTCCTGTGGAAAGTTGAATATCATTGGAATCGTAGAACATAATCAGGTTGTCGAGTCCCAAGTGTCCGGCCAGACGACCTGCGCCCTGAGAAATTTCTTCCTGAACACCTCCGTCGGAGATGAATGTGTAGATGGTTTGTCCCATCACTTCACCGAAGCGGGCTTTCAGAAATTTGGCAGCGATAGCGGCACCAACAGCGTATGCATGACCTTGTCCAAGAGGACCGGAAGTATTCTCTACTCCACGCATGATATCTACTTCAGGATGGCCCGGAGTAGGACTTCCCCATTGACGGAATTGTGATAATTCATCCAGTGTATATTTACCTGTCAGAGCTAAGATAGAATACAACATGGGAGACATGTGTCCGGGATCAAGAAAGAAGCGGTCACGACCTTCCCAACGAGGGTTTTCTGGATCATATTCAAGAAACTCGGAGAAAAGTACGTTTATAAAGTCTGCACCTCCCATGGCACCTCCCGGGTGTCCGGAATTTGCTTTTTCTACCATAGAAGCTGCTAAAATTCGCACATTATTTGCGGCGCGATTCATTAGTTTACTATCGTTCATAACTATAGATTCATTAAGTTTTTCGCAAAGATAATAGTTTGTTACTAATTATCTGTTAGAAAAGAGTGTTTTTTTATTATAATCAGTGCAATTTTAGACAAAAAAAGAAAGAGACTATTTCGAAATAATTTTACTTATTGTATTATAAAATCAATTTTGAAATAGCCTCTTTTAAAAATTTTTCAATCTATCTGATTACCAGAAATAGATGTAAAATGCTACACAGATACCAACCACTGCAACTGATGTGATGATATCAATTGTGCTCCAGCTTGCACGTGTTTCTGCAATTTGTTCAGATCCTTGAGTAAAGTAAGTGATACCTTTTAGTTGATCTTCAGTAGCCTTCGGCGTGAAGTAGCTGATGATGAACATAACACACATTGTGAACAGGAACAGGAAGATACAGAAGTATAACCAGTTAATTGCTACAATTTGTCCAAGGAAGCTATCTGCAGGTATACTGCTGGAGAATACCAACAGACACAGGCGCATCATACCTACAATAAATCCAACCAATAATCCCCATTCTCCAGCCTTTGGAGTGATTCTCTTGTTGAATACTCCAAGTACGAATACAGCTGCAATTGCTGGTGCAATAAGTGATTGTACATTCTGAAGGTATTCATAAAGAACGCTACCCAAACCTCTCATGATAGGAATCCAGATCAATCCTAAGAATACTACTGTGATAGTTGCTAAACGTCCTACCCATACAAGACGTTTTTCGCTTGCTTTTGGATGTTTTGGTTTATAGAAGTCAATAGTAAACAGAGTTGCTGATGAATTAAAGTGAGCAGCCAAAGATGTTACCAACGCAGCAATAAAACCTACAGTAACAAGTCCTTTGATACCCATTGGCAATAGATTAAGAACCATACTACCAAATGCTTTGTCATTGCTGTCGAAATTAAATCCGTCTACTCCTTTAGCTTTTAATGCTGCAGCAATCATACCAGGGATAAGGAACATAAATACAGGTAATATTTTTAAGAAACCTGCAAAAATGGTACCTCTACGTGCATTCTTTAAATCTTTTGCAGCAAGAACCCGTTGTACAATGTGTTGGTCAGTACACCAGTACCAGAATCCGATGATGGCTGCACCAAAGATTACTCCTACACCCGGGAACTTTGCAAACAAAGGATCCGAAGGGTCAGAGTGAATAAGGTGACGGTTTTCACCAATGTATAGCAATGTTTGGTGCCATCCTTCAAGAATACCACCTCCACCGATTTTCAGCAGACCCAGAGCTAAGATAGTCAAGGAACCTACAATCAGGATAGGAGTTTGTACAACAGAGATCACCATGATTCCCTTCATACCTCCCAATACACTGAATATACCAGTAAGAAGAACAAGGCCGATGGCTCCGTACCAGAAATCTATTCCAAGAATGGTCTGTAGAAAGATACCTCCGGTGTAAGCTGTTACAGATACCTTAGTAAGAATGTAACTGATAAGAGTGATAATGGACAAGGTTGAACTTGCGTTTCGGTTAAATCGTCTTGATAAGAATTCAGGCATGGTAAATACCTTACTGTGCGCATAAAACGGAACGAAAACCCATCCAAGGATAAGAATCATCCAGCCTTGCATTTCCCAGTGTGCCATAGCCATACCGCTTTGTGCTCCGGCTCCGGCTAAACCAACCAGGTGTTCTGAACCGATATTGGCAGCAAAGATTGCAGCACCGACAGTTATCCAGGTTTCACTACGTCCTGAAAGGAAGAAATCGCTGGTGTTGCCTGTCTTATTTCTCATAACCCAAACGCAAATACCGATAAGGGCTACAATAAATAATGAAATAATAATCCAATCTAATAATCCCATAATATTAGTTATATAAATTTCAAATGTTTATTATAAAAGTTCTTTTTCTGTAAAATCTCCTAGTTTTGTATACTTCTCGTATAATGAAAGATAGATCTTGTGAGCTTCCTCATCTGGATAATATTCTGATGCGAATCCTTTGCCCATAGCTTTTTGTGCATCTTCTACCTTTGCATGTACGCCGGCAGCTACTGCTGCAAACATGGATGCTCCGAGGGCACAAGCCTGCTCTGATTTGGCTACCTTGATTGGCATTCCTAAAACATTAGACAGGGTTTGCATTACAAATGGGGATTTCAGGGATATTCCTCCGATTGCGATTACCTGGTTGATCTCAATATCATTTTCAATAAAACGGTCTACAATGGCTTTTGAACCAAAAGCTGTGGCTTCTACCAATGCACGGAAAATAAGAGGAGCAGTGCTTCCTAATGTAAGTCCGGCTATTGTTCCGTGAAGTAACTGATTGGCATCCGGTGTACGACGGCCATTCATCCAGTCGGTAGCAATAAGTGTGCTTTCACTGAGTGGAATTAGCTCTGCTTCTTTTGTCAGAGCAGGTATGATTTTGTCGCACGCTTCTTCAACCAGCTTTTCTTTGGTTGCTTCATCCAAAAGGGATGTGGTTCCGATAATTTGTCTGATTGGGAATTCCAATACTCTTTTAAACCATGCATAGATATCTCCGAAAGCTGACTGTCCGGCTTCAAGGCCTACGTATCCCGGGATCACAGAACCGTCAACTTGTCCGCAAATACCATTTACTAGTTTATCACCCATTTCTTCATAGGAAGAAACCATGATGTCGCAAGTAGAAGTACCAATTACACGAACAATGGTCTTAGGGGTAACACCGGCGCCTACAGCTCCCATGTGGCAGTCGAAAGCTCCGCCTGCAACAACTACATTGGTTGTTAAACCAAGTCTTGATGCCCATTCTTCAGTCAGATTACCCACAACTTTGTCTGCTGTATAGGTGTCTGTGAATAGTCTTTCTCTTAATCCGGCTAATACAGGGTCAAGTGCAACAAGGAATTCCTCTGAAGGAAGTCCGCCCCACACTTCACTCCACATAGCTTTGTGTCCGCAGGCACAACGACTACGCACAATATCAGATGATTTTGATACTCCTGTAAGAATTGCCGGCATCCATTCGCAGTGCTCAACAATAGAGTAAGCAGCTTTGCGCACCGCTTCATCTTCGCGAAGTACATGAAGTGCCTTTGCCCAGAACCATTCTGATGAATAGATTCCTCCTTCGTAAGCAGAGTAATCTATGTCCCATTTTGCACAAAGCTCATTGATCTCTGCTGCTTCATTGATTGCTGTATGGTCTTTCCACAATACAAACATTGCGTTGGGATTTTCAGCAAATTCAGGATGAAGTGATAATGGAACACCTGCTTTATCAGTAAATACAGGGGTGCTACCAGTGGTATCAAAAGCAATACCTACAACGTTCTCAGCTGTTCCAGCCGGACATTTTGCCAATGATTCCTTTACGGTAGCTTCCAATACTTCGATATAATCTAATGGATGCTGACGATATTGATTCTTGGAAGGATTGCAATACTTCCCCGCTTTCCAGCGAGGATAGTATTTTACAGATGTAGCTATTTCTTCACCAGTCAGTGCATTTACAATGACAGCACGTGCAGAGTCGCTACCGTAGTCTAAACCGATTACATATTTATTTGCCATAATTACATCAAAGCTTTATTTAGCATATAATAAACATCATTTGTGCGTAGCTCTTTCTTGAAGTTGCTGATAGTGGTATCCTTATCGATAACAATCATTTCAATGCCTGCCATTTCAGCGTAGTCTTCCAGATATTCCTGGGTAAGAGCGAAAGAGAAACTTGTGTGGTGTGTTCCACCTGCAAGAATCCATGCTGCAGCACCTACTTCAAAGCTTGGCTGAGGAATCCAGAGTGCAGAAGCAACAGGAAGTTTAGGAAGTGGCTTAGATTTGATAACATCTACCTGATTTACAATCATACGGAAGCGGTTACCCATATCTACTACTGTAGCAGCAACTCCGGTTCCTTCGTGAGTAGTGAATACCAGACGAGCAGGATCTGCTTTGCCACCGATACCTAATGGATGAACTTCAAGTTTTGGTTTTGCATCAGCAATAAGAGGACAAACTTCCAACATATGTGCCTGAAGAATAGCGCTCTTTTCTCCGTCGAAGTTTAGAGTGTAATCTTCAAGGAAGGAAGCGCCACCTTCTAATCCCTGACCCATGAACCACATGGTGCGGTACAAAGCAGCGGTTTTCCAGTCACCTTCAGCTCCGAAACCATAACCTTCGGCCATTAAGCGTTGAGAAGCAAGACCTGGAAGTTGGTTCATTCCGTGCAATGCATCAAAGTTTGTTGTGAATCCTTTAGCGCCTTTTGCTTTTAAGAATTTGCGAAGAGCCAGTTCTCCACGAGCTGCTTCAACAACTTGTTTGCGGTCTTTTCCACCTTCTTTTACGTTATCAGCTAATGTATATTCTTTTTCGTATGTCTTAACCAGTTCTGCGATTTCAGCATCAGTTACTGTATCCTGAACTGCTACGAGGTCGCCGATAGGATAGTAATCAACATGATAACCAAGACGAAGTTCAGCTTCTACCTTGTCACCATCTGTTACAGCAACATTGTTCATGTTGTCACCAAAACGAACGATCAACATATCCTGTGCATCAGCCCAGGCTGCAGCAACGCGCATCCAGACTGCAATCTTTGCATGTGCTTTTGCATCTTGCCAGTGACCAACAACAACTTTGCGGTTTTTACGCATACGAGAAACCATGAAGCCAAATTCACGGTCTCCGTGAGCAGACTGGTTCAGGTTCATGAAGTCCATGTCCATTTCGTTCCATGGAATTTCTTTGTTGAATTGTGTATGGAAGTGAAGAAGAGGTTTCTTTAATTCCTGTAATCCGTGGATCCACATTTTTGCAGGAGAGAAAGTATGCATCCAGGTGATGATACCGATACATTTAGCATCATTATTCGCTGCTCTGAAAGTAGATGTCACCTCTGCTGCAGAGTTAACGGTTCCTTTATATACCACTTTAACAGGAAGGTTTCCTGATTGGTTCAATCCTTTAACAATTTCGTTAGAGTGTGCGTCAACTGCGATTACTGCGTCACCTCCGTACAGAAGCTGAGCTCCTGTGACAAACCATACTTCAAAATCTTGAAATGCCATAATTATAAATTTTAAGAGTTAATGTGTTAATTTATTGATCTATTGTCCGTAATATGCGTTTGGGCCATGTTTACGGTAAAAATGTTTTTTAATTAAATGCGGGTTCATAGTCAGGTTTGGATTCGCTGAAAAAGCGATGGAAGCCATTTTGGCTACCTGCTCCATTACCACTGCATTGTGAACAGCCTCGTCTGCATTCTTTCCCCATGAAAAAGGTCCGTGATTCTTTACCAGAACACCGGGAACATAATTGGGGTTAAGTCCGGCAAACCGTGCAACGATAACATTGCCTGTTTCCTTTTCGTATTCACCTTCTACTTCTGCCTGAGTCATATCTGCTGTGCAAGGTATGGCATCACTGAAATAATCGGCATGAGTAGTTCCTATACTTGGAATGTCCAGTCCGGCCTGTGCCCATGCTGTTGCATATGTAGAGTGAGTATGTACTACGCCACCGATTTCCGGGAAAGCTTTGTATAGAACCAGGTGGGTTGGAGTGTCTGATGATGGTTTTAATTTTCCTTCTATCACTTTCCCGTCCAGATTAACTACTACCATATCTTCCGCTTTCATCTCATCATAAGATACGCCGGATGGCTTTATTACCACTAATCCGCTTTCACGGTCAATGGCACTTACATTACCCCAGGTAAATATTACCAATCCATGTTTTACTAAATCGAGATTGGCATGGAATACTTTTTCTTTTAATGCTTCTAACATATTTCTATTACAACTTAAATTTTGGATCTTTTTTGTAGCTCTTATTATTAAACTTATACAAGAATGCTCCACGTTTAGATCCTGATTTATCTATTTTATCTGTTTTTTCAATATAGTCCATATCCGCTATTCGTTTACGGAAATTACGTTTGTCCACCGGCTCTCCATAAATGGCTTCGTATAGCTGTTGCAACTGCGGGAGTGTAAATAATTCTGGCAAAAGATTAAAACCTATTGGTTCAATAGATGCTTTTCTCCTCATGATGTCACGGGCTTTGGTAACCATGTTCTGATGGTCGAAAATAAGTGGAGGAAGCTCGTCTATTTTTACCCAATGGGCATTGTGCTTTTGCACTATTTCATGGTCATTTTCATTGATGTTAATCAGTGCATAATAAGCCGCAGATAAAACCCTTTCTCCCGGATCACGATTTACTTCTCCAAAAACACCTACTTGTTCCATATAGACTTTCTCTAATCCGGTGAGGTCACGCAGAACTCTGCTGGCTGCTTCGTCGATGCTCTCGTCATTTTTCAGGAATCCCCCCATAAGAGACCATTCTCCTTTTGCTGGTTCAAAATCTCGTTTAAGTAACAGTAGTTTTAGTTCACCTTCACGAAAACCAAATATGATACAGTCTACTGCTACGTAAAATCGATCTTTGTTTTTATAAAAGGAATTCATATCTTTTTCCAGAATGCTGTGTTTTTATTATTTCTTTACTGAGAATTTGAAAATGCAATGACTGTTATAGGTCTTTCCCGGTTCAAGGGTTGTTGATGGCCAGCTTGCTTTGTTGGGGCTGTCAGGATAGTGTTGTGTTTCCAGACAAACTGAAGCTCGTTTGTTATAAGCAATGTTCTTTTTGCCTTTTACTGTTCCATTCAGGAAATTGCCGGTATACACCTGAATACCTGGTTCGTTTGTATAAACATCTAATTGAATGCCGCTCACTGGTGAATAAAGAGTTGCTGCCACTGCCTTTATATCGTTTTTAGTGTTCAGTACCCAGTTGTGATCGTATCCGTTTCCATATTTTAGTTGGATGAAACTTGAATCATTGATTTCTTTTCCAATTTGTTTTGAAGCAGTGAAGTCCATTGGGGTACCTTTAACCTTAAGTATTTCTCCTGTTGTCATAAAAGTACTGTCTACAGGGGTGAACTGGTCTGCATTGACATAAAGCATGTGATTTGTTGCTTCTTTGGAAGGATCTCCTGATAAGTTAAAGTAAGAGTGATTAGTCATATTGATAATCGTCTTTTTATCAGTTGTTGCTTCATAGTTAATATCAATGGCGTTATCATCTGTTAACTTGTAAGTAACCTTGGCTACAACATTTCCGGGGAAATTAGAATCTCCGTCGGGAGAGTTCATGATGAGTTCTAATGTAGTGTCATTAATCTTTTTAGCTTCATATACCTGATACTGCCATCCTTTTGGACCTCCATGCAGGCAATGTCCAAAGTTGTTTGTTGGTAGTTGGATGGTTTTTCCATCGAGTACAAATTTACCTTTGTTGATTCGGTTTGCATAACGACCGATTGAAGCTCCGAAATCACTCGGAATATTAACGTAGTTATTAATACTATCAAAGCCGAGTACTACATCCTGCATTTTTCCGTTTTTGTCCGGAACCATAATAGAAACAATTCGTCCGCCGAAGTTAGTAATGCACACTTCCATTCCTGCCTTGTTTTTTAATACATACAGGCCTGTTTGTTTTCCATTTACTTTAGTCTGAAAATTGGTTGGATTTAATCCTGAAAGGGTTAGTTCTTTTTGCTGGTTACTACATGAGGTGAGTATGCCTGCCATAATACTGCAAATCAAAAATAATTTTTTCATGTCTTTCAATAATTAAGGTGCATATTAATAATGTCCATTTATTTATTTTGGTGTAAAAGTAACACTTAAAAGTTTACGATGTTTCTTTTTATATATGTTGTTGAGCATAAATAAGATAAAAAGTGTCTAAAAAACACTTATCTCAAGTTTACGGCATAAAAAAAGTGCAGTATTCATGGTGAATACTGCACTTTATATATAAATTAGTTATACTTAAGCTAACTTGCGGGAACCATCGCTGATAACCACATCGTAAACTTTAGGACTTCTGCCAAACTTAGCTTTGAAAGATTCTTTTGCATCAGCAATGAATGCGTCATAAAGTTCTTCCTTAACCAGGTTGATGGTACATCCACCGAATCCACCACCCATAACGCGTGAACCTGTCACACCGTTTTTCTTAGCGCAGTCATTCAGGAAATCCAGTTCTTCGCAGCTTACTTCATAGAGTTTACTCATACCGTGGTGTGTGCCATACATCTTTTCTCCTACAGTTTCGTAATCTCCTTTTTCCAAAGCATCGCAAACATCAAGTACGCGTTGAATTTCTTCAATTACATATTCAGCACGCATGTAGTCTTCTTCTGTAACGTCAGCTTTCACTGCCTGAAGCATTTCCATTGTGCAATCGCGAAGGAATTCTACAGTTGGGTGATTCTTTTTGATAGCAGCAACAACTGTTTCACAAGATTGACGACGTTTGTTGTAAGCAGACGAAGCAAGTTCGTGTTTAACAACTGAGTCTAATAATACTACTTTATATCCTGTTGGGTTGAATGGATAGTATTTGTATTCCAGTGAGCGGCAATCCAAACGGATTAAGCTACCTGCTTTACCAAATACTGAAGCAAACTGGTCCATAATACCACAATTAACACCGCAGTAGTTATGTTCTGTTGCCTGACCAATCTTAGCCAATTCAAATTTATCGATGCCGCAGTTGAACATATCGTTCAATGCAAAAGCATAAGTGCTTTCCAATGCTGCAGATGAAGACATTCCTGCACCCAGAGGCACATCGCCTGCAAAAACAGTATCGAATCCCTGAATCTTGCCACCTCTTTTGATCATTTCACGGCATACTCCGAAGATATATCTTGCCCAGCTTGCGTGTGGTGCATCTTCTTCGTTCAAACCGAATTCTGTATAATCTTTTAAGTCAATAGAATAAGCTCTTACTTTATCGGTTCCATTGATTTTGATTTCGGCCATCATTCCTTTGTCGATAGCTCCCGGGAATACAAATCCGCCATTGTAATCTGTATGTTCTCCGATAAGGTTAATACGTCCTGGTGATGCGTATACTGAGCCTACTGCTCCATCAAAGTGCTTTGCAAAGCGACTTCTTACATATTCAATATCCATAATGTGTTTTGTATATTTAAGTAACATATTTAAGTCCCTCCCCTGAGGAAGAGACTTAGATGATTATATTTATATTATTCTGCTGATTGTTTAACTTTTGATCCAAGTAATGCGTAATATAGGATAAATAGTTCACCCAATATAACTACGAACCAGGTCATTCTCCATCCGCCTAAAGCATCGGCAAGCATACCTTGTAAAAGTGGAATGATAGCTCCACCAACAACACCGATCATGAAAACACCAGATGCTTTTGATGTATATTTACCTAGTTTGTCAACTGATAATGTAAAGATAGCTCCCCACATTACAGAGTGGAATAAACCAACTGCTGCAAGTAACCAAGGATTATCGGTAATCATTGAAGCTACAGCAAAACATGCAGCTAAGATAGAGGTAACTGCAAGCTGAAGGCGTGGAGATACGCTGCTTAAGGAGCTTGAAACCAAACGACCTATAAGCATACCTCCCCAGTACAATGTTGCCATAAGGGCAGGAATTGCAAACTTAATACCGAAAATACCCACAGAATCCATTCCAAAGAAAGATAATCCGGCTTTTCCTTGAGTCTCAATTGCGTAAAGGTTGATGTTTGCTCCGATAGCTACTTCAACTCCAACGTAGAAGAAAATAGCAATAACGCCTAATGTTAAGTGACTGAAAGACCAAACGCTCTTTTCTAGTTTTTCACCAACTTCTGTTTTTGTTCCCTGGATATCTGGTAAAGAAAGTCTTGTAAGAACACCAACGATAACAGCTATTACTACCATCAAGGCAACGAATGGAACCATTAACTGACTTGGTTGAACCTGCTCCATTGATAAACCGCCAAATACGATACCTGTTACGAAGAACGGTGCAAAAGTAGTACCGATAGAGTTAGATGAACCACCAATATTTAAACGTTGAACGGCTTGTGTTCCTTTTACATAACATGCTGTTAAATAAGGGTTGATTACCACCTGCAGGATTGTTGCGGCAGAACCTACAACGAATGAGCCCAGCAAGAAAATAAAGTATCCCATTGGAACATTTGCAGATGCAATTTGTATACTTGATCCAGGGAACTGTACAGTGTACCATGATGATGAGAAAAAGATACCTAAACCAACGATCATTACTAATAATGCGCGAACCAGTGTACCTTTATATCCATATTTTGTAACCCATGAAGAACCGATTCCTCCTGTAAGTGGGTATGCTAAAAACCAGGAAAATGAAATAAGTGTAGCAAAAGTATTTTTCAGGTCTCCTGCATTACTTAAAAATGCTGCTTTTAAAGGTCCTTGAAACTGACCGTTTGCTGTCGTTAGAAATCCGACGATAAAGAATAAGAAGACCAGTGTTATGAATGGTCCTAGGTAGCTTTGTTGCTCTTTTTCAGACATGGTGATTAAATTTAAATTGTTTTTTTTATAAATTAGGTTTGTTTAATGTGCTATTTATTATTTTTCTACTCCAAATTTGTAAATGGTTACTTGAGTATACTCTTCTCCCGGACGCAGAACTGCAGACGGAAAATGAGCATTGTTGGGTGTGTCGGGGAAACATTGTGCTTCAAAGCATATGGCACTTCTGGCAGGGAATGTAGCTCCATGTGCCCCGCTGAAGCCATTCAACCAGTTACCTGAGTAAAGTTGTACTCCCGCTTCTGTGGTATATACTTCCATAAAGCGTCCACTGTTTGGTTCAATGCATTTTGCTGCAAAGCTAAGTTGTCCGGCTTCTTTTTTGTTTAGTACAAAGCAATGATCATATCCTGCTCCGTTTTCGATTTGCTGATGTTTATCGTTGATACGTTCACCTACAACATGAGGAGTTCTGAAGTCCAGAGGTGTTCCTTCTACTTTGGCTATTTCACCAAATGGGATACATACAGCATCAATAGGAGTATAGTGATCAGCGTTAATAGTAAGAATATTGTTCAGAACAGTTGGGGTGGGGTTGGCTATGCCGGCAAGATTGAAGAAACCGTGATTGGTTAGATTAACGATAGTAGTTTTATCTGTGGTTGCTTTGTAACTTATTAAGAACTCATTTGCATCTGTTAATGAATAAGTCATTACAACATCCAGTTTTCCGGGAAATCCTTCTTCACCATCCTGCGCTGTATATTTAAATTCCACTGTGTGCTCATTGATTTGTTTAGCATCCCATACTACAGTATGAAATCCTGTTGGTCCTCCATGAAGAGAGTTGGGACCGTTATTTGTAGCAAGCGTATATTCTTTTCCGCATAATGTGAATTTACCTTTGGCTATTCTGTTTCCGTAGCGTCCGATCGTTGTGCTTAAAAATGGTTCCGGACTGTTTATTACGCTTTCAATACTGTCGTGTCCCAGAATAACATTTGAGTAGTTTCCGTTTTTGTCCGGAGCCATGATGGCAAGTGTTGCAGCACCGTAGTTAGTAACTGCTATTTCCATACCATTGTTATTCTTTATAATGAATAAATCTGTTGATTTACCGTTTATTGTCTTTTGAAAGTCCTCTCGTTTAAGGCCTGATAGGTTCTTTTTAGTTTCAGAAGTGTTAATCATGTTTTGATCTATTTAAAATATTTGTATCTGCAAATAAAGTCAAATTCTTCCGTATACCCAAATATATTAATGTAAAACTGTGGGTGAAATTAAGAAACTTTAGTCCTTATGTTTGTCAATGTAACAAATGGTACCCCATGAAGAAACAAACTGATACCTCTGCCTATCAAAAAGCGCATGCTACGAAAACAAAAGCATAAGCATGTTAATTTAAAATGCATTAATTTTACATCATTGATACAAACGAATAAAATATTAAGTAAATGATGAAAAAGATATCGATTTATTTGCTAGCCGCTTTGTTGTTTATGTCTTGTGCAAAACCCGGATATGAAAAAACAGCAGATGGGATTATTGTAAACTTGAAGCAGAGACAGAATACAGATGTGAAAATGGTCAGGTTGCAGGTGATGAATGACAAGGTGATTCATGTATCGGCCACTCCCGAAAATAAATTTTCAGAAGAAAATAGTCTGATAATAGTTCCTCATAAATACAATAAGGTTCCTTTTTCAGTGGAAAATAAGAATAATGCTGTTGTGCTTTCTACCTCCTCTTTAAAAGCTTTAGTTAATCTGAAAACGGGAGAAGTAAGTTTTACTGATTCTAAGGGGAACTCCATTCTTCGTGAAAATGAGGGTGGAGGCAAATCTTTTAATCCAATTGAGGTGGAAGGTACCAGGGGATACACCATGCGTCAGGTTTTTGAATCTCCCGATGATGAAGCTTTTTATGGATTAGGTCAGCATCAGTCAGATGAATTTAATTATAAAGGTAAGAATGAGGATTTATTTCAGTATAACACAAAAGTGACCGTCCCTTTTGTTCTGTCGAATAAAAATTACGGGATATTATGGGATAACTATTCTTATAGTAAATTTGGTGATAATCGCGAATATGCTCAGTTAGATCAGTTCAGACTTTATGATGCTGATGGGAAAGAAGGAGGCTTAACCGCTACTTATGTTCCTAACGTAAGAAGTGGTAAATCTACTGTGATACGTACAGAGTCGACTATCGATTACGAAGATTTGAAGACAATTAAAAATCTGCCGCAGAATTTCCCGCTTGATGGCTCCAATGTTACCTATACAGGAGAACTTGAAGCAGATCAAAGCGGAGTTTATCGTTTCTGGTTGTACTATGCTGGTTATACGGAAGTCTATATTAACAATGTAAAGGTTGTGCCTGAACGCTGGCGTACTGCCTGGAACCCTAACTGTTACAAATTTAGTGCAAATTTTGAAAAAGGGAAACGTGTACCTATCAGGATTGAATGGAAACCAGACGGCGGAGTTTCTTATCTGGCTTTGAAAGCTTTTAGTCCGGTACCAGACAGCGAACAAAAGAAATTGTCTCTCTATAGTGAGATGGGTAATGAGATTAATTACTATTTCATCAAGGGTAATAATATGGATGAAGTAATCAGCGGTTATCGAACACTTACTGGTAAATCACCAGTTATGCCTAAATGGGCAATGGGTTACTGGCAGAGTCGTCAACGTTATAAAACTCAGAGTGAGTTACTGGGTGCATTGAAAGAATTCCGCAGACGTCAGATCCCGATTGATAATATTATACTTGACTGGTTTTATTGGCCTGAAAAAGAATGGGGTAGTCATGATTTTGATTTGGAACGCTTCCCTGATGCAAAGGCTATGATTGATTCCATTCACCAGATGAACGCAAAGATTATGATCTCCGTCTGGCCAAAATTCTATGTAACAACGGATCATTATAAAGAATTCGACAAAAACGGATGGATGTATCAACAAGCTGTGAAGGATAGTGTACTCGATTGGGTTGGAAAAGGATATGTAGGCTCTTTTTATGATGCATATTCTGCTGATGCGCGTAAACTCTTCTGGAAACAGATGAATGAAAAGCTTTATTCTAAGGGAATTGATGCCTGGTGGATGGATGCTTCTGAACCTGATGTATACTCTAATAATGATATGGCTTACCGGAAAAAACTATGTGGCCCAACTGTTTTAGGTCCTTCAACTAAATACTTTAATACTTATGCATTGATGAATGCTAAGGCAATTTATGAAGGTCAGCGCGGAGTGGACCCGGACAAACGTGTATTTCTCTTAACCCGTTCAGGATTTGCCGGATTGCAACGCTATTCTACTGCAACATGGAGTGGAGATATCGGTACTCGTTGGGAAGATATGAAAGCGCAAATACCAGCAGGACTTAATTTTTCAATGTCCGGAGTACCTTACTGGACAATGGATATTGGTGGATTCTGTACAGAGAAAAGATATGCAAATGGACAACATGAATTTGATGAGACAGGAAAAGAAAATGCGGACTTGAAAGAATGGCGTGAACTTAATGCTCGTTGGTACCAGTTTGGTGCATTTGCACCATTGTTTCGTGCACATGGAGAGTTCCCATTCCGTGAAGTATTTAATATTGCTCCGGAAAATCATCCTGCATATAAGTCAATTGTATATTACACAAAGCTTCGTTATAATATGATGCCTTACATTTATTCATTGGCCGGGATGACTTATTTCAAGGATTACACCATTATGCGTGCTTTGGTAATGGATTTTGGAAAGGATACCAACGTAAACAATATAAGTGATCAATATATGTTTGGACCTTCATTGATGATTTGTCCGGTATATAAGTATGAGGCACGTTCCCGGGAAGTGTATTTCCCGGAAACAACGGGATGGTATGACTTCTATACCGGGGAATATGTTCGTGGCGGACAGACATTGAACGTGAATGCCCCTTATGAACGAATACCTCTTTTTGTACGAGAAGGAGCAATTATTCCTTACGGACCCGATATTCAGTACACAAATGAAAAACCGGCCGATCATATTACCTTATATATATATGGAGGACAAAATGGTTCCTTTACCTTGTATGAAGATGAGGGTGATAATTATAATTATGAAAAAGGAAGATATGCCACCATTGAATTTACTTACGATGAATCTTCAAAATCTTTGATTATTGGTGACCGTAAAGGAGAATTTAATGGAATGCTGAAGGAACGTACTTTTAATGTGGTATATGTGGATAAAATACATTCTCAGCCATTTGATTTAAAAACAAAAGGCAAGAAGATAAAATATAATGGAAAAAAGCTCGTTATAAAATTGTAACCTGAATAATTAAAACATCTTGTACGAAGGATTATATTCTTCTGTACAAAACAATTCATTCTTTTACTATGGAAGAATGAATTGTTTTGTACAAGGGAATAAAAATTTAACGAGTTAACTTTAAAAAGATGAAAACACAGAATTTGATTTCCCAGTCAGCTTTTGCATTAGTAATGCTTTTGTCTGTTTCGTGCTACAGCATGACCTCCCGAGTTTTATCGAGTTTCAATAAAAACTGGACCTTTCATCTGGGCGATGTTCCGGAAGCTTTTTCTCCGGGCTTTGAAGATAGCTTGTGGCGAAGAGTAAATCTTCCTCACGACTGGGCCATTGAAGGGAAATTCAGTAAAGACAATCCCTCTGGTTGTGGCGGAGGAGCTTTGCCGGGTGGAGTAGGTTGGTATCGTAAATCCTTTAAGTTAAAACCGGAAGCTAAAGGGAAAAAAGTGTTTGTAGACTTTGATGGAGTATACATGGACTCGGAAGTGTGGATAAATGGTCATTATCTGGGGAAACGCCCTTATGGCTATATTTCTTTCCGCTATGATCTGACTCATTTTATTAAGTTTGGACAGAAAAATGTAATAGCTGTGCGAGTGGATAATAATGAACAACCTAACTCACGCTGGTACTCAGGTTGTGGTATCTACCGGAATGTGTGGCTCACGATTGCTGATCCTGTGCATGTAGATCAATGGGGCACATTCGTTACCACTCCCAAAGTGTCTAAAGAAAAGGCTACTGTTGCGCTTGTCACAAAAGTAAAAAATGATTCGAAGGCAGAAGTTACAGCCGAACTTCGTTCACTGATTTTGAATAGTAAGGGTGTGGTAGTGGCAAAATCTGTTTCCGCAGTGAAAATTACAGCAGGAAAAACTCAACAGATAAAACAATCTATTGATCTTTCACAACCTGAGCTCTGGACTCTGGAGAACCCCTATCTCTATAAAATAGTTTCCGTAGTGAGTGTAGGCGGGAAAGTAGTTGATCAATATGAAACGCCTCTGGGAATCCGCGGTTTTACGTTCGATGTACAGAAAGGATTTATATTGAACGGCGTTCCAACTAAAATAAAAGGGGTGTGTATGCATCACGATCTGGGCTGTCTGGGTGCAGCTGTGAATGTACGTGCCATTGAACGTCAGCTGGAAATCCTGAAAAGCATGGGCTGTAATGGAATTCGCTGTTCGCATAATCCTCCTGCTCCCGAGTTACTAAATCTGTGTGACCGTATGGGTTTTGTCGTGATGGATGAATCGTTTGATATGTGGCGCAAGAAAAAAACAGCACACGACTATTCACGCTACTTTAATGAGTGGCACGAACGTGATCTGACCGATCATATTCTTCGTGATCGTAATCACCCTTCTGTCTTTATGTGGAGTATTGGTAATGAAGTGCTGGAACAGTGGACAGATGCAAGTGCAGATACTTTGGATCTTCAGGCGGCTAATTTATTGCTTAACTTTAAACGTGATCCTAAAATACTGACACAAAAGGGGGATTCCATGAGTGTAAACTCAATGCTTACTTTAAAGCTTGCCGATATGGTTAAAGCGCTTGATTCAACTCGTCCGGTTACATCTGGTTGCAATGAGCCTGATCCAAATAATCACCTTTTCCGTTCTAAAGCATTGGATCTTATTGGCTTTAATTACCATGAAACGTATTTTAAAGATGTATGCAAGAATTTTCCAGGTAAACCTTTTATTGTAACTGAATCTACTTCTGCACTGATGACTCGTGGTTATTACCGCGCACCAAGTGACAGTATGTATATCTGGCCAGTCCGTTGGGATATTCCTTTCCGTGATGATTCTTATTCCTGTTCTTCGTATGATAATTGCCATGTTCCCTGGGGAACTACTCATGAGGATTCCTGGAGAATAGTGAAGAACAATGATTTTATCAGTGGAATGTACATCTGGACCGGATTTGATTACCTTGGAGAACCGACTCCTTATGACTGGCCTGCACGAAGTTCTTATTTTGGAATTGTAGATTTGGCCGGTTTTCCAAAGGATGTTTATTATATGTATCAGTCAGAATGGACAGACAAAGACGTGCTTCATGTTTTTCCTCACTGGAGCTGGAAGGCGGGTGAAACAGTCGATGTTTGGGCTTACTATAATCATGCTGATGAAGTTGAACTCTTTCTTAATGGGAAATCGCAAGGTGTAAAGACAAAAGGCAAAGACGACTTTCATGTGATGTGGCGTCTGAAGTTTGTATCCGGAACAATCAGGGTGGTTTCACGCAAGGCTGGCAAGGTGGTTCTTGCTAAAGAGATAAAAACAGCAGGTGCTCCCGCTAAAATTAAGCTGACTGCGGACAGAAATGTAATCACAGCTGATGGGAAAGATCTCAGTTTTGTAACAGTAGAAGTCCGGGATAAAGATGGAAATCTTTGCCCTAATGCCGATAATCTGATTCACTTTAATCTTCAGGGAGAAGGAAAAATTGTCGGGGTTGATAACGGAAGTCCGATAAGTGAAGAAAGTTTTAAAGCCAATTTTCGTAAGGCTTTCTATGGGAAATGCCTGGTAGTGATACAATCGGGCGTTAATAGAGGAACGGTTTCTTTGAAGGCTACTTCTGAAGATCTGAAAAGCAACGAATTGTTGATAAAGATATCAAAATAATCAAAATAATCTGATCATGAAAATTAAATTTATTTATGCGGTAGCAGCTCTGACATTATGTGCTGCTTCATTAAAGGCTCAGCAAATACCAGCATATCTCGATGGGAAACAACCCGTTGAAGTTCGGGTAAAGGATGCGCTTTCTCGTATGACGCTGGAAGAAAAAGTAAAACTCTGTACGGCTCAGTCCAAATTCAGTAGTCACGGAGTGCCTCGCTTGGGTATTCCCGAGTTATGGATGAGTGATGGCCCTCACGGGGTTCGTGAAGAAATACTTTGGGACAGTTGGGACAATGCTGAATGGACGAATGATTCTTGTACGGCTTTCCCTGCATTAACTTGTCTGGCTGCTACCTGGAATCCTAAAATGTCAGCTATTTATGGTAAAGCAATCGGGGAGGAAGCTCGTTATCGTAGAAAAGACGTATTGTTGGGACCAGGTGTGAATATTTACCGTACTCCACTTAATGGTCGTAACTTTGAATATATGGGCGAAGATCCATATCTTTCTTCTATCATGGTGGTTCCTTATGTAAGGGGGGTGCAATCTAATGGTGTATCAACTTGTGTGAAACACTATGCCTTGAATAATCAGGAGGTTGGACGCGAGAAAATTGATGTGGAGTTAAGTGACCGTGCACTTTATGAAATCTATCTTCCTGCATTTAAAGCAGCCATTGTAGAGGGTGGAAGCTGGAGTATTATGGGATCATATAACATGGTACGCGGACAGCATGCCTGCCACAACGACCTTTTACTGAATAAAATTCTGAAAGGTGAATGGAAATTCGACGGATGTGTGGTTACCGACTGGGGTGGTGCGCATGATACTAAAGAAGCAGCTCTTAACGGATTGGATATTGAAATGGGAACATATACTGACGGGCTCAGCTCAGGCAAGAGGTTTGCATATGATGATTACTATTTAGCATCTGCTTATCTCAAAGGATTGCAGGATGGTACTTACCCGATGAGTACTGTTGATGATAAAGCAAGCCGCATCCTTCGATTGATTTTCCGGACGGCGATGAATAGCAGTCGGCCATGGGGATCTTATACCACCGAAGAACATTACAATGTAGCGCGTACTGTGGCAGAAGAGGGTATTGTTCTTTTGAAGAACGAAACCAATAAGAAAAAAGAGACTGTCCTTCCGTTGGATGGAAGTAAATATCGCTCAATTTTGGTCGTAGGGGAGAACGCCACCCGTCGTTTAACGGAAGGTGGAGGTTCATCAGTACTGAAAGTGAAGAAAGAAGTTTCTCCTTTGGCTGGCCTGAAAGCAAAGTTTGGCGATAAGATAAAGTATACAATGGGATATGCTTCTGGCAAACCTGTCTATAATCTTGAAATGAAATCGGACTTAAATGCAGACTCGCTTTGTGCAGAAGCTGTGAAACAAGCTGCAGATGCTGATCTGGTAATATTCGTAGGTGGATTAAATAAGAATACTTACCAGGATTGCGAAAATACTGATCGTAAGTCATTGGCACTTCCTTTCGGACAAAGTGAGTTGATTAACGATATGCTGAAAGTAAACAAAAATGTTGTAGTGGTTCTTTTAAGTGGAAATGCAGTTGAGATGCCCTGGATAAAGAGTGTGCCAAGTATTGTACAGGCATGGTATCTGGGTTCTGAATCAGGTAATGCTATTGCCAATGTACTTACCGGAGAGGTAAATCCAAGCGGAAAGCTTCCTTTCTCATTTCCAGTAAAACTGGCAGATAACGCTGCACAATCGTTTGGTACTATCTCTTACCCTGGAGACGGGGTTAAGGAGGTGTATAAAGAAGATATTCTGGTAGGTTATCGCTGGCATGATACGAAAAAGATTCCGGCCCTATTCCCATTCGGATATGGATTAAGTTACACTCAGTTCAAATATGGAAAGGCTGTTGCCGATAAAAAGAAGATTTCAGGATCAGAGGAGATAACCATTACTATTCCAGTGAAAAATATTGGAAAAGTAAAGGGAAAAGAGGTTGTTCAGCTTTATGTTGGAGATGAAAAGTGTAGTGTGCTTCGCCCTGTAAAAGAGTTGAAAGCTTTCCAGAAGATAGAACTTGCTCCGGGAGAGGAACAGGCTGTATCCTTTAAAATAGGAAAAGACGCGCTTAAATTCTTTAGTGAAGCAGCTCATGACTGGGTAGCAGAACCTGGAATGTTTAAAATTTATATAGGCTCGTCTTCTGCAGATATAAAATCAACGGTAGAATTTGCCTTGAACTAGTTTTAGGGATTAATATTTTGTGGTTAAAGAGCAGGTTGTTTATTTTTGAACAATCTGCTCTTTAGTTTTTTATGAAACAGTTTCTTTTGATTCGTATTTAGCTTGTAATTGATAATGAAAAGTGAAATAATAGCACAAAAGTGTTTGTAATGCGCTAATTTGTACTACCTTTGCGCGCAAAATATTTAAATAAGGAAAAAATGAAAAAATTATCCCTGATTAGCTTTCTGCTTTTAATTGTTTCAGTTCCAACTTTCGCAGGGGGACTTTTGACAAATACAAACCAGAATGTAGCCTTTCTTCGTAATATTGCCCGTGGTGCATCAACCGAAATTGATGCAGTTTATTCTAACCCGGCGGGTGTTGCCTTTCTGAATGATGGATTTCATTTATCTTTTAATGGACAGAGTGCTTTCCAGACCAGAACTATTAATTCTACATTTGCACCATTTGAAGGCAATGGAGGAATTCGGACTTCGGATTCAAAGTCTTATTATAAAGTATATAAGGGTGAAGCTTCGGCTCCTTTCATTCCTAGCTTTCAGGCTGCTTATAAGAAAAGAAACTGGACTTTTTCAGGAAGCTTTGCTGTAACAGGTGGTGGCGGTAAAGCTACTTTCAATGATGGACTGGCTTCTTTTGAATCTAAAGTTGCTATGATTCCGATAGTACTTTCTAAAGTTGGTTTTGCAGGAACAAATCAATATGCAGTGAGCAGCTACATGCAAGGTCGGCAATATATTTTTGGTTTGCAGTTGGGAGCAACTTATAAATTAAACGATAATCTTGCAGTATTTGGTGGTGGACGTATGAATTATGTAAGCAACAGCTATTTTGGTTACTTAAGAAATATAAGTGCAAACCTATATGGAGATGAAATGGTTAATTTGAATGATGAATCAATCAAAAATCAATTGCTTACAAAAAAAGGTCAATATAGTGCAGCTGCTGCGCAATATACAACGCTTGCAGCTGCTGCAACAGCTGCCGGAAATACACAGCTTGCAACTCAATATACAACTGCAGCCGCTTCTGCAACTACTGCGGTTAATGCTATATCTAGTGTAGTAGTTGGATCAACAGATAAAGAATTAGATTGTGATCAAAGCGGATGGGGAATTACGCCGATTATCGGTATTGATTATAAAATAGGTAAACTAAATCTTGGTGCTAAGTATGAGTTCAAGACTAATCTGAATATTGAAAATAAAACAAAAGTAAACTCAACAGGTGTTGCTGCTTATGATCATGGTGTAAATACTCCGAATGATATTCCGGCTATGTTTACTGTTGGTGCTCAGTATTCAATTCTTCCTACCGTGCGTGCTTCATTGGGATTGAACCATTATTATGATAAAGATGCTAAAATGGCAAATAACAAGCAACAATATTTAAGTGGAGGAACAGATGAGTACCTTGCCGGTGCTGAATGGGATATTACAGATCGTATTCTTGTCAGCGGGGGTTACCAAAGTACAAATTATGATTTGCAGGATGGTTATATGTCTGATATGAGCTTTACAACAAGTTCTTATTCAATAGGTATGGGGGCAGCTTTTAAACTAACAAAGAGTTTAAAGGTAAATGTCGCTTATTTCTTCACTAACTATGATAAATATACTAAGGTTTCTAAGGCCACAGCGGAAGATTCTAAGAGTACAGGTTACAACGGCACCGGTCTTGCTGGTACAGACGTTTTCACCCGTACAAATAAAGTATTTGGTGTGGGTGTAGATTATACTTTCTAAAGTAATAAAATATCCAAGAAAAAAGCAAGAGGGTGCTCAAACAGTTTTGAGCACCCTCTTGCTTTTTTCTATTCTGAATGAATGTAGGTGATTATACAATATATTATCCTGTTTCTTTGTGGTTCTTATTCCTTTTTTTTACTTTTAACGATTTCTCCTTTCTCCTTTTCATTATTATTTCTACCTTTGTGCCCGAAATAAAATAATGCGAAACCTTGAATAAAGGTCGTGTGCTTGATAAACCACGTAAAAAACAAGAAAAATGAAAAGTAAAGTTACTGTCTCTTTTATGCTTATGGGCATACTTTTTAGTATGTGCCTTGTTCTTTCCAACATTCTCGCAGTTAAGCAATTTCAAGTTTTGGGGCTTCCTTCTACTGCCGGACTGATTATTTTCCCTATTTCCTATGTTATTAATGATTGCATTACAGAAGTCTGGGGCTTTCGTAAAGCTAGACTTATCATCTGGATTGCTTTTGCTGTTAATTTTCTGGCAATCTTGCTGTTTCAAATCTCGGTAGCTCTTCCTCCGGCATCTCACTGGATGATGCAGGATTCCTATGCTGCTGTACTTGCACAAACACCTCGTATTGCATTTGCCAGCTTGCTTGCTTTTCTTGTTGGCTCTTTTTTGAACGCTTATGTAATGAGCCGGATGAAGATAATGCACCATGGAAAGAAGTTTGGACAAAGGGCTATTGCTTCTACTGTTTTAGGAGAATTAGCCGATACTTTTGTTTTTACAACCGTTGGTTTCCTTTTTGTGATTCCTCTGAATGTAGTTCTTCAGATTATTGTGGTAGAAACAATTGCTAAAATAGCGTTTGAGATACTGGTCCTTCCAATTACCCGCAGAGTTGTGAACTATGTGAAACTGATAGAAGGAACGGATGTGTATGATGAAGATATCTCTTACAGTGTAATTAAAATAAAAGATATTTAATGAAAATAACTAATGAGTCGGCTGTGGTTTTGTTTAGTGGCGGACAAGACTCAACTACATGCCTCTTTTGGGCAAAAAATCAATTTAAGAAAGTATATGCTCTGAGTTTTTTTTATGGGCAGAAACATCAGAATGAGGTGGAGATTGCACGGAACATTGCTGAAAAAGCAGGTGTGGAATTTCATCTGATAGATGCTTCCTTTATCAGTAAACTTGGAACAAATTCATTGACTGATAGTTCTATAGAAATGGATCAGGAAAAACCAGCCGATTCATTCCCTAATACTTTTGTACCGGGAAGAAATTTATTCTTTCTAAGTATTGCAGCCGTTTTTGCTCGTGAGCATGGTGTACGCCATTTAGTAACCGGGGTTTCGCAAACTGATTTTAGTGGTTATCCAGACTGCCGTGATTCGTTTATCAAATCATTGAACGTAACGCTCAATCTGGCTATGGATGAACAATTTGTAATTCATACTCCATTAATGTGGATTGATAAAACAGATACATGGGCTTTGGCGGATAAACTTGGTGTATTTGATCTTGTTCGAAATGAAACCTTAACTTGCTATAATGGAATTCCGGCAGATGGATGCGGACATTGCCCTGCTTGCAAGCTGAGAAATCACGGTTTGCAGGAATACCTGAAAAAAAGGAATTAAAAGAATAATATATAAATATAGGACTTATGGCAGAGCTAAAAGATCAACTTTCTCTTTTAGGAGGGAAGACAGAATATAAAAATGATTATGCTCCAGAAGTATTGGAAGCATTCGATAATAAACATCCGGAGAATGATTACTGGGTGCAGTTTAATTGTCCTGAATTTACGAGTCTTTGTCCTATAACAGGTCAGCCTGATTTTGCAGAAATCCGTATTTCATATATTCCTGATGTAAAAATGGTGGAGAGTAAGAGCTTGAAACTATATATGTTCAGCTTTCGAAATCATGGTGCTTTTCATGAAGATTGTGTTAATATAATAATGAAAGATCTGATTCGCTTGATGAATCCCAAATACATTGAAGTAACAGGAATCTTTACTCCTCGTGGAGGTATCTCTATTTATCCTTACTGTAACTATGGACGTCCCGGAACTAAATACGAAGAAATAGCGAATTACCGACTTATGAACAGAAAGTAATTCATTATGTTTCCCTAACCATTCATTAATACTTTCCAAATCATTTGCCAATACTTTTTATTGGTGAATGATTTTTTTTATTGTAGAGTGAAATTTTCAAAACTCTTTTGTTTTTCTATTGAATTGATAGATGAAGGAGGATTATGAAAGCTCTAGCCCGAAGGTGTCTTTTAACTTCATCAGGTCAGGATTCTTTTGCGCCATCATCTTAAAACGTTCCACTCTGCTGTAAGCACGAACTGTTTCCTGAGCATCGCTAACACGAACATTCATTGTGACCTTGCTATTGTGTAACTGTGTACGCAGATAATTCTGAATTTTAGGGATCATAGTAGTAATGTCCTTAGCAACAATTTCATTGTCCACTACCATCTCGAAAGAAGTGTCAGATAATAATTTTGGAGAAGAATTTTTCATTCGCATCATAATTCCCCTTTGTTCTATGGATAATGCGTTGGCAAATTCCAGCCAATAATGGCTCAGATCCCTATCGTTAAAGGCAAAATCATCCTCGTTTTTTCTTATGGATGGGTTTTGTTCGGCTACTTTATCTTTTTTATTCTGTACATCCTGATATGGATTCTTTATGGATATTCCTAAGCTTCCAGCCTTCATAACAGGAACTTTCCTTTCTTCCTTCTTTATGTTAATATTAGATGCCGGGCTATTATGAATCGATTGTGGAATAGCCGATTGGGAATTAGATGCAACATTTTGAGAAGGAACTGTTTGTTCATTCTGGGAAACTGGTGCAGCTACTTGTTGCTGTACCGTAGCATTATTTTGCTGTGTGAAGATTGGTTTTATAGATTGTATAGGGCTACGCCCATGACTTTCATCATCAGGCTCCTCTGTGAGTTGCGCAAGCTGAATCAATGTTAGTTCTACTAAAAAACGTTTGTTCTTGCTTACACGATAATTTAAATCACACTCGTTGGAGATTTTCATCGCCTTATAAAGAAACTTAGGATTACATTTGGTAGCTTGTTCTCTGTAGCGTTCACGAATGCTGGCTCCAACTTCCAGCAGTTGAAGGGTTTCAACATCCCTGCTTACCAGTAAGTCTCTGAAATGAGAGGCAAGCCCAGTAATAAAATGACTACCATCGAATCCTTTGTTCAGTATTTCATTAAAAATGAGCAGCGAATCACTCACGTTATTTTCAATAAACTTATCGGTCAGACGGAAATAATATTCATAATCGAGAACGTTAAGATTCTCAATAACACTTTTGTACTGTACGTTTCCGGCTGTAAAACTTATCACCTGGTCAAAAATGGATAAAGCATCCCGCATTCCTCCGTCAGCTTTTTGTGCTATAACATTTAAAGCTTCAGGTTCAGCGTTGATTCCTTCTTTCTGAGCTACATAAGTAAGGTGGTTAACCGTATCTTGTACACTGATTCGGTTGAAATCGTAAATCTGACAACGGGAAAGAATTGTTGGCAGAAGTTTATGTTTTTCTGTCGTAGCAAGAATAAAAAGCGCATGTTTTGGAGGTTCTTCCAATGTTTTAAGGAAAGCGTTGAATGCTGCAGTGGAAAGCATATGAACCTCATCGATAATGTATACTTTGTATTTGCCAATCTGTGGCGGGATACGTACCTGCTCAATCAGAAGTCTGATGTCGTCTACACCATTGTTTGAAGCAGCATCCAGTTCATGAATATTATATGAACGCTGTTCATTGAAAGCTTTGCATGATTCACACTCATTGCAAGCTTCACCATCAGCAGTCAGATTCAAACAATTGATTGTCTTTGCAAAAATACGTGCGCAAGTAGTCTTTCCCACACCACGGGGACCGCAAAACAAATACGCATGCGCTAGCTTTTGAGAGGCGATAGCATTCTTTAGTGTTGTAGTTAATGACTTTTGCCCCACAACTGATTCAAAAGTTGATGGACGATATTTACGAGCCGATACAATATAATTTTCCATATTCTCTGGATACTTTCTTTTTTCAATCTGTGCAAATGTACATTAAATTATCGATTATTAAAACGTAGGTTCAGAAATATTTCTATCTTTGTATCCATATTCAACTTGGTGTAATATGATTAAACTTCTTACTGTCTGGAACTTTATCAGAAGGCATAAATACTGGATTACAGTACTTCTTTTTTTGACTATCATTGGTTTTCTAGATGAGAATAGTATGGTACGTCGAATTTCAAATATTCAGAAGATTAATAAACTTCAGGAAAGCATAAAAGAATATCAGGCGGATTATGATGAAAATACAAAGCGTCTGAACGAGTTGACCACTAATCCACGTTCAATCGAAAAAGTGGCACGTGAAAAGTATTTGATGAAGAAAACGAATGAAGACATTTATGTCATTCAGGATGAAAATATTGAAGAGGAACCTCAAAAATGAAAAAATATCAGTCGTTAATATTTGCTATTGGAGCAGCGCTTTTACTCATTGGTGCTGCATCTTACATTACACTTTGGAATCTTTCTCCTTATATATATACTGTTGGAGCTTTGGCTGTGGCTATTGTCCAGTTTTTTACTCCTTACGAGGGTAAAGATTTAGTTTTGAAACGTCTTCACCGTCAACAAATATTCGGAGCTCTTTTTCTTGTTATTACTGGAGTGTTGATGTTTACTCTTCCTCATGGCAATGAATGGATGCTTACTCTAACAATTGCCGCAGTTCTTGAACTTTATACTGCTTTTCGGATGCCTCAGGCAGAAGGGAACAAGTAAAAATTATATCTATATATGAGAAAAATCATGTTATCAGCAATACTTGGTGTTTTGTTGGGCGGAGAAGTACATGCTCAACTTTCAGAATCTCTTAATGTAAAAGAGTACAAATTAAGTAATGGCCTTTCTGTATGGCTAAATGAAGATCATTCTCAGCCTAAGATTTCTGGAGCAGTTGTAGTAAAAGCAGGATCAAAAGATTGCCCTAATACAGGTATTGCTCATTATTTTGAGCACATGATGTTCAAAGGAACAGATAGGATAGGCACAACGAACTACCAGGCTGAGAAGGTCCTGCTAGATTCAATAGCCCTGAAATATGATGAACTTGCAAAAACAAAGGATAAGCTGAAACGTGGACAAATACAGAAAGAGATAAATGCGTTGAGTATTCGTTCAGCTGAATATGCTATTCCTAATGAGTTCAGTCGTCTTATATCCAGATATGGAGGTAGCAAACTGAATGCTGGTACTTCTTATGATTGTACTATTTACCATAATATATTTTCTCCTCAGTATATTAACCAATGGGCTGAGATAAATAGTGAACGTTTAATTAATCCGGTTTTTCGTTTATTTCAAAGTGAATTGGAAACAGTTTACGAAGAAAAGAACATGTATAACGACGTTATGGGTTATCAGGCTTTTGAAAAAGCAATTGAACGTTTTGCAGCTCCCCATCCTTATGCTTATCCTATAGTTGGTAGTACGGAAAACCTGAAAAATCCAAAGCTCTCTGAGATGAGGCAGTTTTTTGAAGATTATTACGTTGCAGGTAATATGGGATTAATTCTAAGTGGTGATTTTAATACGGACGAAATTCTTCCTGTTCTGGAAAAAAACTTTTCGAGGATAAGAAAGGGAGAAGCGCCTCAGAGAGAGATAATTCAACCTAAGCCTTTTAAAGGCATGGAAGAGTTTAAAGTAAAATTCCCAATTCCTATTATTAAAATGTTAGCCATAGGTTGGCGCGGTGTTCCTGCCAATCATCCGGATGAGGTCGCACTTCGTATTGCTGTAGGGCTTTTGAATAACGAGAATGGTACGGGATATCTGGATAAACTAACTGTTGAAGGGAAAGTGATGAAGACTATGGCAATGAGTGGCAGTTTGAACGAAGCCGGAGTTGTTGGAGTTGTTGCTGTACCTAAAATCTTATTTCAATCCTATGGAAAAGCTAAAAAACTAGTGATGCATGAGGTGGAAAGAGTAAAAAACGGAGATTTCTCAGATGAATCGTTTAATAGTTTGAAACTGGAGCAGATGAGAAATTACGAGAAAGACTTGGAAAATATAGACTCCCGTACTCAGAAGATGTTGACTCTTTACTCCCAAGGAAAAAGTTGGAATGATTATCTGAATGAAGTGAAGGAGATTGATGCTCTAAATAAAGAAGATGTGGTTAAAGTTGCTAATAAGTATTTTACTGATAACTATCTTCAGATAACCAAGAAAACAGGAAACTATCCTAAAAACAATCTTACCAAGCCAAATTTTGCACCTATAATTCCTAAGAATACTGAGGCGAAATCGGACTATGCTAAGAATTTGGAGAAAGTGAATACGTTAGAAGCTCACCCTCGTTTTCTTGATTTTAAGAATGATGCAAAAGTAATTCAACTTGCTCCTAAAGCTGTTCTTTATGCAATGGCTAATCCTGTGAATGACATCTTTACTTTAAATTTAGAGTATGGCAAAGGAACCTTTGAATCAAAGCTATTGTCTCCAATGAGTGATTATCTTCCCCTTTTGGGAACCGACTCTCTATCCTATAATCAATTTCGGGAAAGATTACAAAACTTAGGAAGTACCTTGGCTTTTTCGGCAGAAAATGATAAATTTACTATTCAGATATCTGGCTTTGATAAGAATTTCAATGAGACTCTTTCTTTGATCGCCGATTTCATGAGGCGTGTAAAAGCCGATTCTAAAAAGATGAAACAGGTCGTTGATGATGCAAAGCTGAGGTATAAAGCAATAAAGCGATCACCTGATGAACTGGCTGATGCGTTACTAAATAAAGTTCGTTATGGTGATAAATCGGAATATTTAAATCGTCTGTCAGTTTCTGAAACTAAGAAATTGAAAGGTGAAGATCTGATAGCCGAATTTCATGCAATTAAAAAGGTTGAATGCAATATGCATTATTGTGGCAATTTGCCTACCAGCGTTGTAGCTGCTCAGATAATAAAAAGTATTACTCCAGAAGAAATAACCATTGCGTCAAATGCTCCAGTCTACAGGGAATCCAAGACATATACTAAACCAACGGTTTATTTTATAGATGCTCCAAAATCTTCTCAAAGTATTGTGGCTGGTTATATTCAGGGAGGAGTTAATAATGATGATTCTTCCCGTTATGCTTCTGCATTATTTAATAATTACTTTGGTGGGAGTATGAGTTCTATTGTTTTTCAACAAATCAGAGAATTCCGTTCTCTTGCATATCGGGTTCAGGCAACATATAAACTTCCTTTATATAAGTACAAAGATAAAAATGGTCAACTTTTGGCTTTATTTTCTACTCAGTGTGATAAAACAACTGATGCGATGGGAGTACTCGATTCTTTGATTAAACAAATGCCAGTAAACAAAGAGAAGGTTGAAACTGCCCGGCAAGATGTAGTGAACAATGCAAATAATCAATATCCGTCTTTTCGTGAACGCTCTTCTAAAATTGCATCCTTAATAAAAGATGGGTATATATCTGATCCAAACAAAGAACTTATAGCTGGTGTGGCTAATATGGATATAAAGGATATTGTAGACTTCTACAACCGGAATGTAAAAGGACAAGTAATCTCTTATATGGTCATTGGTAATGCGAAGAAGATAGATATGAAGAAGCTTGAAGCTTTTGGTCATATTGTAAAGGTGAAAGCAAAAGAGGTTTATAAATAAATGTTGTTTTAGTTTTCAGATCGAGAAAGGTTCTTCGTCACTTTAGGTGCAAGCTATTAGGTTTTAAACGCAATGAGTTTGACATTAAGTAGTCTATAGCTTGCCCTATTAAACATCTGCCTTTTGATGGCCTTTATTTTATTGACAGTTCCTTCCAAGAGTCCGTTGTTCAAATAAATATCCATTGCATTTTGCACCGCTTGTTGGTCTGCTTTTATTCCACAAGCAAATGCCCTCATAGCTTTTGAATCAGATTCCATAGCCTGTTTTATCCAATTTTCCAGAGACCATTGCCTGAGATTTCCATTTATCATTTCCTTGAATCTCAATCCTAATGTTACAACCTGTTTTATTGATGGATTCTTCAATAGATCAGTAAGACTTTGCACGGCGGATTCCCCTTTCAATATAAATCTCCGTATGCTCCTTATTGATGCGTGTTTTTTGTTTTTCCTTTCAGCTATATTTTTGTTATATTTCCTGACTTCCTGTTGTTCTTGCTTTATTTTGTTTCTGATTCCTATCGTGGCAGCCGAGATTGCAATCGCATCCATTTTGCCTTCCATTTTCTTCTTCAAATTCTTTATATCCGTACATCCATGGCTGATTTCCAAAGCCAGTTCATCGACATGTTTTAATATACTCTTTTGCTGCGCAGACATATAATCCTTGCCTGTATGGTGACGTACCAAACGCCAGATAACCAGTGAATGCACTCCTAATTGGCGGGCTGTTTCTGAAATGCTCATTCCTTTTCTGATAAGGCTATCTGCTTGCACAAACAGGTTCAGTTTATGTCGATGTCTGGCATCCCCCAGGCCATAAAGAGCTTCCATGATTTTGGTTCTGCATTCTTCCGTGGAGGGATAAGAATAAGTTTGCTTATGCACACTTAGCCGGAATAATGAGGCTATTTCTTCCGTCAGAGCATCCACCAGATTCTTTATCAAATGGAATCTGTCACAGATTTGGGTAACACCGGGTAGGATACGATTAATAGCTTCAACAAAGTTTCGCCCCCGGTCTCGGGTTATATATTGTATCTGAGGATTATCTCGCAAGAACTGCTCTAATTCATCCCCCTCCCGGCAAGGAAGTACTGCAATGGGACGATGGGTCATCTGGTCTACAATAACACTCCCATAGATATGCCCTTTCTTCTGTGCAAAGTCATCTATACCTATAGCCACAGGTAGAGAATTACTACTTTTTGAGGGCAATTTCTTGTGAGCACTCCGTAGACAGGCAGATTGACTGCAGAAGATGTTCTGCTCGTGTAAAAGCTCACTGGCAGTACGGGATGTGACTTTTAGAGATACTTCACGGATACGTTCTTCTACCTCCAGAGTGTTGCGGCCATAGGGAGAAGCCATGCAGGAATGGTCCTCACTAAAGACCTTGCGGAGACAATGCTCATTTCGACAACGAAATTTGCGGGTTTTGACCAATAGAGTCAGGGGATGATTAAATATTTCTGAGCCCTGAAGTTGGCGTATATAGTGCCCATGTAAGCTTTGACTCAAACAACCACAGGCCGGACAGCGGCTACTATTAGAGTTACGGGACAATTCTACAGTGTACGATTTCCCACTTATAGAGACTCTATCCTGGCGATAATGGGGAATATGAAGTTTAAAAGATATAGTTGATTTCTTTTTGTTAACATTGACGTAAATAGGCTTATTTGTAGTAACTTTGCCAACTGTAGATATGCTTTGATTCATTGGAGTCTTGATGCTTTGGTCAGCTTAAAGATACTAATTTTCAAGCATATCTACAACTTTTAAAACACCTTATTATCTGATAATCAGATATATACAAATATTTAAGTGGCTTAATTTTAGAGGTTGTTAGAAATTTCTATAGAACTTCCCTTTATCACGACTTTTGACAATATCATGACTTTAGATAACGGGGTATAATATTCAAGATAGAAAAACATTTGAAATGCCTATGAATAAAGACTTTTATCTGAATAGCTTGCACCTAAAGTGACGAAGAACCACAAAAAAATATTTTTATCCCTCACTCCCTCACTATTCAATGTAACCGGCTAAATAATAATTGATTACGCCGTGATGGTTCACTTTTATCCACCACGGAAACGTCACGAAAAGGGTAAGCGTCTCCGCGATACCATCTTGTCCGTGATGATTTAGCCTTTTATCTTTGTCTTCCAAAAAAGAAGAAAGATGAAATCATCCGAACTATACACAAAAACGATAGAAGGCTACAAGCAGGAAATTAGTGTCAGTCTTATTACTTTGCATGATTACTGTAAAACACATCATATAAATTATAAGGGTATTCAACTCTGGATGTCCAGAAATTCAATTACTGTAGCCCAGTTGAAAAGAGAAATCACTGTGCATTCTGATTCTCCTTCAGATTTTCCGGTTGTCCAAACAGAATCAGGGCAACGGATTTATCCTCTATCTTTTCAGACAGCGGGAGTTCAAAAAGAAGACATCCGTAAGAACACTTATTCATGCGTGAAAGGAGTGAATATCACTTTCCCGGACGGAGTGATTGTTTCGATTAAAGAGATAACCCAGGAAGATCTTAATAAATTTATTCTTTCATATAATACCCATTAATAGTATGTTTGCACTTACAGAATCCATGAGCTACTTTCTCTGTCCTCACTATGTGGACATGCGAAAAGGTATCTACTCTTTGTACCAGTTGGTAAAGTCAGACATGAAACGGAACCCGCTATCGGGAGAGGTTTTTCTGTTTGTAGGTAAGAACAGAGAGTCAATCAAGATCCTACACTGGGAGAACGGAGGTTTTGTTTTATATCAGAAGAAACTTGAAAGAGGCACTTTTGAGATACCCCGTTTTAATCCTTCCAGTGGTCAGTATGAGATGAAATGGACGACGTTCGTTCTGATAATGGAGGGCGTCTGCATCCGTTCCGTAAAGTACAGGAAACGATTCTATGCAGATTTAATACGTTGATATACAAATATATAGATAAGCAATAACCTTTATTTTTCTTGGTAATCCTAACAATTATTCGTACCTTTAAGGCATGAATTACAAACGGATTGTTGAACTATTAGAAGATCAGCTCAGACTTTCTTCCGAAAGAGAAAAGGTTCTGCTGGAGCAAAATAGGCAGCAGTCTGCACAACTTCAGCAGCAGTCTGCGCAGATAGAAAGGCTATCTGTACAGACTGCTATTCTAACCGATACGGTCCGTTCATTGGAAGAATCCCTTCTTCAGAAGAAAGGCGACATACAAGTGCTGACCGGTAAGAACCGGGGACTGGGCAAACTCTTGTCCAACAAATCAGAAAAGATATTTCCTCAAATCAAAGAGGAGGATAAAGTGGAAGAAAAGCCTCGTCCGTCACTGAAAGAACGTGGTAACAACAATGCCAAACGTAAAGAGTATTTTGATCTGAAAACCATTATTGATGAGGTTTACCCCAATGATCCCGGCTTTGATAAGGAAAAATCCAAAATCATTAGTTATGTGGATTCTATCCGGTATGAATACATCCCACCTCAGTTTGTCAAACACATCTACCGACAGTACAACTGTTTGTTTAATGAGAAGATGTATACCGCAAAAGCGCCAAGAACTCCGCTGCAGAACTCTAACTACGACGGTTCTTTCATGGCTGGAATACTACAACTCAGATACATCTACTCCATGCCCGTTGAACGAATCATCAAATTGTTTGGCGAGCAGGGATTTGAATTGAACAAAGCTACAGCTCACTCCCTGATTAAGAAATCCGCCTGGATGCTGGATCGTTTGGATGAAGTCTTAAGAAAAACGATTCTTGAGGACAGTTACCTTTGTATGGATGAAAGCTACTATACCGTACTGACTCCAGAGAAAAACGAAAAAGGGAAAGGTGTTCGCAAAGGCTATATATGGGCAGCTCTTGCAAATCAAAAGAAACTCATACAATACTTTTATGAAAAGGGTTCCCGCTCACGCGAAGTTCTGACCAATTATATCGGGGAAGAGTACAAAGGAGCCATCCAATCGGACGGACTTATAGATTATAAAATCCTTGAAACTGATGAATATCCCGATATAATAAGACTTTCCTGCTTTCAACACTGCAAGCGTAAGTTCCTGGATATTGAAGCAGATAAGGATGCCACTCAAATAATAGATGTGATCAATAAGCTTTATAGGAAAGAGCATAAAATAGGGAAGCACTGGAAACCCGACAGGATATTAGAATACAGAAAAAAGTATGCCCCACCCATATTAAAGGAACTCAAAAGAAAACTCTTAAAAATACAATCCAATCCTTCCATGCTTCCAAAGAGCCCACTCTCGAAGGCGATTAATTATACCCTGAACGAGTATGACGCATTGTGCAATTATATAGACAGACCAGAATATGCCCTTGATAATAATGCCATAGAACGATACATGAGGTACATAAGCTTAAGCAGGAAGAACTCTCTGTTTTGCGGAAGCCACGACGGAGCAAAGAGAACAGCACTGCTTTACTCACTGGCTTGCTCATGCAGGCTAAATGGAATAAACACGTTCGAATACTTTACGGATATATTAAACCGGATGGCTTATATCAATCCCAATGCATCCGATGAAGTTTATCAGAAACTACTTCCGAATTCCTGGACAAAAGAATAAACCTACTATAAGCCCAGAAAATATTCTATAGGGTATCGCAGAGACGCTTACGCAATAAATGATGTGAAATCGTTAGGGTATGTCTTGTCCTAAATAGGGTTGACTTCTAAATAAAAAGATTATGAAAAAAGAAGTTTACAAGCCGCATCCCGGTAAAGCTTATCCTTTAGAGCTTCGTTTAGCAGTAGTTAAGGATTACCTTAGCGGTCATGGAAGTCAAAAAGAGTTAGGACGAAAATATAGATTGCCTTATCCTCGTATAATAGCGAATTGGGTTCGTACCTTTGGTGCTGATAATATAAATCTTCGTCCTGTTATGAAAGATAAATCAAAAGCCAGGATTGTTACTGACAAGGAAAAGGCCTTGCGTAAGGAGAATCTCCTGTTAAGGCAAGAATTAGAACAAAAGAAAAAAGAGCTTAGAGATTCTCAGATAAAGTCAAGTGCTTTGGATATGATGATTGATATAGCTGAATCCTCTTTAAATATCCAGATTAGAAAAAAATCTGGCACCAAACAGTGAATCGGCTTCACCAGGCAGACAGTACAATTTCTGTATTGTCGCTTTGTGCATTGTTTGGCCACAGTAAACAAGCCTATTATAAAGCCTGGAGCTACCATTGTCATGAACGACTGAAGTCTTCTGTCATACTGAAAATCGTAGAAGAAATCCGGCGTGATATGCATCATTTGGGAGGTCGTAAGCTACATCAGATAGTTATTGAAAGACTTCCTGAAGATCTATTTATAGGAAGAGATGCATTCTTTAATCTCTTACGTGATAACGGTTATCTGCTTCGTGGCAGGAGATCTCATCCGGTTACCACAAACTCTTATCACCATTTTCATATCTATGAAAATCTTATTCAGGATTTCTCTCCTACAGCTCCCCATCAGCTTTATGTAAGTGACATTACTTATGTAGATGGTCCTGATGGTTGTTTCTATTATCTAAGTCTGATAACAGATGCATATTCCCATAAGATTGTAGGCTGGTATTTGTCTGAAACATTAGAAATGAAAGGACCTATAGAAGCTTTAAAAATGGCTTTGTCTAAGCTCCCTGAGGGGGCAAAACTGATTCATCATTCTGATCGCGGAGTACAATACTGCAGCGGGCCTTATATTAACCTTCTCAAAAGTGTAGTCAATGCAGATATCAGGATTAGCATGACTCAGAATGGAGATCCAAGGGAAAATGCAATAGCGGAGAGAGTGAATGGGATATTAAAAACGGAATGGATTAATGATATGTCTTTTCAATCATTAGAGGATGCCCGTGTGAGGATAAAGAAGGTGATTAATTTGTATAATAATGAAAGGCCTCACAGCAGTATTCAAATGATGACGCCTGAACAGGCAAGCCATATGCAAGGTCCATTGGAAAGGAAATGGAAAAGCTATTATAAAAAAAGAGAGAATAAAGAATGCAATGATGGAAAATATCTTTAATTTCGTGGACAAGGTTGTCTTCCTTGCGGCTAGCCGCAAGGAAGACAACCTCTGACAGGATTAGAGTTGATATACATAATTATAGACAACCAATACTAGGATTATTAATAAACACAGTCAACAAGAATCAGGACGAGACAGTAGGCTTGAAAAGTGAGGTAAAAGGTAAGCGTCTCCGCGATACCATCTTGTCCGTGATGATTTAGCCTTTTATCTTTGTCTTCCAAAAAAGAAGAAAGATGAAATCATTCGAACTATACACAAAAACGATAGAAGGCTACAAGCAGGAAATTAGTGTCAGTCTTATTACTTTGCATGATTACTGTAAAACACATCATATAAATTATAAGGGTATTCAACTCTGGATGTCCAGAAATTCAATTACTGTAGCCCAGTTGAAAAGAGAAATCACTGTGCATTCTGATTCTCCTTCAGATTTTCCGGTTGTCCAAACAGAATCAGGGCAACGGATTTATCCTCTATCTTTTCAGACAGCGGGAGTTCAAAAAGAAGACATCCGTAAGAACACTTATTCATGCGTGAAAGGAGTGAATATCACTTTCCCGGACGGAGTGATTGTTTCGATTAAAGAGATAACCCAGGAAGATCTTAATAAATTTATTCTTTCATATAATACCCATTAATAGTATGTTTGCACTTACAGAATCCATGAGCTACTTTCTCTGTCCTCACTATGTGGACATGCGAAAAGGTATCTACTCTTTGTACCAGTTGGTAAAGTCAGACATGAAACGGAACCCGCTATCGGGAGAGGTTTTTCTGTTTGTAGGTAAGAACAGAGAGTCAATCAAGATCCTACACTGGGAGAACGGAGGTTTTGTTTTATATCAGAAGAAACTTGAAAGAGGCACTTTTGAGATACCCTGTTTTAATCCTTCCAGTGGTCAGTATGAGATGAAATGGACGACGTTCGTTCTGATAATGGAGGGCGTCTGCATCCGTTCCGTAAAGTACAGGAAACGATTCTATGCAGATTTAATACGTTGATATACAAATATATAGATAAGCAATAACCTTTATTTTTCTTGGTAATCCTAACAATTATTCGTACCTTTAAGGCATGAATTACAAACGGATTGTTGAACTATTAGAAGATCAGCTCAGACTTTCTTCCGAAAGAGAAAAGGTTCTGCTGGAGCAAAATAGGCAGCAGTCTGCACAACTTCAGCAGCAGTCTGCGCAGATAGAAAGGCTATCTGTACAGACTGCTATTCTAACCGATACGGTCCGTTCATTGGAAGAATCCCTTCTT
>NZ_OY782856.1 GCF_963678425.1 uncultured Bacteroides sp.
TACAATACTTTTATGAAAAGGGTTCCCGCTCACGCGAAGTTCTGACCAATTATATCGGGGAAGAGTACAAAGGAGCCATCCAATCGGACGGACTTATAGATTATAAAATCCTTGAAACTGATGAATATCCCGATATAATAAGACTTTCCTGCTTTCAACACTGCAAGCGTAAGTTCCTGGATATTGAAGCAGATAAGGATGCCACTCAAATAATAGATGTGATCAATAAGCTTTATAGGAAAGAGCATAAAATAGGGAAGCACTGGAAACCCGACAGGATATTAGAATACAGAAAAAAGTATGCCCCACCCATATTAAAGGAACTCAAAAGAAAACTCTTAAAAATACAATCCAATCCTTCCATGCTTCCAAAGAGCCCACTCTCGAAGGCGATTAATTATACCCTGAACGAGTATGACGCATTGTGCAATTATATAGACAGACCAGAATATGCCCTTGATAATAATGCCATAGAACGATACATGAGGTACATAAGCTTAAGCAGGAAGAACTCTCTGTTTTGCGGAAGCCACGACGGAGCAAAGAGAACAGCACTGCTTTACTCACTGGCTTGCTCATGCAGGCTAAATGGAATAAACACGTTCGAATACTTTACGGATATATTAAACCGGATGGCTTATATCAATCCCAATGCATCCGATGAAGTTTATCAGAAACTACTTCCGAATTCCTGGACAAAAGAATAAACCTACTATAAGCCCAGAAAATATTCTATAGGGTATCGCAGAGACGCTTACCTTTATCCTCCTCTTTGATTTGAGGAACTATCTTTTCTGATTTGTTGGACAAGAGTTTGCCCAGTCCCCGGTTCTTACCGGTCAGCACTTGTATGTCGCCTTTCTTCTGAAGAAGGGATTCTTCCAATGAACGGACCGTATCGGTTAGAATAGCAGTCTGTACAGATAGCCTTTCTATCTGCGCAGACTGCTGCTGAAGTTGTGCAGACTGCTGCCTATTTTGCTCCAGCAGAACCTTTTCTCTTTCGGAAGAAAGTCTGAGCTGATCTTCTAATAGTTCAACAATCCGTTTGTAATTCATGCCTTAAAGGTACGAATAATTGTTAGGATTACCAAGAAAAATAAAGGTTATTGCTTATCTATATATTTGTATATCAACGTATTAAATCTGCATAGAATCGTTTCCTGTACTTTACGGAACGGATGCAGACGCCCTCCATTATCAGAACGAACGTCGTCCATTTCATCTCATACTGACCACTGGAAGGATTAAAACAGGGTATCTCAAAAGTGCCTCTTTCAAGTTTCTTCTGATATAAAACAAAACCTCCGTTCTCCCAGTGTAGGATCTTGATTGACTCTCTGTTCTTACCTACAAACAGAAAAACCTCTCCCGATAGCGGGTTCCGTTTCATGTCTGACTTTACCAACTGGTACAAAGAGTAGATACCTTTTCGCATGTCCACATAGTGAGGACAGAGAAAGTAGCTCATGGATTCTGTAAGTGCAAACATACTATTAATGGGTATTATATGAAAGAATAAATTTATTAAGATCTTCCTGGGTTATCTCTTTAATCGAAACAATCACTCCGTCCGGGAAAGTGATATTCACTCCTTTCACGCATGAATAAGTGTTCTTACGGATGTCTTCTTTTTGAACTCCCGCTGTCTGAAAAGATAGAGGATAAATCCGTTGCCCTGATTCTGTTTGGACAACCGGAAAATCTGAAGGAGAATCAGAATGCACAGTGATTTCTCTTTTCAACTGGGCTACAGTAATTGAATTTCTGGACATCCAGAGTTGAATACCCTTATAATTTATATGATGTGTTTTACAGTAATCATGCAAAGTAATAAGACTGACACTAATTTCCTGCTTGTAGCCTTCTATCGTTTTTGTGTATAGTTCGGATGATTTCATCTTTCTTCTTTTTTGGAAGACAAAGATAAAAGGCTAAATCATCACGGACAAGATGGTATCGCGGAGACGCTTACCTTAAATAGAACGAAACCGTGATGGTTGCCCCCCGAAAGTGTGGGCTCAGTGACGGATCAGAATGCTACCATCACGGGCTAATGCATTATATTCTAATGTGTTACAAGAGATCGTGATGGAGTGATGGTAACTTTTTAATTTTTGTAGAATTTTTACAAAGTGCGATGTAAAAAACCTCCCGCCTGCCTTTTTTTAAACGTAACCGGATGTTGAGCAAACTCCCGCCTGCTCTCAAAAAAAACAGGCGGGAGTTTGAAGCGTTATTCGCCAATAATTCAAAACCATTCATCAATGAATTTTATTTATTGGTGAATGGTTTTTCTCTGAAAAGTTATTTATCTGTTCCTATGCGTAATATAAACCTCTGCCTATATTCTGTTTATTTAGTTATAGGTTAAAAAAAGAAGCTTTTCTGAAAAGTGTTCACTTCACGTCTTTGTTGTACCTTTGCACTTTATACAAAAAGAGACAGCAAGAAGATAGTTGTGAGTGGTAAGTAAAATTGTTTTTCTCTCTGCAATACTAGAAAATGGAGGAGGACAAATACCAATTCAACATAAAGAAATAATCAGATATAATTTTTAAGAGCTCAATTGACTGGATTTATTCCTAAATCCTTCTATCTATTTTATTTTTTGAAAAAAAAGTTTTTTTCTGTCCTTTTTGTTTAGAGTAGTTGTATTATTAGTGAAAGGATCCTAAAAAAGAATATTTTGAAAGAAGAATTAGAACAGATAGAGCCGGAGTTGTTGTTTCGCTATTGCAAAAAACAATGTTCATCTGAAGAGCAGGAAATAGTGGAAAAAGCCATGGCTTGTTCAGAGGAATTGCGTGCAAAGATCAAACAGATAAAAAAAACGCTGGAGATAGCTGCTGATATAGAGGAGTGTGAGTCTATAGACATACCTTTAGCTTATAATAATACACGGAAGAGAATCAAAGAGAAACACAGGGTGGTTTTGTTTCAGCTGCTTACACGATATGCTGCGATGCTGACACTTCCATTGCTATTGTCATCTATTATCTTGGGATATCTTTATTATAACCATCAGTCAGAACCGATTCAATACGCAGAGGTAACTACCCCAACTGGCACTGTTGTTCGTTATGAGCTTCCAGACAAGTCTGTAGTTTGGCTAAATTCAGGTAGTAAATTACGCTATCCTATTCATTTTGCCAGTGACAAACGTGAGGTGGAACTGAAAGGGGAAGCTTATTTTGAAGTGCAAGCCGACAAAAAGCATCCTTTTTATGTAAATACTCCCAACAGAATGTCGGTTTATGTATATGGAACCCGATTTGATGTGAGTGCTTATGAAGATGAAAGCACTATAGAGGTGGTACTTGAAAAGGGGAAAGTGAATGTAATTGCTCCTGATCGCGAAACCGTTGTACGATTGGAGCCAGGAGAACAATTGCTTTATGATAAGACAACAAACCGATTGAATAAAATGAAAGTCGATGTTTATGAAAAAACGGCTTGGAAAGATGGAAAGCTTATTTTTCGTAATGCCCCACTGGATGAGATGTTCCGAAGATTGGCTCGACATTATAACGTAGATATAGAGTTCCATAATAATTCAGGTAAAGAATATAACTATCGGGCAACCTTTACTAATGAAACTCTCCCCCAGATATTAGACTATCTAAGTAAATCGACCACATTGAAGTGGAAAATTGAGGAGCCTGTTCAGAATCAAGATGAAACATTTACTAAAAAACGAATTATTATAAACCAATATTAACCGATCTATAAAAACACTTAGCCTATGTAATAACACACGCCGTAATAAAAAGAAAGGAAGCTTTAGATAAGCCTCCTTTCTAAGAACGTTGACATCCGTGAGAATCTTGCAAATACGTACGGAAGTCACAACCTTAGTTTAAATAGTATAAAAACTTTAGTCAATCGCAAATTTATGAAAAAAAACCATTTGATTGTATCAAAACACAAATGTTCTTTAAATCTAAAACTCCCTTTAGTTATGAAGATTAGTTTCGTAATGTTGTTTTTTGTCGTATTTCAGTTGCAGTCAGCTACAACCTATGCACAAAGGACGAAGAGCTCTATCACATTATCAAATGCTTCCATAGAGCAAGTCTTAAACCAAATAGAGGAAAATTCAGATTATGTTTTTCTCTATAATGACAAAACTATCAATACACATCGTATTGTATCGGTAAATAGTAAAAGCGGGAATATTCCCGAAGTTCTTAATGAAATTTTTAAAGGAACGAATATTGCTTATACAATTGTAAATAAGCAAATCATCCTTTCAACAAAAAAGGCAAATGTAGTTGCACAAGATCCTGCTTATCAAATAAAGGGTACTGTAAAAGATAAGGATGGGGAAACTCTTATAGGTGTTAACATCATGATTAAAGGTACTTCTACCGGTACTACTACTGATATGGATGGACACTTTTCTTTGCGGGCAAAGAAAGGAGATGTGTTATCTATCACTTATACCGGTTATACGTCTAAAACTGTAGCAGTTGCAGATACTCGTACTTTGGATATTGTTCTCGAAGAGAATCGTGTTGAACTGAATGAGGTTGTTGTTACTGCATTGGGAATAAAGAAAGAAGCAAAAGCATTATCCTACAATGTGCAACAGGTTGCCGCATCCGAAATTATAGGGGTTAAGGATGCAAACTTTATGAATAGCCTGGCTGGAAAGATAGCCGGTGTTACTATCAATACAAGCTCTTCTGGTATCGGAGGCTCTGCAAGAGTGGTAATGCGTGGTACAAAATCAATTTCGGGTAACAACAATGCGTTATATGTAGTTGATGGTATTCCATTGCCTTCTTTACAGGTAAATCAGCCATCCGATTTATATTCAGGTATGGGACAGTCTGGAGATGGGGTTTCTACCTTAAACCCAGATGATATAGAGTCTATGTCTGTATTGAGCGGAGCTGCTGCTGCTGCTTTGTACGGAAGCGACGCAGCTAACGGTGTTGTGATGATTACTACAAAGAAAGGAGAAAAGAATAGTTTTTCTGTAAATATATCAAATAGTACTTCTTTCTATTCTCCTTTTGTTATGCCTAAGTTTCAGAACACCTATGGTTCTGAATCCGGGAGTTATTATAGCTGGGGAGATAAGTTATCAACACCAAGCTCTTATGATCCTAAAGACTTTTTTCAGACAGGATATAATGTAAATAACTCTATTAGCTTATCTACAGGTAGCGAAAAGAATCAAACATATTTTTCTGCATCATCTACAACAGCAGAGGGAATTATTCATAATAACGACTTAGGTAAATATAATTTCTCTATACGAAATTCCAGTAGTTTTCTTCAAGATAAACTAAATCTTGATTTAGCTGCTATGTATATGGATATCAAAGAACAAAATATGCTTTCTCAAGGACAATATTTTAATCCTCTTGTTCCTATATATCTGTTTCCTCGCAGTGAGGATATCAGAAAATATCAAACATTTGAACGCTATAATGTTTCCCGAAACTTCAAAACTCAGTATTGGCCTTACGGAGACTTAGGTTTACAAATGCAGAACCCATACTGGATTACAGAAAGAGATATGTTTGTTAATCATAAAAACCGCTTTCTGATGAGTGGCGCATTAAAATATAACATCAATAGTTGGTTAAATGTTATTGGTAGAGCAAAATTAGATTATAGTACTGCTGTTAATAAGAAAAAATACTCAGCATCTACTTCTGGTCTTTTTGCAGATAAATACGGAGCATTCTATAAAGATGATATATATACCCAGCAGATATATGCTGATGCTATGATGAATATTAATAAGTATTTCGGTGATATATCATTTGTTGCAACTTTAGGAACTAGTATTCGTGATGTAGTTTATGATTATTCAAGTTTAGGTGGAAATCTTCAAAGTGCTGCTAATTTGTTTTCAATTAACAATTTGAATATGTCTCAGGCAAAAACTAGCCAGGATAATTATCATGACCAGACACAGGCTATTTTTGCTACTGCACAAGTCGGATTTAAAGGGCTGGTTTATTTAGATCTAACCGCTCGTAAAGATTGGACTTCAGCTTTAGCTAATACAAAATCTAGTTCCGTTCCTTTATATCCTTCGGCTGGTATATCTACTATTCTTACAGATTTATTTCCAATTAAGTCAAAAGTCCTTTCTTTTATGAAAGCTCGTTTCTCTTATAGTGAAGTAGGTAATGCACCTCAGCGTTATATAACAATTCCTACTTATTCATTTGCATCGGGTTATCCTAAAAGTATAACTTTCTTCCCGAATGATGGCTTGGAACCTGAACGCACTAAATCTTATGAGGTAGGTTTGCAGACACAGTTATGGGGAGACAAGCTGAAATTAGATGTTTCATTGTATAAAACATCAACATATAATCAATTATTTAATCCAACGCTTTCTTCAACATCCGGATATACTAGTTTTTATGTAAATGCTGGTCAGATTGATAATAAAGGTATAGAAGCATCTCTGAACTTAAAACAAGAACTTGGCCCTGTGCTTTGGAATTCAAACTTAGTTTATTCTCTTAATAAAAATAAGATAATTAAGTTGTTGCCATCATATACTACTCCAGGTGGAGAAACAATATCAATGAATGAGATGGATATGGGAGGTACTGGAAGTTGCAAAACTATCTTGAAAGAAGGTGGTGCTATGGGTGATTTATATGTAACTACATTGAAAACAGATGAACATGGTTATATAAATGTAGATTATACATCTAAAGCTGTAAAGGCGGATCCCAATACCTATGTATATGCTGGTAATACTAACCCTTTGTATAACATAGGCTGGAGAAATAGCTTTGAATGGAAAGGTCTGAGTTTAGGATTCTTAATCAGTGCCCGTGTGGGTGGAGTAGGTGTATCGTTAACACAAGCAGTGATGGATGCTTTTGGAGTATCACAAGCTACAGCTGATGCACGTGATAACGGAGGCGCTTTAGTTAATGGATTTCGTATACCTGCACAGCCTTACTATCAGACTATAGGTGGTGGTACAGCTGGAGTTGGTTCTATGTATGTTTACAGTGCTACCAACGTTCGTTTAGCAGAATTGACATTTGGATACGATGTGCCTGTTAGTAAGTTGATGAGTTTTGTAAAAAGCATGAATGTTTCTTTGATTGGTCGTAATTTGTTCATGTTCTATAATAAAGCCCCTTACGATCCAGAATTAACAGCAAGTACCGGAACTTATTTTCAGGGTATAGACTATTTTATGCAGCCTAGTCTTCGTAATATCGGCTTTTCTGTAAAACTTCGTTTCTAATACTATTAAAAAACTTTGATATGATGAAAAATAGATATTTATCATTAAATAAATTTTTGTTGTGTGCCTCTGTTTTTACAGTATTACTGACAACAAACGGTTGTATTGGTGAATTTGAGAATTGGAACACTAATCCCAATGAAGCAACATCAGATATGATGAAGCGCGATAATTTACTTACTGGTTCATTCTTTGTACAGATGGAAAAGAGTGTATTTATTGTTGGTAAGGAAGAAGGTGGTACATATCAGATTACAGAAAATCTGGCTGGCGATGTGTTCTCTGGTTATATGGGAGCTTGTGGTTTATGGCTGTCTAATTCTAATAACTGTACATATAATTTAGTTTCAAATTGGTATAATGCCGCGTTTAACAGAGCTTATACTGATATTATGCAACCTTGGTATTCAATAAAGAAGGCCGCTGAAATAGAATCTCCTCAAACTCTGGCAATGGCTACTATAATTAAAGTTGCTGGGATGTCACGTATAACAGATATGTACGGCCCGATTCCATATAAGAATTTTGGAAATGGGGCATTAAAAAGTTCTTATGATAGTCAGAAAGATGTTTATTATGCCTTTTTTGAAGATTTGGATTATGCTATAAATACTCTTACTGAGTTATATAATGGGAATAGTTCTGTGACTTTGATGTCGGACTATGACTTTATTTATAGTGGCAAAGTTGAAAAATGGATTAAGTTTGCAAATTCTTTAAAGTTGAGATTAGCAATGCGTTTGGCTTACATTGATCCTTCTAAAGCTCAGCAAGAAGCTGAATCTGCAGTGAGTCATAAAGTTGGCGTTATGTCTACTTCGGATGATTCTGCAATTTTACATCAAACAAAAGATTTGACATTTATCAACCCGTTGTATGAAATCTGTTATAGCTTTGATGATGTTCGTATGGGAGGTACAATGGATTCTTATCTTAATGGTTATAAAGATCCCCGTATTGCCACTTATTTTGCAAAAGCATCAGATGGAACATATCGTGGAATCCGTAACGGTATTACAATCACCTCTAAAGCAACTTATTCAGAAGGTCCTTTTTCAAAACTAAACGTAATCTCTAGCTCAAATATTTGCTGGATGAATGCTTCTGAATCATACTTCTTAAGAGCTGAAGGAGTTTTAAGAGGATGGAATATGGGAGGTACTGTACAAGAATTTTACGAAAATGGTATTAAGAACTCATTTACATACTGCGGTGTGTCAGGTGCAGATAATTACATTGCCGATGAAACTAATGTTCCTGCAAATTATGTGGATCCTCAAAATGGAGGAAACAGTGAAAATGCTTTAAGTGCCATAACTATCAAATGGAATGACTCGGCAGATTTTGAACAGAATCTGGAACGTATTATTACTCAAAAGTGGATAGCAACTTACCCTAATGGACAAGAAGCTTGGTCCGAGTTCCGGCGTACAGGTTATCCTAAAATTTTCCCGAATAAGGTAAATCTAAGTGGTGGTAAGATAGATACTGACAAACAAATTCGTCGCTTGCCATTCCCAAATACAGAGTATATAAACAATGCTGCAGAAGTTGCTAAAGCTGTTACTTTGCTAAAAGGTGATGACAATGGCGGAACTAAACTTTGGTGGGACGCTAAATAATGTTTAACTATTAAATTACAAATAATGAAAACAAATATATTTATTCTGTTATTCGTTCTGGTTACCGGCGTTTTTGTTGGTTGTGAAGATCAAACAACTCCTGAAGCATTGAACATTCAGAAGCCATATACTTATAGCGATTTATATTATCAGAACTTACGTGATTACAAGAAATCTGATCACTCCATAGCTTTTGGTTGGTTTGCAGATTACACGCAACATCACTCTCTGGCTATCCGTTTTATGGGATTACCAGATAGCTTGGATATCTGTAGCTTATGGGGCGGAATTCCTTCTCTTAAGAAGAATGATCCAGTGACATTCTATGACTCTATAGCTTATAAAGAAATGCGCTTTGTACGTGATGTAAAAGGAACTAAGATGGTAGTTCCTACTATTATCCGTATAGCGAATTTCCCTCAGTTCTCTAAAGATAGTGTCGGAGTGAACGCTTTTGGGGATTATTTGGTAAATATGGTTCTTGATAATGATCTGGATGGAGCTGATTTGGACTATGAACCAGAAGGTGATTATTTGACAGGCGAGCCTATGTCTTGGTTAATTAAGCACATGGGAGAAAAACTTGGCCCCAAATCAAGTAATCCTGATAAATTGTTAATCATTGATTTCTATGGCACAATACCTCCTAGTGATACAGATCCTTATGTAAACTATTTTGTTTGTCAGGCTTATAATGCTAGTAGTGATAACTCTTTGAATGTTCCAAACGGAATCCCTAATAGAAAATATGTGGTTACTGAGAATATTGGTGACAACTGGCAAAATGGTGGTGTTGCTTATACTCAATATAGTGGGAATACACTAAGTATTGATGGAAGTCGTTTGTATTCATTAGAAGGCATGGCTCGTTGGATACCCAGGACTGGTGACCGAAAAGGTGGTTTTGGAGCATTTTATATGCACCGTGACTATAACCTGGATCCTCCTTACAAAACAATGAGGAAAGCTATTCAGACGCAGAATCCTGCCGTACATTAAAGATTTGTTATATTAAGAATATTATTAATCTGATTTATTATGAAGAATTTATTAAATCTCAAGGCTCTATATACTGGCTTGTTCATAATTACAGCAATACTGTTTGCATCTTGTAGCAGTGATGAGAACTATGACTTTCCTGGAGATAGCAAGAGTCGTATTTATATTCCTGCTAGTGCAGGCGCAAATGTCACTACCTATCAAGTGATTCATACTCCTGTTGGTTCTGCTGGAAATGTAAGTCTAAAATTCCCAGTACGTTGTACTCAAAAAATGAAAAGTAATGTAAAGGTTACAGTTGCATTAGATAACTCATTAATTGCAGCTTATAATGCAAAGAATGGTGCAAAATATGTTCAGGTTCCTGATGGAGCGGTTAATTTTGAGAATGGAACTGTTACTATTCCAGCTGATTCGTTAGCTTCGGTTGATTCCGTAACAGTTTCCGTCTCTAAAGATGCTTTACCTAAACTGAAGGAAGTTGGAGGCTATCTTATTCCTGTTGTAATAAAGTCTGCTGAGGGTGATAATTCCGCAGTTAGTACAAACATGAATACGACCTATCTGGCTATTAATATTTCAAAAGATGTAGATAATATCTGGGATAGTGCTACTGATAATGATATTACCGGTAGTAAAGTAACTGACAGATCAGGATGGTCTGCTGCTTATGATACTAATGGAGGTGATCTGTATTATGAAGATGGTAGTCCTGCCAGTATGTTTGATGGCATTGAAAGTTGGAGCTCAGAGTGGTATTGTTATTTTAGCAAAAATCCATCAATGACTATAGATTTAGGCAAAGAATATAATATTACTGCACTGTCTATGTCTCCTACATATTCAATCAAGAATTCTACATTCTCATTAAGTAATGATGGTAAAACTTGGAGTAAACAAGGAGAAGTTCTCACAGAAGTGAAAAATGTTATATTTTATTCTCCAGTAACCGCTCGTTACATAAAATGGGATTTGGCAGGATCATCTTGGTCTATATATGAGTTCAATATCTATGCTAAGTAATCATAAACCATAAAATCAGAACTATAATGAAAATGAAATTATTGTATATAGTATTTATTGCAGTCTCATCGCTGCTTGCTAGTTGCCAGGATGCGGCTGAATTTCATGATGTAATTTACATAACAGGAACTGAAACACAGCCTACCACAAAATTTACGATTGATGGTCCCTCAAGTATGGGGTTAACAGTTACGGCTACTGATAAGGTAAATCGTGATACGAAAGTAACCATGAAAGTTCAACCAGAGCTGATAGACGCTTATAACAAAGCAAATAAACGTTCTTATCAAGTTCCTCCCGAGGGTAGTTATGCGTTGACAAACGGTGATGTAACAATAAAGAATGAGGCCTATTTGTCAACTCAGGCAGAATTATCTATTATTTCTACAGAGAATTTTAAAGAGGGGGTAACTTACTGTATTCCTGTTACCATAACACAAACCGATGGTGATATGAAGGTCTTGGAAGCATCTCGCACCGATTATATTGTAATTAATCGTGTATTGACAACGAAAGTTGTTAATCTGGCTGGTTCTACCTATTTTACAGTTCCTACGTTTGCTACATCTTCAGATGTGGCTGCTCTTTCAGCTTTGACAATGGAGTGTAAGATCTACGTTAATAGTTTTGCAAACTACAATCCTTATATCAGCTCTGTGATGGGAATTGAAGAGAATTTTCTGCTTCGCTTTGGCGACGTAAGTTGTGATCCGAACCAATTGCAGATGGCAGGTGGCAAGGTTGGTGGCAAGAAGTATCCGATGACTACTGAAACTCATTTTTCTACAGGTCAGTGGTATCATATTGCTGTAGTTTACAATGGAAATGCATTGACGTTGTATATTAATGGTAAGAAAGAAACATATGCAACGACTAGTGGAGGTGCTATTAATTTTAATGATAATTATATGGATGGTTTCCATATTGGACGTTCTGAAAGAGGTCGTTATCTCAATGGTTACATTAGTGAAGCACGTGTTTGGAATAAGGCTTTAACTCCCAATCAGTTACAGGAAAATGTTTGCTATGTTGATCCTACTTCTGATGGTTTGGTCGCTTACTGGAGATTCAATGGTGAAGCTAAGGATGGTACAGTAAGTGATTTGACTGGGCATGGACATGATGCTGTTGCTTCAGGAACGATCTCTTGGGTAGAAGGAATGAAGTGCCCATTCTAAAGTTTATTTTTGAGTAAAAAGATTGTTTTGTTTTTAGAAAAAATCGTGTAACCACATTATTCTATGAGGTTATACGATTTTTAAATTAGTTTTGATTCGAAACAAATTACGAACAGAAAGATATTATTCCCTCTTTTTTATATTATAAATAATTGGTTTCTAAGAAAGGTTAATACTATTAGTCCGGAAGATTAGCAATGAATTAGGGAAACTATACATTGTATCAATGTATTTGTTTGATTCCTTTTGATTTATCATTAAATAATTCAATAAGGACATTGTCTAGTCTAATCTATTCTAAAGTTTATTTGGTTTGCTATGACATTTTACAGTCTTCAATGCTATACCTTATTTTTTATTAAATTCCTTATGAATCGACTGGCGATATGAGAAAATTCTATAATTTTAGACTCTGTTTTATAATGCTTTTACTCGTTTAGAATTTAATTATTAGCGTTTCTAGCATAATGACATCTGAGTCGTAAAAGCGCTATCCTTTTTCTTTAAATATTGACAGAAGTTAAATTATTAATTAGATATGAAAATCCGTTTTTTATTTTTAGCGTTAACAAGCTCTTTAGTCTTAATTCATACAACGCATGCACAGTCGGACTTCAAATACAAAGATCCTAAAAGAAGTGTTGAAGAGCGTACTTCAGACCTGTTAAGTCGTATGACTTTAGAAGAAAAAGTTGGCCAGCTCTTGTGTTCGCTTGGCTGGGAAATGTATGAGAAACAAGGAAAAAAGGTTTCTTGTTCTAAGAAATATGAGAAATTGCTCCAGGATAGACATATTGGTATGTTATGGGGAGTCTATCGGGCTGACCCATGGACCAAAAAGACGTTGGAGAATGGATTGAATCCCCAATTGGCTGCTGAGGCAGGGAATGCTTTGCAACGTTATGTGATGGAGCATACTCGTTTGGGTATTCCTGTCTTTCTTGCAGAAGAATGTCCACATGGGCACATGGCTATTGGTACTACCGTATTCCCGACAGGAATTGGACTGGCTGCCAGTTGGTCGCCACAATTATTAGAAAAAGTAGGCTCTGTTATCAGTAGAGAGTTGCGATTACAGGGCGGGCACATTGCTTACGGTCCTGTTTTAGATCTTGTGCGTGATCCTCGCTGGGGGCGCGTAGAAGAGACATTTGGTGAAGATCAAGTGCTTAGTGCTGCTTTGGTTGATGGTATGATAAAAGGAGAAGGTGAGGGAGACCTTACTAACCCCAACAGTGTAATAACTACTCTGAAACATTTTATTGCATATGGTATTCCTGAAGGGGGGCAGAATGGAAATTCCTCTCATGTAGGGATACGTGAACTTCATGAGAGATTTCTTCCTCCTTTCAAATCTGCGATAGATGCAGGTGCACTCTCAGTGATGACATCTTATAACTCTATTGATGGTATTCCTTGTACAGGGAATAGCTACTTACTTACTAGTCTGTTGCGTGATGAATGGAAATTCAGAGGTCTTGTTGTTTCTGATTTATATAGTATTGAAGGATTACATGGCAGTCACTTTGTGGCACCTACAATGAAAGATGCCGCAGTGATGGCTGCGAAATCTGGTCTGGATGTAGATCTTGGCGGGGATGCTTTTGTTAATCTTATAAATGCTGTTCAACAGGGTAATATTTCTGAATCGATAATTGATACAGCCGTGTGCAGAGTGCTTCGTCTCAAATTTGAAATGGGACTCTTTGAACACCCTTATGTAAGTTCTAATTTAGCTAAAAATGTAGTGCGTGGGAAAGAGCATATTGATATAGCTCGTCAGGCTGCTCAGCTAGCGATCGTATTGCTTAAGAATAATGGCATTCTTCCTTTAAGCAAAGAAACTAAAATTGCTGTTATCGGGCCTAATGCTGATAATAGATATAATATGCTTGGTGATTATACTGCGCCTCAGGAAGGTAGTAATGTAAAAACAGTATTGGATGGGATAACATCTAAATTGAAAACATCGCAGATAGAATATGTTAAGGGGTGTGCTATTAGAGATTCTTTACATACTGAAATTGATAGAGCTGTGGCTGCTGCACAAAGGGCTGATGTTGCTATCGTTGCTGTTGGAGGGTCGAGTGCCAGAGATTTTAAAACCAAATATATTGAGACTGGTGCCGCAATAATTTCGGAAGAGGATATCAGTGATATGGAAAGCGGAGAAGGTTCCGATAGGGCAACACTTGACTTACTGGGAAAACAACTTGATTTACTGAAAGCAGTAAAAGCCACAGGGAAACCTGTAATTGTAGTTTATATAGAAGGTCGCCCATTGAATATGAACTGGGCATCAGAAAATGCGGATGCTTTACTTACTGCCTGGTATCCCGGTCAGGAAGGAGGTAATGCCATAGCGGATGTTCTTTTTGGTGATTATAACCCTGCCGGACGATTGCCTGTTTCAGTACCGCGCTCTGTAGGACAAATTCCAGTATATTATAACAAAGTAAATCCAACAGGACATAATTATGTGGAGATGTCATCATCTCCTCTTTATTGTTTTGGCTATGGATTGAGTTTCTCTAAATTTGAATATGGAAATCTGCAGGTGGATAAAATAGAGAAATACAAATTTAATATATCCTTTACGGTGAAAAATGTTGGATCTTATGATGGTGATGAGGTTGCTCAACTCTATTTAAGAGATGAATATGCATCTACTGTTCAGCCTATAAAGCAGTTGAAACACTTTGAAAGAATTTTCCTAAAAAAGGGAGAAGAGAAAAAAGTAACATTTTCTTTGAATGAAGACGATTTGTCAATTATTAATCAGAAAATGAAAAAGGTTGTGGAACCAGGAGATTTTGCTGTAATGGTTGGTGCTTCATCAGATGACATAAGGTTGAATAGTATGCTGAATGTAGAGTAGGTATAGCTCCGGGATTACCACTTGACGTGTTACAAAAATTACTTGTAATTACCTTATTATTGAAGATTATTCCATTGCTGCAAGAAAAGCAGCAATGGGAGATAATCTTTTAATTCTTTAGTTAGTTCTTGCATAACCTTTGCTTTATAGCGATCTACAGATTTTATACTAATATTCATCTCACTGGCTATTTCAGAGAGCTTTTTCCCTTCATAAAAACTCTTTATGAACACGGTACGATAATTTTCGGGAAGGGTATTTAATGATTCGTTTAGTATATGATACAATTCTTTCAATGTATAGACACAGTCCGGTGAAGTTGCATATTGTGGCTCATTATTTAGACATTGTTCTACATAGTTTGTTTCATAGTTAAGATGCTTCAGATAATTTAAGCAGCCATTCCGCACGCAGACTTTAATGTAGGCAATAGTAGTTTCTGCCTGTAATTCAATATCATCTCGTTTGCTCCATAGGGTAGCAAATACATCAGAAACCAAATCCTCTCGAAGTTCATCTTCCTTTATATAACGTTTTGCATATAGACAGAAAGGGGCATAATAAGTCTCAAATAGTTGCTTGAATTCTTGTTCTTTAGCATTGTTTCTAAAAGTAAAGATTTCCATATAAGTGTTATATATAATCTGATTTTAAGATGAAAATACAAATATATGTATAATATGTATAATTGGGATATAAATATTTATCTAAATCAAAAAGTTATTTATCAGTCCCTATCCAGGTGCCTTTATGCCAGATACGCTCGAGCGGACCCTGACGATGATTCTTCATCCACCACGAACTAAACAAACCTTGTAAAGTTCCTAGAGTAAGGGCAATTAGCAAACAAAAAGTGGCGCCGGTATACTGATATAATCCTAGGCCAAAACCATAGTATATAAATGAACCCAGGATAGATTGAATAATGTAATTAGACAAACTCATGCGGCCTATTGGAGAAAAAATATTCAGAACCTTTTCAAAGGTTTTGGTCTGGAAGAGCAAAACAAAGCCTGATGTGAGGACTAACATGAAAGCCAGATTATTCCATGATGTAAAGATGGTAAGAAATGGTCTGCGAATGGCTTCACTGTCGAACCAGGAAGCTGCGTTGCTTTTTATTATATAGAGGGGCACAAAAACAATGGTCGCATATATTATGACTTTTCTCCAGAATTGTTTGCTTTCAGGTGTGGCTTTAAATAACGATTTCCTTCCGGCTAACATTCCTAGCATGAATAATGACAGAGTTTGGAAAACACGCCCATTCTCCCATGACCATTCTAGAACAGCTATCCTGCCGTTTGTGAGATTGCCTGAAATTGTATTAATGAAAGAATTTTTTGGTATGTAATCCACCATTTTCCCGAAAAGAGCCCATGAAACTGGGTTTTGCATCTCTTTTGCCGGATCTGATAATCCTGATATCAGATTGATCCATTCGTAAGGCTGAAGCATTAAGAAGATAGCTATTCCCAGAACAACTTTGTTGCTGAATTTGGCTACCGGAATCAATCCGAATCCGATAATAGCATAAATAGTAAGGATATCTCCTTGATAAAAAGCTGAATTAATAATGCCAAAGCCGAGTAAAAGAAGCAATCTCCATGCAAATCTTCCTCTGAAATCCTTGCCAACCTTTTCCTGATTATGAGATTGAATAAAGAACGTTAATCCGAAAAGCAGAGCAAAAATGGCATACGATTTTCCTGCAAAAATGAAAAATAAACTATCCCATACACTTTTATCCAAAGCCTTTAACCAATCAGGGAAATAAGATGGTGTATAGTAAAAATCGAAATGTTCAAGATTATGAAGAAGCATAATAGAAATAATAGCAAATCCTCTCAAGGCGTCGACTACGTAGAGGCGTGAAGAATTCTGGTTCATTAGTAAATAGATTTTGTTGGTAATATTTTGGCTCTCAAAGATAGTACTCTTTTGATAATAGTTCGTACTGTTTGGTCTGTTTTTTACACACTAATGGCCTCTTGTAAAAAAAACTAATAAAGCTTGTTTCTCTTGTCATGATTATTGTCTTTTGATGCAGGTGGTTAGTAATAAAACTTTGTCGTTTACTAGTTTGCATATTTTTATATGAAACAATTTTTCAGATGGCAGTAGTATTTGAGAATTAGGATAAACTTCTGCTAATAATAATGTTTCATTGTCTTGTAAATGGTATCCGAAAAGAAGACCAATATTTTTAATGTCATAGTCAGAAATTTCAGCATATAATACTTCTTCATCTAAATTGCTTAATTCTTGCTTTGTTTCAATATAGATGTTAATGTGTTCAATAAATTGTGAGAATGTTTCTCTATTCATGCGCCAATAGTTATCTCTTTTTTTAAGTCGAAGTATCATAAACTTATATTTTTTTTATTATAACTCAGGATTATTAATGAGTTAATAAATAGCTCTCTTTATTAGGACTAATAAAGTTTGTTAAACTATAATAGAGTTATTATTGAGGTATATTAAAGCTTAAATAGAAATTATGCTAAATAAAACCTTGGTCATTAAATTAAATTATCTTTTTAGCTATATTATATGTTTATATATTACTGCAAATGTATGTATATATATTTATATAAAAGAATGGAACCCTTTTTTTATTTTATTTATTTAGATAAAATTATGTTAATGTGAAATGTAATATATATTTTACATTGATTATTTCTATTTAATATTACTCTGTTTTTATAAATATCAATATATATATTGATATTGAATGATTCTCGATATAGCTATATAAAATGAATTTATGCATTCTTGTTTTTTAGTAAAGTTATTGGTTGTTTAGTGAATTTAATTCTTATCTTATTTTATAAGTTTGTTTTCCTTTTGTTCTATGAATACATAGCCCTTTTCTTCTCTTTTTAGCTATTTATAATTTAAATTATCGAGTTATTTTTATTAAAATTAAGTAAAAATACGGTTTAAATGATTCCTTTTTAGTGATGATAGTGCAGTTAATTATAACTAATTTTCTATATTTGTTTTTGTGGTTAACCTAGATACTTTAAATTTATTAACCAAGTGGTTTCTAATATAAGTTTTCTTAATCAGGCATATTCTTTTGCTTTTTTAGGAGAATCAAAATTTAGTGTTATTTAATATTTATATTTATAGAACAGATAAATAATTATGCTCAAAATTCAGGTTATTTGTAAGGAAAAAGGGTTGACTTTGCAAGAGGTGTCCAAACGTTTAGGAATATCATATCAATCACTCTATACGTCAATAAATGGGAATCCAACACTTAATATGTTAAGTCGAATTGCTAAAGTCTTAGATGTTAGAGTTGTTGATTTGTTTGAAGAAGAAGTTGGGGGTGATGACTATAAAATATATATCGAGCATAATGGCGAAAAAAGATTAATTTCAAAATATGATATAATGTCTCTTTTTAACAGAAAGGGGAAGTAGTTTTATGTATACAAAGTTATTATATGTTCTAAGTATTTGTTCTTGTATCTGTTTGGTTTAATATTATATGTTTCAAATTTTTACTGTTTAGGCTGGTCGTTTCGTTTTTTTGTGTTATGTGCTTTTTTTGTTTTGATTAAGAAACGTTTAATAAGGCTATTTTTATGCTTTTGTTGTATCTTTGCACTTTTAGTAAGAATAAAAGACAACAATATATAAAGATGGTTTCAGTAGAAGGTTTAAAAGTAGAGTTTAATGCCAAAGCGCTTTTTGATGGCGTATCGTATGTGATTAACAAGAAAGATCGCATTGGTCTGGTTGGGAAAAATGGTGCAGGGAAATCGACTATGCTAAAGATTTTGGCTGGGTTGCAGACTCCTACGGCGGGCACGGTTTCAGCACCGAAAGATGTGACAATTGGATACCTTCCGCAGGTGATGATTCTTAGTGATCAGTATACGGTGATGGAGGAGGCTGAGCAGGCGTTCGGACATATCAAGGAACTTCAGGAGAATATTCAGCGGATGAACCAGGAACTGACAGACAGGACTGATTATGATTCGGAAAGTTACCACAAACTGATTGACCGGTTTACACATGAGAACGAACGTTTCCTCATGATGGGCGGTACCAATTATCAGGCTGAAATAGAACGAACATTGGTTGGACTGGGATTTAACCGGAATGATTTTTCTCGTCCTACCTCGGAATTTAGTGGTGGATGGCGTATGCGTATTGAACTGGCAAAGCTCTTACTGAGAAAACCGGACGTTCTTTTGCTGGATGAGCCTACCAACCACCTTGATATAGAGAGTATACAGTGGCTGGAGAACTTTCTTGCTACTCGTTGCAATGCTGTGGTATTGGTATCTCACGACCGTGCTTTTCTTGATGGGGTAACAACTCGTACCATCGAAATCAATTGCGGAAAAATATATGATTATAAGGTTTCTTACTCACACTATGTAGAACTTCATCAAGAACGGAGGGAACAGCAGTTGCGTGCTTACGAAAACCAGCAGAAACAGATACAGGAAACAGAGGACTTTATAGAACGTTTCCGTTACAAAGCCACGAAAGCGGTGCAGGTGCAGAGTCGTATCAAACAGTTGGATAAGATTGAACGCCTTGAAGTGGACGATGAGGATACCTCTTCGCTGAGGCTTAAATTTCCACCGGCTTCCCGCTCTGGGAATTATCCCATTATAGCTGAGGATTTAAAGAAGGCTTATGGCGATCATGTGGTTTATCATGATGTAAATCTCACCATTAACCGTGGTGAAAAAGTGGCTTTCGTGGGAAAGAACGGTGAAGGTAAATCTACATTGGTAAAATGTATCATGGGAGATATTGATTATGAAGGCAAACTAACCATCGGACACAATGTGCAGATTGGCTATTTTGCCCAGAATCAGGCACAGATGCTTGACGAGACTCTCACCGTGTTCGATACGATTGATTATGTGGCAACTGGAGATATCCGTACCAGGATTCGTGATATATTGGGCGCTTTTATGTTTGGCGGAGAGGCTTCCGACAAAAAAGTCAAGGTACTTTCCGGTGGAGAACGTACCCGGTTGGCTATGATTAAACTGTTGCTTGAACCGGTCAACTTGCTGATCCTCGATGAGCCTACCAACCACCTGGATATGCGTACAAAAGATGTACTCAAGGATGCTATTAAAGATTTTGACGGAACGGTGATTCTTGTTTCTCACGACCGTGAGTTCCTGGATGGCTTGGTCACTAAGGTTTATGAGTTTGGCGGGGAACTGGTCAAAGAACATCTGGGTGGCATTTATGACTTCTTGCAAAAGAAGAAGATGGACAGTCTCAATGAGCTGCAGCGCAAGACCGAATTATCAGCTTCTCCCACCGTACAGAATGACGAACCTGAAACAGTATCTGAAAATAAGCTCTCTTATGAAGCACAGAAAGAACTGAACAAAAAACTCCGTAAACTGGAGAAACAGGTGAGTGATTGTGAAAAGAAAATTGAGAAACTGGAGGAAAAGATATCGGCGGTTGAATTAAAGATGGCAACTCCTGAAGGAGCCTCGGATATGGAACTTTATGCTCAGCATCAAAGTCTGAAACAGGAGATGGACAGCGTGGTTGAGGAATGGGAGTCTGCTTCCATCGAACTGGAAGAGGCTAAAGGGGAATAAAATGTCTTTTGAATATTTTTTTGTATTAATAATATCACTCTCTGTGATTTTATCTTTTGTATTCGCGTCAAATAGCGAAATAAAGATGATAACTATAATCAATAATGTATGAAATTAAAGAATTATTTACCGTTAATTGCATTTTGCTTAATGAGTACTGGGTGGAATAGCAAAATGAGTGCGCAGTTAACTCCAGGAGTTGACTTCAATAATCTCGATAAGACCGCATTACCTGGAAAGGATTTTTATCAGTATGCTTGTGGAGGATGGATGAAAAATAATCCGCTGACAGGTGAATATGCACGTTTTGGCTCTTTTGATAAGTTGGCTGAAAATAATCGTGAACAATTGAAAGGCCTGATAGAAGGACTTGCAAATACAAAGAATCAACAGGGAACAGTGGGACAAAAGATTGGTGATTTGTATAATATAGCTATGGATAGCGCAAAATTGAATAAAGAGGGCGCGGCTCCAATCAAACCTTATCTGAAGAAAATTGCTTCATTAAAGGGCAAATCAGGTATTTATTCCTTAATGGCCGATATGCGTAAGATGGGGCTTGATCCCTTTTTCACTGTTTATGTGAGTCCTGACGATATGAACAGTTCAATGAATATGGTTCATACATACCAGAGCGGCATAAGTATGGGCGAGCGTGAGTATTATTTGGATAATGATACTAAGACGAAGGAAATTCGTGATAAATACAAACTGCATGTTGTGAAAATGTTCCAGTTAGTGGGATTCGATAAGGCTGCAGCACAAAAGGCTATGGCATCTGTCCTATTGATTGAAACCCGTTTGGCAAAGGCTGCCCGTACAAAGGTGGAGCTGAGAGATCCTCATGCCAACTACAACAAGATGACGGTTGCTGCATTGAAGAAACAGTATCCTTCTTTTGGTTGGGATGAATTTCTCAAGGATTTTGGGTTGAATGGCCTGAAAGAAATTAATATAGGTCAGCCAGCTTCTATAAAAGAAGTGGTGAATATAATCAATACTATTCCGTTGAAAGATCAGATTGCTTATCTGCAATGGAAATTGATTGATGCTTCTGCTTCATGTTTAAGTGATGCAATCAATGCTCAGAACTTTGATTTCTACAGCAAAACAATGAATGGAGTGAAAGAGATGAAGCCACGCTGGAAACGTGCTGTATCTGTAGTGGATGGTTCTTTGGGTGAGGCTGTTGGTCAGATGTATACAGAAAAATATTTCCCTGCAGCAGCAAAAGAAAGAATGGTGTCTTTAGTGAAGAATCTTCAGACAGCATTGGGACAACGTATTCAGAACCTAGCTTGGATGAGCAATGAAACAAAGGCAAAAGCTCAGGAAAAACTATCTGCATTTACTGTAAAGATAGGGTATCCGGATAAGTGGAGAGATTATTCTGCTTTGCAGATTAAAAATGATTCTTATTGGGAAAACGTAGAAAGGGTAAATAATTTTGAACATAACTACATGATTGGCAAGGCTAACAAACCAGTGGATAAAGCTGAGTGGCAAATGACCCCGCAAACGGTGAATGCTTATTATAATCCTACCACGAATGAAATTTGTTTTCCTGCCGGAATTCTGCAGTATCCTTTCTTTGATATGAATGCGGACGATGCTTTCAATTATGGAGCAATTGGTGTGGTTATCGGTCATGAGATGACTCACGGTTTCGATGATCAGGGCAGACAATATGATAAAGACGGAAACCTAAAAGATTGGTGGACTGCAGAAGATGCAAAGAACTTTGAAACTCGTTCAGCTGTAATGGCAAATTTCTTTGATAGTATTTATGTTGCACCGGGTGTACACGCAAACGGTAAATTCACTCTTGGAGAAAATATTGCTGATCATGGTGGTCTTCAGATCTCTTTCCAGGCATTTAAGAATGCAACAGCCAATGCTCCTCTTCAAACTGTGGATGGCTTTACTCCTGAACAGCGTTTCTTCTTATCTTATGCAGGTGTATGGGCTGGAAATATTCGTCCGGAAGCAATTCTGAGCCGTACAAAATCAGATCCTCACTCATTGGGAAAATGGCGCGTCAATGGAGCCCTTCCTCAAATAGGTGCATGGTATAAGGCCTTCAATATTACAGAAGAAGATCCGATGTATCTTCCTGTTGAAAAGAGGGTCTCTATTTGGTAAAAGTAGTTTCTTGTTATAATAGTGTGAGAGGTAAAAGCCGAATGTTTTGGCTTTTACCTCTTTTTTCTTTTCTCTCTGATTTTAAAGCATTATCTTAGCGCCATAAAATAGTAAGAATGAGAAAGAAGAGGTTTACCGGATGGCTTTTATTGCTAGTCAGCATGTTGGTGCTGATTGTACCGGTATTGCCCCATCATCATCATTTTGATAATGAGATTTGTCTGCAGGGTGATGCAGATTCTCCTACAAAACCTCATCAGCAGGCTGATGAAGATTGTGATGGCTATTGCATTACCAAACTTAATTTCTCAGTTCCGCATCATGATGTTAATGTTCAGCCTCATTTTTGGCAGGTTGTAACACTTTTCCCAGCTTCTTTTATACACTCATTACTTCCGCCGAAGCTGGAATCTTTTGATCGGCTTTCCTTTTATATTGAGTCTCTTCATGGAGCGGGTATTTCCCGAACCATAAGTCTTCGCGCCCCGCCCATGCTTTAATAAGTGTGGATTTGCTAACTACAATCTGCATATTTTAGGCTTTACTGCCAAGTTTAATTAACGAAAAACTGATACCTGTTGTTCCTTCATGTTATGGCTGAGATTTATTTTTAGCTGTGTAAAAAAATCAATTCCGTTAAGTTCTTTGTTATTTATTTACTAATCACTTTAAGATTAAAGGATTAGTTCTATATTAATTTAAAAAAGCAGATATTTCATGATAGAACGTATCATACATTTTTCGATAAAGAATAAATTTATTATCGGATTATTTGTTGTAGCCTTGATTGGTTGGGGAACGTATTCACTTACCCGTTTGCCTGTTGATGCTATACCGGATATTACGAACAATCAGGTGCAGATTATTTCAATAGCACCATCACTGGCAGTTCAGGAGGTTGAAAGCGTAATAACCGCACCAATAGAAGTTGCAGTAGCCAACATTCCGGATATTATTGAACTTCGCTCTATTTCCCGTTTAGGTTTATCGGTTATCACCGTTGTATTCAAGGATAATGTAGATGTTTACTGGGCACGTCAGCAATTAAACGAACGACTAAAGGAAGCTGAAGAGGTAATTCCTGCAGGCCTTGCCAAAACAGAACTTGCTCCTATTTCGTCCGGGTTGGGAGAGATATTTCAATATCGTCTTGCTGTGGATAAAGGATATGAGAAGAAATATACTCCAATGGACTTACGAACCATTCAGGATTGGGTTGTACGCAGGGAAATGCTTGGCACACCCGGTGTGGCTGAGATTAATAGTTATGGAGGTTTTGTGAAGCAATATGAAATTGCTGTCAATCCTGAAAGGCTTAGATCCATGAACCTTACATTAACTGATATTTTCGGTGCTCTTGAGAAGAATAATGAGAACACAGGTAGTGCTTATATTGATAAAAAACCTACTGCATATTTTATTCGTGGTATCGGGCTTGTAAAGACTCTTGAAGATATTCAGAAGATAGTTGTGAAGAGTAATTCTTCCGGGATTCCTGTATTGATAAGAGACGTTGCTACTGTACAATATGGTAGTGCCACAAGATATGGTGCTTTTGTTGTTGATGGATCCGAAGCTGTAGGTGGTGTGGTAATGATGCTTAAGGGAGCTAATGCTCATGAGGTTATCGATAATGTTGAAACCCGTATTGCGTCAATTCAGAAATCATTACCAAAAGGTGTGAAAATAGAGCCGTTCCTGAATCGTTCAGATCTTGTAGGTCGTGCAATTGGCACTGTTTCCCGAAACCTTATTGAGGGTGCTTTAATCGTAATATTCATTCTCGTATTATTGCTGGGAAATGTCAGAGCAGGGTTAATTGTTGCTTCGGTAATTCCGCTTTCCATGTTATTTGCTATTTCTCTGATGAACTTATTTGGAGTGTCGGGTAATCTCATGAGTCTGGGAGCTATTGACTTCGGGCTAATAGTGGATGGCGCGGTTATTATTGTTGAAAGTGTGGTGCATCGCATTACTCAGGGTAAATTACATAATTCGGGTGTAAAAGTCTTTTCACAGGAGCAAATGGATGAAAGTGTTCTTGAATCAGCCAAACGAATGATGAGTTCAGCAACTTTTGGACAAGTTATTATTCTTATTGTTTACTTGCCAATTATGGCATTGGTTGGTGTTGAGGGCAAGATGTTCCGCCCGATGGCTCAGGTGGTTACTTTTGCATTGATAGGAGCTGCAATCCTTTCACTTACTTACGTTCCAATGGCTTCTGCATTATTCCTCAGTAAAAAGACGGAGCATAAGCAGAGCTTTTCAGACAAGCTAATGGATAAGATACACAAAGCTTTTAATCCGGTCATACTCTTTGCATTAAAGCGCAAATTGCTGGTTTCTGTTTCTGCTATTGTCTTATTTCTGTTAAGTCTGCTTGTATTCAGTGGTTTGGGTGGTGAATTTATTCCTCAACTCGAAGAAGGCGATTTAGCTGCCGGAGTTGTTACCTTGCAGGGAGGCTCGCTTTCAAATACAGTTGAAGTAGTAGAGAAAGCAAATAAGATTTTACTTGATAATTTCCCGGAGATAAAGCACGTTGTTTGCAAGATTGGTGCCGGTGAGATTCCTACTGATCCTACACCTATGGAAACGGGCGACTATATTATTACGTTGAAGGATAAGAGTGAATGGACATCGGCTGAAACACGTGAAGAACTGGTTGAGAAGATGCAGGAAAAGCTTATTCCTCTGGCAGGAGTTAAATTTGAGTTTCAGCAACCAATACAAATGCGTTCCAACGAATTGCTTTCGGGATCCAAACAAGATGTTGCCATTAAAATATTTGGAGACGATCTGAATACTTTAGCCGACAAAGCCGCAGATGTCGAAAAGATAATTAAAAACATAAAAGGTGTTGAAGATATTAGTGTTGAGAAAGTTACAGGACTGGCACAGGTTCAGATAAACTTTAATCGTGACCGTTTGGCGCAATACGGGCTTTCAATTGATGATGTAAACCGGGTATTACGTGCTGCATTTGCCGGTAGTCAGGCTGGAGTGGTTTATGACGAAGAAAAACGTTTTGATCTGGTTGTTCGTCTGGATAAAGATTACCGCCAGAGTCTGGATGATGTAAAGAATCTATCGGTAGCTTTGCCTAACGGTGTACAAATACCTTTTGATCAAGTGGCGGATATATCTATTCAATCTGGTCCTGCACAGGTATCAAGAGAAGATACTAAACGCCGTATTACGATTGGATTTAATGTCCGTAACAGGGATGTTCAAAGTGTAATTAAAGATGTTGCTTCAAAAATAGATAAAAAAGTAAGTCTTCCAACCGGTTATTATGTGTCTTATGGCGGACAGTTTAAAAATCTGGAAGCGGCCAAAGACAGACTTGCTATTGCTTTACCGGTAGCATTGTTATTAATCTTTGTTCTATTGTATTTTACTTTTCATTCAGTAAAACAAACCCTGCTTATATACACAGCGGTACCAATGTCGGCCATTGGTGGTGTCTTTGCATTATGGCTGCGTGGCATGAACTTCTCTATCTCTGCGGGGGTAGGTTTCATAGCTTTATTTGGTGTAGCAGTACTGAATGGTATAGTGCTTATCTCAGAATTCAACCGATTGGAAAAGAAGGGTGTCGAAGATATTACAGAAAGAGTACTTAAAGGATTGCAAACACGTTTACGTCCTGTTATAATGACGGCCGCTGCTGCTTCGTTGGGCTTTTTACCAATGGCATTGTCAACCTCTGCCGGGGCAGAAGTACAAAAACCTTTGGCCACAGTTGTTATTGGCGGACTTATCACGGCCACATTGCTTACGCTGGTTATTCTTCCGGTATTTTATATTCTGTTCTCTACTCATAGCTTTAGGTTTTTGTTCAAACGTAAATCGACAAAAGTGCTATCCGTTTCGTTGTTGCTACTTATCGGATCATCAGCTTTTAATAATGCAGAGGCTCAGCAACCAAAATCAATCAGTTTGCATGATGCCATTCAATTAGCTTTGGAGAATAACTTATCTGTTCGTTCGTCTACTTATTCGGTCGATGCTCAGAAAGCGCTGAAAGGTGCTTCGCTGGATTTAGGAAAAACCAATATTGATATGCAGTATGGCCAGTTTAACTCGTATTCCAAAGATAATGGTTATACTGTATCACAATCGTTTGCCTTTCCTACGGTTTACATTAATCAGAATAAGCTGGCTAATGCTAAAGTAAAAAGCAGCGAATGGCAGCTGAAGGGTTCACAACTAGAAACTGCTACACAGGTAAAACTGGTCTATTGGCAACTGGCATACTTGCACTCAAAACAAAGCTTGTTAAGTTATCAGGATAGTTTGTTAACAGGCTTTCTGAAGGCTGCAGAATTAAGAACTAAAGTAGGTGAAACCAATAAACTGGAAATGATTACTGCACGTTCCCAAAGTTTGGAAGTAAAGAATCAGTTACGTCAGACAATAGCTGATATGGGTATTTTTAAGCGTAAGCTGCAAACCCTGTTAAATAGTGAAATCCTGTTTTCTCCTGTTGATTCAGTGCTGAAGCGGCTTGAGTATATTCCTGTAATAGACAGCCTGGCTATTGCTCAGAATCCTTCGTTGGGTTATGTGCAACAGCAGGTAGAAGTTTCACAATTTGAGAGAAAACTGGAAAAAAGTCGCATGATGCCCGATTTTAGTATAGGCTATTCCAGTCAAACATTAATTGGTACTCAAGATGTAAACGGTATTCCGCGGACTTTTGGAAGGGGAGATCGTTTTACTGGTGTGCACGTTGGTGTTGCAGTTCCTCTTTGGTTTGTTGCCAATACATCAAAAAATAAAGTTGCAAAGATTGGCGAAAAGATAGCTAGAACCAATGCAGAAAGCTATACCAAAGAACTCTCAGGCAGTTATCGCTCATTACTCGATGAATATAGTAAATATTCAGGGAGCGTAGATTATTATGAGCAACAAGCTATCCCTGAGGCTAATTTAATCATAGAGCAATCTACCCGCAGTTACAAATCCGGTGCAATAGATTATCTTGAATATGTGCTAAGTCTTGGCAGAGCTTTGAACATAAGGCAAAGTTATCTGGATGCCCTTAACAGCTATAACCAAACCATTATTAATATTGAATTTATTACAGGTAAAACGTTTTAAAAATGAGTAATATGTCAAAATATAATTTTTTATCGCGATTCTTCCTATTAGCTTTTATAACAGCATTAGTATCATGTAACGGTAATAAGAAGGCAAACGAAGAAAGTAAAGAAACTGAAGTAATTCCTGAAGATATCGTGGAAATGCGTTCCGATCAGATTAAACTTGCAGATATTCAACTTGGGAAAATAGAAATGCGTTCTCTTAGTGGCACAACAAAAGTTAATGGTTTGATTTCCGTTGCTCCCCAGAATCTTGCAACTGTGTGTGCACCAATGGGAGGCTATGTAAAGAAGACTTCTTTAATTCCCGGAAGTTCAGTTCATAAGGGGCAGGTACTTGCTGTTATTGAAAATCCGGAATTTATTGATATTCAACAGAATTATCTTGAAGCCAGAAATAAATATAGATTTGCCGAAGCAGAGTATAAGCGTCATTCTGAACTGTATAAGAACGATGTATCCTCTCAGAAAAACATGCAACAGATCACTACTGATTATAAAAATCTTAAAGTAGAGGTAAATGCATTGAAACAGAAACTGACTCTTATTGGCATTAATCCGGCCAAGCTTACTGAAAACAATATTTGTCGTTCGGCTGTGATAACATCTCCTATAACCGGATACGTAAAGACGGTGAATGTAAATATTGGGAAATATGTTACCCCGGCGGATATTATGTTTGAAGTGGTAAATAGTGATAAGCTGTTTCTTGAACTGACTTTATTTGATAAGGATGCAGCCCAGGTGGATAAAGGACAGAAAATACGCTTCTTCATTAATAATGAAACAGAGCAGCACGAAGCCCTCGTATATCAGACAGGTAAATCTGTTAATGAAGATAAGACTTATAAAGTGTATGCCAATGTTCTTGGAAAATGCAAAAATGTGCTACCCGGAATGTATGTGAATGCAGTTATTGAAACATCAGGTCATAGCGTTGCTTCTGTACCTTCGGATGCTGTGGTTAGCTTTGATGATAAAGATTATATTTTTGTGTTCGACAAGAATAAGCAGGAGGGAGGTAAACCTTTTACCGAATATCGTATGATTGAAGTACGCAAGGGTGTTACAGATAGTGGTTATACAGAAATTATCTTGCCGGAGAAGTTTAATATTAACGCAGCAAAGGTGGTTGTTAATGGGGCATATAATCTGCTTTCTGCCAAGAAAAATGCAGGAGAAATGAGCTGCTAACAGATACTTTAGAGATTTGTAAAAACAAATAAGGCAGACCCTTATCGTCTGCCTTATTCTTTTTCCTGTTGTACGCCTTTTTTGAAGGAATCACTTTCCGATAGTTTATCGGATGTCCGTGTTGTTCAATCTCCGCTTCCCTGCTTCCACGGCGAGCAGCCTTTACATAATCCATTAATGAATTACTTTTCTTCTTTTTCATTGCATATAAATTTTGTGCAAAGTTAAGGGACTATTTTTATATTTCTATTAAAATAATTGAATATAATAGTTTTTCTTATAAAACAAAAAAATGGCATAGTTGCCCGCGCACTCAAATCAGGCAGATCAGAAAGAAATTCTCACTGTTTTGATTTTCCTGTTTGTATATCTTATGCATTATGTTCTCTAATAAATGGTTAATTATGAATAGTGTTTAGATTAATTAGTCGGGCAATCTGAATAAGATTACTGGGAAATGATTACTTTTGCAGTTGATATAAAATTTTAGTTAAGAAGAAGATGCCGTTAAATTTACCTGATAAATTACCTGCTATTGAGTTGCTGAAGGAAGAGAATATCTTTGTTATTGATAATTCACGCGCCAGTCAGCAGGATATTCGTCCGCTGAAGATTGTGATTCTCAATCTGATGCCGCTGAAAATTACTACAGAAACTGATTTGATCCGCCTGTTGTCAAACACGCCTCTCCAATTGGAAATCTTGTTCATGAAGCTGAAAAGCCATACTTCAAAGAATACTCCTATTGAGCACATGATGACATTTTATGAAGACTTTGAAGTAATGAAAAAAGAGAAGTATGATGGTATGATTATCACCGGTGCTCCGGTAGAGCAGATGGATTATCAGAATGTTACTTACTGGGACGAGATAACGGAAATCTTTGATTGGGCCAGAACTCACGTTACATCTACACTTTATATTTGCTGGGCTGCACAAGCCGGGCTATATCACTATTACGGTGTGCCTAAATATTCTTTGGATAAAAAGAAGTTTGGTGTATTTGCCCACACACCCAATGATTTACTTAATCCCATATTCCGTGGCTTTGATGATGTGTTTTATGTACCTCACAGCCGCCATACGGAAATAAGAAGAGAAGATATCCTGAAAGTACCGGAACTTGAGATTCTTTCAGAGTCCGATGGCGCAGGAGTCTACCTGGTAATGGGAAGAAACGGAAGGGAATTCTTTGTAACCGGTCATTCCGAATATTCTCCTAATACACTTGATGAGGAGTATAAACGTGATCTTGATAAAGGACTCGATATAGAAATGCCGTGTAATTACTATCGCGATAATAATCCTGAAAATGAGCCGTTGGTTCGTTGGCGTGGTCATGCCAATTTATTGTTTTCTAACTGGTTGAATTATTTTGTTTATCAGGAAACTCCGTTTAATATTGACGATATCAAATGATGAAACCAAGAAAAATAGAACTACTGGCTCCTGCAAAAAATCTGGAGTGTGGAATAGAAGCGATTAATCATGGAGCAGATGCGGTGTATATCGGCGCACCAAAGTTTAGTGCACGGGCTGCTGCCGGAAATACATTGGAAGATATTGCCGCATTAGTCGAGCATGCTCATCTGTATAATGCTAAGATTCATGTTGCACTAAATACAATTCTTCGCGATGACGAGCTGAAGGAAACCGAAGAATTGATTTGGGAACTATACAAAGTGGGAGTGGATGCGCTTATTGTGCAGGATATGGCCATAACCCGAATGAATTTGCCGCCTATTGCCCTTCATGCCAGTACGCAGAATGATAACCGTACACCTGAAAAGGTACAGTTTATGGAAGCTACTGGATTTGAACAGGTGGTGCTTCCCAGGGAACTCTCCCTAGCTGAGATAAAGAAAATACATGAAGCTACTGATGTTGCTCTGGAAGTGTTTGTTCACGGCGCTTTGTGCGTGAGCTATAGCGGACAGTGCTACGTGAGTCAGGCTCTTTATGGTAGAAGTGCCAATAGAGGAGAGTGCGCACAGGTTTGTCGCCTTCCGTTTAACCTTGTTGATGCTAACGGAGAGGTGATTGTTCGCAACAAACACCTGCTTTCACTCAAAGACCTTAACCAGTCCGAACATCTGGAAGAATTGCTGGATGCAGGTGTTACTTCATTGAAAATTGAAGGACGACTGAAAGATGTATCTTATGTGAAGAATGTAACGGCCTATTATCGCAAGAAACTTGATGAGATAATTGAACGCCGGCCAGAATATATCCGGGCTTCTTCCGGACATTGCAAGTATGAATTTACTCCTCAGCTGGACAAGAGTTTCAGCCGTGGTGCTACAAATTATTTCCTGTTCAATCGCTCCAAAGATATTTCCTCTATGGACACTCCGAAATCCTTGGGTGAGGAGATGGGAACGGTGAAAGAACTGAGAGGAAACTACCTTACCGTGGCAGGTGTAAAGTCGTTTAACAATGGCGATGGGGTATGTTACATCAATGAACAGGGAGATCTCACCGGTTTCCGCATTAACAAGGTGGAGGCTAACAAACTCTTTCCTCACGAAATGCCGGATGTGAAACCCCGCACAGTGCTTTACCGGAATTTCGACCAGGAGTTCGAGAAACTATTGGCGCGTAAATCGGCAGACCGGAAGATTAATGTGGAATTCAGCCTTGCAGAAAATAATTTTGGTTTCACGCTTTCTGTGAAAGACGAAGATGGAAACGCTGTGAGCGTAACACTTCCCCGGGAAAAAGAGCTTGCCCGCACACCGCAAACGGATAATCTCCGCAATCAACTGAGTAAATTGGGAAATACACTGTTTGAAGCTGTACGGATTGATGTGGACTTTCAGGAAAACTGGTTCATTCCTGCTTCGGTATTGGCTGAGCTAAGACGAGACACTGTTTATAAGTTGCTTCAGACACGGAAGATTAATTTCCGCCGTTCATCAAAAAAGATACAACCCACGCATCATCAGTTCCCGAAAACCGAACTTACCTATCTGGGCAACGTGATGAATGCTGAGGCTGAGTCGTTCTATCTGGATCATGGGGTGAAAAGTGTTCTGCCTGCTTTCGAAAAAGTTCCGGTGGAAGGTGCCACGGTGATGTTCTGTAAGTATTGTATTCGCTATAACTTAGGTTATTGTCCCGTTCATCAGGGAGGAAAGTCACCCTATACAGAGCCTTATTATCTGACATACAAGGATAAAAAATTTCGCTTATCGTTTGACTGTAAGAAGTGTGAAATGAAAGTGATTAATGAACAATGAGAAAATGAAAAAGAGAAATCAGGAGATTTTGCAAAGTCAACGGGCTGTTTCGGTATTTAAGATGGCTCATCGAACAAGACTGCTTTGTGGTGGTATGCGCAGTCTCTTATTCTTTTTTGCGATTTTTCTTTCGGTAGCTTTTTATTCCTGCAAGTATAAAGAACCCAATCTTGATAAAGAAGAAATTCCCCAGAAAACCAAGGACTCTCTTTCTTATCTTTATAAATATCACTATACACTGAATAAAAACTTCGAAGTATGGTCGGATACTGTAAAATTGGCACAATTGCCTTTCAAAGATAAGTTTGTAACGATAAACAAAGGAGATCGGGTAGTAGTGGCGGAGTTTATGGTACAGCCGTCGGATTCAGTGGATTCTGTCTGGGTAAAGGTGGCTCGTGACGAGAAAACACAAGGATGGATTCACAAATCAACCGTAGTGAATAACTTTGTTCCGGTCGATCTTGAATCTCAGGCTATATTCCTGTTCAGCCATACCCATGCGTCCTATTCGTTGATTGTGGTAACACTGGTGATGGCTATTTATCTTTTCAGGGTTTACCGGAAAAAGAAACTAATGCTGGTCTATTTTAACGACATAAACAGTTTATATCCGCTGATGCTTTGTTTTCTGCTGGCCTTTGCGGCGACTCTCTATGAAAGTGTGCAGATGTTTGCTCCCGAAACGTGGCAGCATTATTACTTTAATCCTACTCTGAGTCCATTTAAAGTCCCTCTTGTTCTAGGTGTTTTTGTACTGAGTCTGTGGGCTTTCATTGTTGTATTTCTGGCATCTCTTGAGGATTTATTTCACGAACTTTCTGCCTCCTCTGCATTCTTGTATTTGCTGGGACTGGCGGCTTGCTGCATCTTTTGCTATTTCTTTTTCATTATTGCCACCTCGTTTTATGTGGGATATATGTTTTTGCTCTTTTTCTTTTATATTCTGGTGAAAAGGATCAATGGAAGAATGACGTATAAATACCGTTGTGGTAAGTGTGGAGCACTGATGAAAGAAAAAGGTGAATGCCCTTCCTGCGGAGCTGTCAACGAATAATAGAAAGAGAAAACCTCTCCATCAGAAATAGAAAAAAATATCATAGTTTCCTAACCATGATCTAAGCAAGTTATTGCTATGCCTATTCTCAACAGAGAGGTTTTTATAAAAAAAGAAACAGGGTGTTTTTCCCGGTTCCCCTTATCTTCTAGAATCTGTAACGCAAATCAACACCAACTTGTATTGGTCTGCCTTTCTGCATAAAGGTATTCGAACTGGAAACAAAACCGAATGTTGCGTAAGATTTATCGGTAAGATTTCTTCCCCAGAAGTCAACCTGTACCTTGTTCATGGTAATTCCTATTTTACCATTCAGCAGTCCGTAAGATTTCTGTGTCAGGTCGTTATTTTCTGTCCAGTATATTCTGCCAATACCATTATACTGTGCGTTGAACACTAGTTTATTGATAAAACAGTTCTGGAATGTGAAAGCATATTCACCGCCAAGACAGAATGTGTTCTGCGGAATCATTGGTACATAATTGTCCTTGTAATCAACAGATATAATCTGTTGCTGCTGGTTCTTCACTTGTCCTATATAATCTTTGAAGGTAGCATGAGTATATCCGTAGGAAGCATTTAAACTGAATGCATTGGTAATGATTGCGCGGATATTGGCTTCTGCACCAAGGCTGGCACTGTGTCCGGCATTTACGGTCATTCTTCCTAAACCACTAGGAGCAAACCTAACTATTTGCTGGTCTCTTGTATCCATATAAAAGGCTGCAAGGTCTGCTGTTAGTTTGTTGTCCAGTAAAGATAGGTGGGTACCTGTTTCATAACTCCAGGTATATTCCGGTTTATAGATGATGGCGTTTTTTACATCAACCTCAGATAATGTATAACCCGAGGCTGGACTGGCCATCATTAGCCCTTGCACAAGGTCGGCAAACATCTGGTAATTATAACCTCCCGAACGATATCCTTTGCTAACGGAAGCATAAACGTTGCCCGTTTTATTGTCACTAAAATCATATTTAAGTGCAAACTTGGGAAGCAATTGCAAGTAGTCATCTTTAGCATCACCTGTCAGAATGGTTGTTTGCATTGTCTGGCCATTTATGGTGGCATTTGTATCGTAACTGATTTTTGTTTTCTCATAATCAAGGCGCAGACCAACACTGGCTGATAGTCCTTTAAAAAACAGATCATTAAAAGTGGATTGATGGAACAGGGCAGCCCCCATAGTCGGAGTGTCATATTCTCCGGGAACGGCAATTGATTTTATGTATGAAGACATGCGGCTGGCTGTTAAAAAGTCACTCCCGAAATTTACCGGTGAGTTTGTGTTCTGTGACTGGTAAAAGCCAAATGCACCACATACATATTCATATCTCTTATTGGATGTTGATTTGAAAACAATCTCTTCTGTTACGGTATTTTGCTTCTGCTTCTGAGTGATGGAATACATGTTTGCAACTGTAAAGTCCTGATCCATGAACATTCTGTCTTTTAAATTCTGGAAACTGGTCACTGCACTCATGGTATAGTTCTTTGTCTGATAACTGATATTAAGGCCGGCATTCAGCAGTCCGCGGTAGTAAGTGCTCTCCAGATTAGTTGAAACATCGCCTGTCTTGCCAGTCGTTTTGTCATATTTAGCATAAGGGTATCCTCCCTGGTCGCTATACTCATAACTTACATTCAAATCCAGTTTTAAATTCTCCTTCGGTAACCAGATGCTGCGTATTCTTCCACCGCCGTCGCTAAACGGATCAGCTTTCTTATTCAGATATACGTTATTGAAAAAGCCTCCGCTTTTATCGTAAAAACCTCCTGCCGAGAAGGCAAACTTATCGTTTACACGGTGATAGTGTGTCAATGAGGCTGAATAACTATCATAAGTTCCTGCACTTAGTTTGAGGTCGGTTCCCTGATAACTAAAAGGTGATTTGGTATGCAGTTTGATTAATCCACCCATTGCATTCCTGCCGTAAAGAGTACTTTGCGGTCCTCGCAACACTTCAATACTTTCAATGTCCGAGAAGTTGAAGTCGAAGGCCGATTTATCTATATAAGGAATATTATCTACATACAGTCCCACAGAAGGGGTGTTTATTCTGGAACCGATGCCGCGGATATAAATGGCGGAAGTTAGTCGGGAGCCATAATCTGGGATAAAGAGATTAGGCACAACTCCATTCATACTTTTCAGAGAGCTCACCTGATAGGCCTGCATATCATGCTGAGAGATTGTTGAAACAGTGATAGGAAGTTGACGGAAGTGCTTTGATTCTTTGGGAGAAGCCGTAACAATAATTTCTTTTATCTTTATACTATTGGTGGTATCCTTTCCTATAATATCACCTGCCCGTAAATAAATTGCGTTTAATAGCAATAGAAACAGTAATACATTCTTTCTCATTTGTATAGTTTTTTAATTCGCCTGCAAAGAACGATATATTTAAAAAACTATACAATCCTCATTTATTAGGATTCTATATCCTGTCCGGTGAAACGTATCCGTTCATTACGGCATAGATGGTTAATCCGGAAACTGATTTTATCCCCAGCTTTTCGGTGATATTCTTGCGATGAGAGATTACCGTTGTGAGGCTGATGTTGAGTTTATCCGCTATCTCCTTGTTGATAAACCCTTTCGTAATAAGTATCAACACTTCAATTTCCCTGGCTGTAAGATCATTATCCGATGGGGGAATCTCCATTTTATCAGGATTATCAGAAAAGAATTTCATCAGCTCTGAGGTCAGTTTCTTTTCCGGAAGGAATATGTTCACAATATGGTTGGAGGCAGGAAACGTGTGATTGCCTGCTCCATGCATCATGATGATTGTTTTCTCCTTACGTGGAAGGAAGAATGGGTTATATAGAATATAGGTCTGTGAGGAGATGAAATAGTGAGTATACATATCCGGTGTATCATCCACGAAGGTGGGGAAGTCAGGAAAGATTCGTATCACTGTTTTTGGAAGCAATTCTCCCAACAGATTCTTCAACCCCATGCAGGTAAGCGTATTGGCATCTATAATAGCAATCTCTAAATTATTCATATTCTTCCTTCTTAACACTTAGTCCTTTTAATTAGCTTCGGCATATTTAGCAGCGCTCTCTGCACATCGTTCACCGTCTTTTCCGGCAGAGACAATGCCTCCCGCGTAACCGGCACCTTCACCGCAGGGGAATAATCCTTTGATGGTGATGTGTTGTAACGTTTCCAGGTCACGAATGATTCGCACCGGTGAGGAAGTCCGTGTTTCTACTCCGATCATGGTTGCTTCGTTTGTCAAAAATCCATGAGAATAGCTCCCGAATTGCTGGAATCCCAGTGAAAGCCGCTTGGTGATAAAAGGTGGCATCCAGAAGTGAAGAGGAGAAGATATCAGCCCGGGACTATAAGATGAGTCGGGTAAGTCTGCACCTAATTTATTTTTGGTGAAGTCTGCCATGCGTTGTGCCGGGGCTGTTTGTCGTCTTCCGCCCTGCATCCAGCATTGGCGTTCCAGTTCTTCCTGAAACTCCATCAAAGCAAGTGGACCATATTTGGTATATTCCGGAAAATCTTCGGGATGTATCTCTACCACCATACCGGAATTGCTCCATTTTGAACCCCGGCTGGATGGAGACATTCCGTTGACAACCACCTGTTCCGGGGCACTTGCTGCAGGAACCACGAAACCACCGGGACACATACAGAAACTATACACGCCTCTGCCCTCTACCTGGGTAACGAAACTGTATTCCGCGGCAGGAAGATAGTCGCCCCTTCCGTTCTTATTGTGGTACTGAATCTGGTCAATCAGTTCTTGTGGGTGTTCCAGACGGACACCGACGGCAATTCCCTTTGCTTCAATGGCTACATTATTAGCAGCCAACCAGCGGTAAACATCGCGTGCCGAGTGACCGGTTGCCAGAATTACCGGTCCCAGAAAGGTCTTTCCAGTATTAGTTTCTATACCTTTTATTTCGTTGTTCTCAATTATCAAAGCATCCATTCGTGTTTCGAAATGCACCTCACCGCCACATTCCAGAATGGTGTTACGCATGTTCTCAATCACTCTTGGCAGTTTATCCGTACCAATGTGCGGATGGGCGTCAACAAGAATGGAAGTGCTTGCTCCGTGCTGGCAGAATACATTCAGAATCTTCTCTGTATTTCCACGTTTCTTGCTGCGGGTATAGAGCTTTCCGTCTGAATAAGCACCGGCTCCACCTTCACCAAAGCTGTAATTTGATTCAGGATCAACAATGTGTTCGCGTGAAATCTGGGCGATATCCAGTTTACGGTCGCGAACATTCTTTCCACGTTCTACAATAATGGGTTTTATACCCAACTCTATTAGTTTAAGAGCGGCGAAAAGTCCACCGGGACCAGCACCAACTACAATTACTTGCGGAGCATTCTCTACTTTCTTATATGTGGTTTTTGTGAATTCATCATCCTTTGGCATCTCATTGACATAAGCACGCACTTTTAAGTTTACAAAAACCGTACGTTGTCGTGCATCAATGCTGCGCTTCAGAATGCGAACAGCATTGAGTTGTTTCAGGGAAATACCATTTTCCTTTGATACATATTCTTTTAGTCGCTGTTCATTGGCTGCGATTTCCGGTAAGATTCTTAGTTGTATCTCTTGTATCATTATTTTTTTTATGTATTATCCAAACAGGCAACGAAAAGCTTCTTCTACCTTTCTTACCGGAACCAGTTCTATATTGATATTTTTTTTATTTAGCCCTTGCAAATTATGTTTGGGAAGAATTATTCGTTTAAAACCCAGCTTCTCGGCTTCTCCAATTCGTTGTTCAATGCGGTTCACCGGACGAATCTCACCCGATAAGCCAACTTCTCCGGCCAGACAGATTTCCCGCTCAATTTCAGTGTCCATGTTTGACGAAAGTATGGCGCTGATTACGGAAAGATCGATGGCCGGATCGTTTACCTTTAAACCTCCTGCAATATTTAGAAACACATCTTTCTGAGCTAGTTTGAAGCCCACCCGCTTTTCCAGTACAGCCAGTAACATGTTCATACGACGAAGATCGAACCCGGTGGCCGAACGTTGCGGCATCCCATAAGCTGCCGAGCTGACAAGGGCTTGTGTCTCAATAAGAAACGGGCGAACTCCCTCAATGGCAGAAGCAATGGCTACACCACTCATCCCTTCATGATCGGGAGATAAGAGGAGCTCAGACGGGTTGCTTACTTGTCGCAAACCATCTTGTCTCATTTCATAGATGCCCAGTTCTGAAGTACTTCCAAAACGGTTTTTTATGGAACGAAGAATGCGGTACATATAATGCTGGTCTCCTTCGAACTGTAACACCGTGTCTACGATATGTTCCAGCACTTTCGGTCCGGCTATACTTCCCTCCTTATTTATATGTCCGATGAGTAGCACTGGAGTGTTTGTCTCTTTGGCAAATTTCAAGATGGAAGCCGAACATTCACGCACTTGTGCGATGCTGCCCGGTGAAGATTCTATGGTTTCTGTGGAAATGGTTTGAATGGAATCGATAATAACCAGTTCGGGCTGGGTATTCTTGATGTGAGTATAAATTTGTTCCAGTGAAGTTTCGCAAACAATCAGGCAATCTGAAGAGTTATGTTGAATACGGTCGGCACGAAGTTTCAACTGGCGTGCACTTTCTTCACCGGATACATAGAGTATGCGGCGATTGTTTATACGGAGAACTGTCTGCAGCACCAGGGTGGACTTTCCAATTCCCGGCTCTCCACCGATTAGTACCAAAGATCCCGGCACCAGTCCGCCTCCCAGCACCCGGTTTAGTTCTTCATCCTTTAAGTCAATGCGAGGTTCGTCGGAGGTAGTGATGTCACACAGTGATATTGGTCTGGCTTTGGGAGTTTCAATACCCGAAACAGGGCGTTTGTTGGTTACTTCTTTGTGGACAATCTCCTCAATGTAAGTGTTCCATTCTCCGCACGAAGGACATTTACCAACCCATTTCGGTGAATCCTGCCCGCAATTAGAGCATACATATACGGTTTTATCTTTTGCCATTCATACAATCTGTTACAGTTAATTGCAAAAGTACCGATAATTTTTCAGAAACAGATTTATTTAATGGTTATTTCTCCAGCGATGGAGATCTGCATCATTTTTCGCACTTCATCCGGTGTAAGTCCATGTCCCAGGAGAAACATCAGTTTGGTTACGGCAGACTCAGTGGTACTGTCATATCCACTCAATATTCCCGATTGAAGCAATTGTCTTCCGGTTTCGTAGTGATCCATTTCTACAGTACCTGCCCCACACTGTGTCACATTAACAATGACAATACCTTTTTTATTTGCATCAGTCAGATGTTGTACAAGCCATTGGCTTCTGGGAGCATTACCCGATCCGTAGGTCTCCAGAACCACAGCTTTCAGCCCCGGAATGGCAAGAGTTGCCGCCACCATACTTTCCTGAATTCCTGGAAACAGTTTCAGAATTACCACATTTGTATCAAAGAAAAGATGTGGAGTGAGAGGTTTCCCATTTGTGCAACGATGAATCAATGAAGGTTCATATTTAATATGTATCCCGGCTTCGGCCAGTGTCGGATAATTATAAGAACGAAAAGCGTTGAAATTCTCTGCATTTATTTTGGTAGTGCGGTTTCCTCTCATCAGGTGGTTTTCAAAGAAGATGCAAACCTCAGAGACTAGTGGTTTTTCTTTGTATTTTGCTGCGGCAATCTCAATGCTGGTCATCAGATTTTCCTTTCCATCTGTTCTTAGTACCCCGATAGGCAGTTGCGATCCGGTGAGAATAACCGGCTTATTGAGATTCTCCAGCATAAAACTGAGTGCGGAAGCAGTAAATGCCATGGTGTCTGTACCGTGAAGAATCACAAAACCATCATATTTTGAATAGTTCTGATAGATAATTCTAACTAAATCGGCCCACGCTTCGGGCTCCATATCTGAAGAATCCCGGGGAGGATCAAACTGACAGGATTCTATTTTGAAATCAAACTTTTTGAGCTCAGGTAGATGTTTTTGCAAATGCTCGAAATTAAAGTTTTCCAGAGCACCTGTTTCGGTATTCTCAATCATTCCAATTGTTCCACCGGTGTAAATTATCAATACGGAAGTGAGTTGTGGTTTCATGCTTTAAAATATACCTGATTTATTATGCAAATATAGGTATTATTCTTTAATACGGTAACAATATGACAGAAAAGTGAGCGACTATGAACTGAGGATACTTGACTTGTGTGTTATAAAAATCCATATGAGATAAAAAAGAACTTGCTTTTTATCACATTTTTTTTCGAAAAAGCGTTAGATTGATAATAATAATTTGTATTTTTGCACCACTTATCAGTTAAGATAGAAACAATAATATGGCAAAATACTATCCACATACCACATCCATGTGCACCACAACCCTTTGGGGTTAGGGATAGTTTTGTGTTTCTACGTGAATCACGCTTACAAACGGTAAGCATCAATCAATTCTTTATTATTTAGTTCATTCATTCAACTTGTGCCTTGTGAGGTGTGAGTTTTTAAAATTATAAACATGAAAGTAATGAAATTCGGCGGAACATCCGTAGGTTCCGTGAACAGCATTTTAAATGTTAAAAAGATAGTTGAGGCTTCTGAAGAGCCTGTTATTGTTGTCGTATCTGCATTGGGAGGTATAACAGACCAGTTGATAAATACCTCAAAGATTGCTGCATCAGGTGCATCTTACGACAAGGAATTCCGGGAAATTGTGATGCGCCATGTAAACATGGTTAAAGACGTGATTCCGGCAGGCGAAAGACAGGTTACTGTTCAAAAACAAGTACGTGCGCTTCTTGACGAACTGAAAGATATTTTTCAGGGAATCAATCTGATAAAAGACCTTTCTACAAAAACAGCCGATACAATTGTTAGTTACGGCGAAAGATTGTCTTCCATTATAGTAGCTGCATTGATTGACGGCGCAAAATGGTATGACTCACGAAAGTTTATCAAGACCGAATTCAAACATGGCAAGCACAATCTGGATAAGGAACTTACAAACGAACTGATAAAGGAAATTTTTAAAGAGATTCCTCGTATCTCTCTGATGGGAGGTTTCATCTCTTCTGATAAAATAAGCGGTGATGTTACGAATCTGGGCAGAGGAGGCTCGGATTATACAGCTGCGATTCTTGCTGCAGCTCTGGATGCTTCCGTTCTGGAAATATGGACAGATGTTGATGGCTTTATGACTGCTGATCCAAGAGTAATCAGTGCGGCTTATCCTATCAATGAGCTAAGTTATGTGGAGGCGATGGAGTTGTGCAACTTCGGTGCAAAGGTGGTTTATCCTCCAACAATCTATCCTGTATGCCACAAAAATATACCAATTATTATAAAGAATACATTTAATCCTACAGCTCCGGGTACAAGAATTATTCAGGATAAATCAGTATCGGGAGGTAAAGCAATTAAAGGTATTTCTTCTATTAACGATACCAGCCTCATTACTGTAACAGGTTTAGGTATGGTAGGAGTTATCGGAGTAAACTACAGAATATTCAAAGCCTTGGCAAAAGGTGGCATCAGTGTGTTCATGGTTTCTCAGGCATCTTCAGAGAACAACACTTCCATTGGTGTGAGAACAGCTGATTCCGAACTGGCCTGCGAGGTACTTAATGAAGAGTTTGCCAAGGAGATAGACATGGGCGAGATTAGCTGCATAACAGCTGAGAATGGTTTGGCAACGGTGGCTGTTGTAGGAGAAAATATGAAACATACTCCGGGCATTGCAGGTAAGCTTTTCGGAACTTTGGGACGCAACGGCATTAATGTGATTGCTTGTGCACAGGGAGCTTCTGAAACAAACATCTCGTTTGTGATTGATGCCAAATCTCTCCGTAAGACATTAAACGTAATTCACGACTCCTTTTTCCTATCTGAATACCAGGTACTGAATCTTTTTATCTGCGGTATCGGAACTGTAGGAGGAAGTCTTATTGAACAGATTCGTTGCCAGCAGCAAAATCTGGTGCAGCAGAACGGATTGAAGCTTAATGTTGTGGGTATATCCAACAGTTCTCGCGCACTTTTCTGCCGTGAAGGGATTGACCTTTCCAATTTCAGGGAAGAACTCAAGGAAAAAGGCATTCCAAACACACCGGAAGTTTATCGGAATGAAGTGATAGGGATGAACATATTCAACTCGGTTTTTGTGGATTGTACCGCAAATGCAAATGTTGCTTCAATTTATAAAGAACTGCTTTCTCACAATATTTCTGTGGTAGCAGCCAATAAAATAGCTGCATCTTCTAAATACGAAGATTATTTCGAACTTAAACAGATTGCCCGTCACCGTGGAGTGAAATTTCTGTTTGAAACGAATGTAGGTGCCGGTCTTCCTATAATCAACACCATAAATGACCTGATAAACAGTGGTGATAAGATTCTGAAGATTGAAGCCGTACTTTCGGGCACTTTGAATTATATCTTTAACAAGATCAGCGCGGATATACCTTTCAGCAGTACTATCAGAATGGCACAGGAAGAACGTTATTCGGAACCTGATCCTCGTATTGATCTTAGCGGTAAGGATGTAATCCGCAAGCTGGTAATTCTGGCTCGTGAAGCCGGCTATAAGATAGAACAGGAGGATGTGGAAAAGGATCTCTTTATTCCTGATGAGTTCTTCAAGGGTAGTCTGGAGGAATTCTGGGAAAAAGTACCTTCTCTCGATGCTGACTTTGAAGCAAGAAGAAAAGTCCTGGAAAGTGAAAAGAAACACTGGAGATTTGTTGCCAGGTTCGAGGAAGGCAAAGCATCTGTAGGATTGCAGGAAGTAGATTCTCATCATCCTTTTTATGGTCTCGAGGGAAGTAATAATATCATTCTGCTCACAACGGAACGTTATCGCGAATATCCAATGATGATTCAGGGATATGGAGCGGGTGCAGGAGTTACCGCTGCCGGTGTTTTTGCAGATATAATGAGTATTGCTAATATTCGATAACGATGAAACATATAATAATATTAGGTGATGGTATGGCCGACTGGCCAGTCAAGTCACTACAAAACAAGACGCTTTTGCAATATGCAAAGACGCCTTACATGGATTTACTGGCAAAGATGGGGAAGACCGGACAACTGATTACTGTTGCTCCGGGTTTTCATCCCGGAAGTGAGGTGGCAAACATGTCGGTTCTTGGTTACAACTTGCCACAAGTGTACGAAGGTCGCGGCCCTCTTGAAGCTGCAAGCATAGGAGTTGAGCTAAAACCAGACGAGATGGCCATACGATGCAATCTGATTTGCGTTGAAGGAGAGATTTTAAAGAATCACTCTTCCGGTCATATTTCCACTGAAGATGCAGATGTGCTTATCAAATTTCTGCAAGAGAAGTTGGGCAGTGATCGTGTAACCTTTCATACCGGAGTGGCTTACCGTCACTTGCTGGTTATCAAAGGAGGAAATAAAAACATAGAGTGTACGCCTCCTCACGACGTACCGCTCCATCCGTTCCGCCCGTTACTGGTTAAGGCTACAGTGCCCGAAGCTCAGGAAACCGCGGATTTGATAAATGATTTGATATTAAAATCTCAGGAACTGCTCAAAGATCATCCACTAAACCTGAAGCGTGTGGCTGAGGGTAAAGATCCTGCAAACAGTATCTGGCCATGGTCGCCGGGCTATCGTCCAAAGATGGAAACTATTGCCCAGACATTTCCTTTCATCAAGAAAGGAGCTGTTATCTCAGCGGTCGACTTAATAAACGGAATTGGCTACTACGCCGGTCTTCGCCGCATTCCGGTGGAAGGTGCAACCGGACTTTATGATACCAATTATGAGAATAAGGTTGCAGCAGCACTCGAAGCTCTTCGCACAGACGATTTTGTTTACCTGCACATTGAAGCAAGTGATGAGGCCGGACACGAAGGGGATGTGGATCTGAAACTGAAAACCATTGAGAATCTGGATTCCCGTGCGGTAGGTCCTATCTATGAAGCGGTAAAGAACTGGGATGAACCGGTTGCCATAGCTGTGCTTCCCGATCATCCTACCCCATGTGAACTGCGTACGCATACTTCGGATCCGGTGCCGTTCCTTATTTATTACCCCGGCATTGAAGCCGATTCTGTGCAGACTTTTGATGAATTCTCAGTGAAAGAGGGAGTATATGGTTTATTAAAGGAAAATGAGTTCATTAACGCATTTTTGAGCAATGAATAAAATTGATAAAATAATGAAATATTACAGTACCAATAAGCAGGCTCCGGTTGCGGACTTGCAAGAGGCGGTGGTTAAGGGACTTGCGTCTGATAAAGGATTGTTTATGCCCGAATCTATCAAACCACTTCCAAAGGAATTTTTTGATCAGATTGAAACCATGAGTTTTCAGGAAATATCTTACCGTGTGGCAGATGCCTTTTTCGGTGAGGATATTCCGGCGGAAACATTGAAACATATTGTATATGATACACTGAACTTTGATGTTCCATTGGTAAAGGTTACAGAAGATATTTACTCTTTGGAATTGTTCCATGGTCCAACACTGGCATTTAAAGATGTAGGCGGTCGTTTCATGGCTCGTCTTCTGGGTTATTTCATCAAGAAACAAGGTCAGAAGAACGTAAACGTATTGGTTGCCACTTCCGGTGATACAGGAAGTGCCGTGGCTAATGGTTTCTTAGGTGTGGAAGGAATTCATGTGTATGTGCTTTATCCAAAGGGAAAAGTGAGCGAGATACAGGAAAAACAGTTCACCACTCTGGGACAAAACATCACAGCTCTCGAAGTAGACGGCACATTCGACGATTGTCAGGCATTGGTGAAATCAGCCTTTATGGATAAGGAACTGAATGCACATCTCTCTTTAACCTCTGCCAATTCAATCAACGTGGCACGTTTCCTACCTCAGTCCTTCTATTACTTCTACGCTTATGCACAGTTAAAGAAACTGGGCAAGGCAGACAATGCAGTGTTCTGTGTACCAAGCGGTAACTTTGGCAACATCACCGCCGGATTGTTTGGCAAACGTATGGGATTACCCATCTCTCGTTTCATAGCTTCCAATAACAAGAATGATATATTCTATCAATACCTGAAAACAGGCAAATATACACCGCAGCCTTCAGTAGCAACCATTGCCAACGCCATGGATGTGGGCGATCCAAGTAACTTTGCACGTGTGCTCGATCTTTACGGAGGAAGTCATGAAGCAATCATAAAGGAAATAAGCGGAGCTACTTATACAGACGAGCAAATAAGTGAAACAGTGCAGTGGGTTTACAACAAAACTCATTACTTGCTCGATCCTCACGGAGCTTGCGGATACCGTGCCCTTTCCGAACACCTGAAACCGGGCGAAACAGGAGTATTCCTGGAAACTGCTCATCCTGCAAAATTCCTTGAAACAGTAGAAAAGATAATAGGAGAGAAGGTAGATATTCCAGCCAAGCTGCAAGCATTTATGCATGGCGAGAAGAAAACCGTATTGATGGAGAAAGACTTTGCATCTTTCAAGCAGTATCTAATGAATGTATAACCGGAAACTAATCATTTCATAAGGTTAAACCTATCCAAACATGTACAAGAT
>NZ_OY782857.1:0-30000 GCF_963678425.1 uncultured Bacteroides sp.
TTGTATTTTTAAGAGTTTTCTTTTGAGTTCCTTTAATATGGGTGGGGCATACTTTTTTCTGTATTCTAATATCCTGTCGGGTTTCCAGTGCTTCCCTATTTTATGCTCTTTCCTATAAAGCTTATTGATCACATCTATTATTTGAGTGGCATCCTTATCTGCTTCAATATCCAGGAACTTACGCTTGCAGTGTTGAAAGCAGGAAAGTCTTATTATATCGGGATATTCATCAGTTTCAAGGATTTTATAATCTATAAGTCCGTCCGATTGGATGGCTCCTTTGTACTCTTCCCCGATATAATTGGTCAGAACTTCGCGTGAGCGGGAACCCTTTTCATAAAAGTATTGTATGAGTTTCTTTTGATTTGCAAGAGCTGCCCATATATAGCCTTTGCGAACACCTTTCCCTTTTTCGTTTTTCTCTGGAGTCAGTACGGTATAGTAGCTTTCATCCATACAAAGGTAACTGTCCTCAAGAATCGTTTTTCTTAAGACTTCATCCAAACGATCCAGCATCCAGGCGGATTTCTTAATCAGGGAGTGAGCTGTAGCTTTGTTCAATTCAAATCCCTGCTCGCCAAACAATTTGATGATTCGTTCAACGGGCATGGAGTAAATGTATCTGAGTTGTAGTATTCCAGCCATGAAAGAACCGTCGTAGTTAGAGTTCTGCAGCGGAGTTCTTGGCGCTTTTGCGGTATACATCTTCTCATTAAACAAACAGTTGTACTGTCGGTAGATGTGTTTGACAAACTGAGGTGGGATGTATTCATACCGGATAGAATCCACATAACTAATGATTTTGGATTTTTCCTTATCAAAGCCGGGATCATTGGGGTAAACCTCATCAATAATGGTTTTCAGATCAAAATACTCTTTACGTTTGGCGTTGTTGTTACCACGTTCTTTCAGTGACGGACGAGGCTTTTCTTCCACTTTATCCTCCTCTTTGATTTGAGGAACTATCTTTTCTGATTTGTTGGACAAGAGTTTGCCCAGTCCCCGGTTCTTACCGGTCAGCACTTGTATGTCGCCTTTCTTCTGAAGAAGGGATTCTTCCAATGAACGGACCGTATCGGTTAGAATAGCAGTCTGTACAGATAGCCTTTCTATCTGCGCAGACTGCTGCTGAAGTTGTGCAGACTGCTGCCTATTTTGCTCCAGCAGAACCATTTCTCTTTCGGAAGAAAGTCAGAGCTGATCTTCTAATAGTTCAACAATCCGTTTGTAATTCATGCCTTAAAGGTACGAATAATTGTTAGGATTACCAAGAAAAATAAAGGTTATTACTTATCTATATATTTGTATATCAACGTATTAAATCTGCATAGAATCGTTTCCTGTACTTTACGGAACGGATGCAGACGCCCTCCATTATCAGAACGAACGTCGTCCATTTCATCTCATACTGACCACTGGAAGGATTAAAACGGGGTATCTCAAAAGTGCCTCTTTCAAGTTTCTTCTGATATAAAACAAAACCTCCGTTCTCCCAGTGTAGGATCTTGATTGACTCTCTGTTCTTACCTACAAACAGAAAAACCTCTCCCGATAGCGGGTTCCGTTTCATGTCTGACTTTACCAACTGGTACAAAGAGTAGATGCCTTTTCGCATGTCCACATAGTGAGGACAGAGAAAGTAGCTCATGGATTCTGTAAGTGCAAACATACTATTAATGGGTATTATATGAAAGAATAAATTTATTAAGATCTTCCTGGGTTATCTCTTTAATCGAAACAATCACTCCGTCCGGGAAAGTGATATTCACTCCTTTCACGCATGAATAAGTGTTCTTACGGATGTCTTCTTTTTGAACTCCCGCTGTCTGAAAAGATAGAGGATAAATCCGTTGCCCTGATTCTGTTTGGACAACCGGAAAATCTGAAGGAGAATCAGAATGCACAGTGATTTCTCTTTTCAACTGGGCTACAGTAATTGAATTTCTGGACATCCAGAGTTGAATACCCTTATAATTTATATGATGTGTTTTACAGTAATCATGCAAAGTAATAAGACTGACACTAATTTCCTGCTTGTAGCCTTCTATCGTTTTTGTGTATAGTTCGGATGATTTCATCTTTCTTCTTTTTTGGAAGACAAAGATAAAAGGCTAAATCATCACGGACAAGATGGTATCGCGGAGACGCTTACTTTACTCCAGACATTTTGCAGTCCAGTTGTATTTTTTTGATTGAAAGAGTGATGGCAGACACCCTTTCGTGATGTTTCAGTTAGGGATAAAAAGCATCCATCACGGTCGTATCATACTGTATTGCAGATTATTAAATTCAAAACGTGAGGGAGTGATGGATGAGAACGCATTTTCAATGCTGGCTCTTTATCAGTGATAAACTGCCAGTAATTATTTCTGTTGTAAAAGCAGAAATAAAGAGGGCATCCAAAACATTTGGATGCCCTCTTTATAATATAAATTCCTTAATTCTAAATCTTACCGATTAGAACAATTTAGCTGGATATTCACCTGCATCAACCAATGACTGAATCTTGTCTACTACAGACTGACGGTCGTCAGCATAAGTTACACCAAACCATTTAGATGTTGTATCAAGTACTTTCACGCTTGCAGTTCCGTTGTTGATAAGTTCGTTAACCATCAATGGGATAAAGTACTCGCACTTCAGATTATCAATATTTTCTTTCAGGAAGTTGATAAAGAAATCCTCAGAATACTTGAAATAGTCAGGAGTGAATCCCCACATGTTCATTGAAACAGGAGTATTGTCACCAATGACAACCATCTCACCGTTTTCATCTTTAAACTGTACTTTTCCATCGATACGTTCGATAGCTGTACGTTCTACTACAGTAGTAAGATTACCCTTCTCGTCTGTTGCACAAACACCACGAGCCACACTACCACTTTCAGAAAGAGTGTTACCTACACGGTAGCCTACCATGCAATATCCATTCTTCTTTCCTTCCATTTCTGTAAGAGCCTTGCCCAATACGGCAAAACTGTCTTTTCCGTAAAAGTCATCGGCATTAATTACAGCAAAAGGTTCGTTGATCACATTCTTACCCATCAGTACAGCGTGATTTGTTCCCCATGGTTTTTCTCTGCCTTCAGGACATTTGAATCCTGCAGGGAGATCATTCAGATCCTGAAATACCAATTCTACCGGAATATGATTTTCATATTTTTTGATAATCTTTTCGCGGAAATCTTTTTCAAAAGTTTCACGGATTACAAAGACTAGTTTACCGAATCCTCCACGGATTGCATCGTAAATAGAGTAGTCCATAATTGTTTCACCGTTGGGACCCAGACCGTCTAATTGTTTCAGACCGCCATAACGACTGCCCATACCGGCAGCAAGTACAAATAATGTTGGTTTCATTTTTGTTTTTATTTATTAAAAGGTTGTTATGTTTTTCTATTGTTTTCGGCGCAAATTTACAAAATAATTTCTAACAACGGTACAACAAATAGTTCAAATATAGACACAGATGGTTCAAAAAGGAAAGAGATTTATTAAAACGGATAGCCAATAGCAAGGTGAATACCCAAACCATCCTTGAATGTTGGTATGTTGTAATACCCTGTTTTATAGGTAGTATAAGGAGCATGAAGCCCTATTCCGGCATCCAGACGGATAACTAAATAGGAGAAATCATAACGCAATCCGGCTCCGGTGCCCAGGGCTATATCTTTCCCCAGCCGGGATAGGTTAAATTGTCCGCCGGGACGAAACTCATCTTTCTTCAGCAGCCAGATATTTCCGGCATCCAGAAAGATTGCCCCATTAAGATTCCCCAAAAGATTGAAACGATATTCTATGTTGGCCTCCAGTTTAAAATTACCAGTCTGATCCATGTACGAATATGTCTTGCTTGCATCAGGACGGTAACTTCCAGGTCCCAGCGAACGAATGGTAAATGCCCTCAGACTGTTAGCTCCTCCAATATAGAATTGTTCGTTGTACGGTGCCACTTCCGAATTGCCATACGCATAAAGAATTCCACCCGACAACCGGCTTACAAGGAATTGACGGGCATTGATTTTATATGTATACCTAACTTCAGAAGTTAGTTTCAGAAATTGTGCAAAAGGATTACCCAGCAGTTTTTTTTCTTCATTAAAGCTTCTCCCAAACAGCCGGTAAATGCCGGAAGTTATATTCCCTGCAGAAGTAACGGATGTTTCCCACCAAATATGATTTCGTTTGCTTCTCACAACTGCATCATCATACGTATAAGTGTAGTTCATGGCGGGAATAAACTGATTCTTCAGACTGAGATAGAGAGCAGGATTAGCATTTGTAACAGAATCAAAGCGTTGTGTAGTGTATTGCAGCACATTAAAAGTAAGTTTAAATGGTGTCACTGAATGGCGACTCACCCGGGAAGACTGAAAATCATACGTAGCGTTTCCTCCAAAAGACAAGAGTTTGAAGTAACGCGCACGATTCAGCTGATCGGCATATAAACGGAAAGTGGTTGTAGCCGGATAAGTTAACTCTTTATATCCCATACCGGGCAACACTAACCGGGGAATGGCAAGTGTAGCAGACACACCAAGTTCATAGGAGTTCACCACGGAACTGCTTCCAGCTACCGGAGCATTGGTTTGCCATTCATAGCTACCCTTGAGTTTTACCGTAAAGTTCTCTCCTCCTCCAAAAACATTTCGTTTGGATAGGGTAAATGCAGCTCCCGGACCTGCCTGATCGTTAGATTTAGAAGTCACATTCAATTCCAGTTCTCCGTCGAGCGGCAGGTCATAAGCCGCGTTCATCCACACATCGAGCAGATTATTACTTGCCGTTGTATCGCGGGGGATAAACTGCATCTCGGTATATTTAAAAATACCCAGACGATTCATATTTTCCAGTGTCCGCAATTGCTTTCGCTGTGAGTAAAGCTCTCCCGGCATTAATTTAAAACGGTTGTACAGTACCAGCGGACGAACACGCAATTTGCCCTGGTAAAAAATTGTCAAATCTTTATAATTCAGAGAATCCGTAGGAGTTTCTCCATTAAAGCCATTCAGAATGATGTTTCTTTTTCCGATGTTCCATGAACGAAGGATCTGTGTTGGCAGACCAGCTTTAGGGGTTATTTTCAGACTTACCCGCCCCGACCGCTGAATGGTATCGGCCAAAAAGATAATCAGTTCGGGCCGGAAATAGTAGTAACCCGCATTGCGAAGCAATCCGCTCAACCGCTGCCGCTCCTCATCGAGTTTTAAAACGCTGAAATGGTCGCCTTTATGAAGCACTTTATCAACCAGCCGTTGCTGTAGCAAGCTGTCTGTACGTGAACTGTAATGGGTATAGATAATAGTATCCAGCAAATAAGGTTGCTGCATGTCTATTTTATACTTCAGTTTTGCCTGACGTTTCTTCCCGGGAATCAGCTCGTAAGAGACTTGTCCGTTGAAGTATCCATAATCCCGTAACAGGTTTCGTGCCACCTTTACCCTGACTTCGGGATTAACGGTAGAAATCAGCACCGGAGTCGAAGCTAAACGATTGAACATCCAGTGACCCAATCCCTTTTTACAGGGATAAAAAGCATTATACATCCACAGCCCGAAAGGAAAAGGATACCGAACAGAAGAACTTCCTAAAAGAGAATTATTGGGAGCAGCTGCCAATGCAGCATTCACTTCATCTAAAGCCTCATCACCTGCCAATGAGATATCACGATTCTCCACCACCGTTTTCTTCATGCCCGTATAAAGAGTTTCATCCTCTGGTAAATTACGGGTGGTAGAGCATGCGGTAATGAACAATAGTAACAGATAAAGTTTCGTTTTCATTTCGACTCTTTTTTTTCTTTATTCTTAAATATAAAAAGCTCGCCTATTCTAAGCATCTTTTTGCGAAGTACCACACCGACTCCCGTTTCGGTAATTTCTCCTTCAAGCAGACTCTGGTAATTTTTATTATGGAACAATTTAACAAACCTTGTTCCACTTGTATCCAATCTATATTCCAGCGAAATATTATCAATAAACGATTGCTTATCTTCCACGGTCTGTCCGGTGGAGATCTTACCTCCGATCACAATCCTTAATCGATCATTGTAGAATCTCCTGGCAAAACGATAAGAGTAATCGGTTCGTTTTCCCGAACCCGTAGCGCCGGTTTCTTCATAAGATTCCATACCAAAGGTAATGTCAACTTTCTTAAGCGCACTTCCCGCTATATTGGCAATCTCACTTTGAAGGAAGCTGTTCAGTGCACTTCCCATGTTTATACCTCCTGATGAACCTGAAGAGGCAATGCCCTGCGGCATATACATACCCGAAACCAGCATCGTAATGGCTTGTTTGCTCCGTTCCTCATCCGACATAGCCGAAAGCTGATTCTGCACAGCCATATCTTCCGGTGCTTCGAGATCAAATACCATACCAAGATCTTTCAGCGTATTTTTAATGGAGACTGACACATCAAAATTCACCTGCCTGCTGGCCTGGTTCTCATTAGTTACCGAAGCATGAACTCTCTCCAATGCTTTAAAACTTATTTTCGGATCCATTATGTTACCCGACCATTCTACGTAACTTCCATTCTGAATTGCAAAAGATTTCAGTGGAATCACCGGTAATGTATATTTCAATAACCCGTCACTCAGCGTGTAACGTCCATAAAGCAACAAGTCGCCCTGCGGTGTATATTGCAGGGAAAGATCTCCTCCGCCCTCCAGTTCCACCCGGTTTTCCCTATCGGGCGATAAATCAGCTTTTAGTTGCACTGCTGGTTCTATCTGAACATTAATCAACATATCCAGTCCGCCCAGGGATACAGGCTTTAGTTTTTCATTAGTCGCCGGAATGGAATCGTTGAAGTTGACGAATGTCACCATATCACCTAGCCTGTCCTGCACAGTCAACGGAGAGTCTTTCAGCACATACGTAGCATCTGTATTACCCAGAAGCCGCATATTTCCACGCATAACCAAAGCATCAAGAGGTCCACGGATAGTAGAATTCAAATCCACAAAAAGTTTTCCGTAAACCAACGACTCGTCTGTGCGGGAAGCATTAAACAACTGATAATTCTTAGCAGTAAGCTTCAGGTCGGCCCGCATTTGCTGCAAATCTTTAAAATCGACCGTTCCTGCAATCGTTAAAGGATTCTTACCGGCTGCATAGATAGAATAATTATCGAAGGCAAGCCTATTGCTGACCACCCGGATTGTTTTTTCTTCAAGTCGCAAACGCGCACCAATCTGAGGGATATATGCCAAAGCAGAATCTGCACTGAGTTCACCATTAATTTGCGGCGACTGTGTACTTCCTTCCAGAGCAACTTCCCCATTCAAGCCTCCTGTAAGCCGAACCAAACCATCGGGAATAAAAGGATTGGCAATGCTGAGCGGAAGAGACTTTAACCTGGCATGAACATTCATAGAGCCTGTACTTGTTGCATTATATACGCCGTTCGCCGTAACAACTTCCCTGCCATCATATCCCATAGAAGCTTCCAGCTGATGCACATTCTTTTCCACAGGAAGGTAAGTAGCCTTCAGACTCAGGTTACCAACCAGCTGGTTTGTATACATAAAGTTCTTTACCCCGGCATCGGCAATAACCTGGAACCGGTTTTCATTCTGCAAATATTCAGCTTTAGCAGAAAGAATTCCACCTATATCCGGCAAATAGGGTAAAGAATGTACCACCTCCTTCAGGTCAATATTACGAAGTTCAGCAATTAAATTTTGCTGAGCCATAGGATTATCTATAGAATGAATGAAAAGCCCCATCCCGTTTTTATCCTGCAGATCAAGATTGGCCGCTACACGCTTATCATTTCCTAAAAAAATCCGATTGTCTTTATTTACAGTAAACGTCCGGAAAAGCAGGAGAGGCTGATCGGGAAAGACATTAAATGCAAATCCATTCTCCTCCTGCTTAGCACGTACACCCAGATTGGCGCCAAGTTCTCCTTTAGCATTGAGGTATTTCAGCATCAACTCTACATTATCATTACCAACTATGCCATCAGCATACGCCTGAAATACATATTGCTTATTTGTGGCATTATTTATTATTCCCGCATGCATACGAATAGCTGTCGTATCTTGCTTTATCGTTAAGCGAACGGTATCCAGCAACACACTATCTATTTCAAATGAATAAACAGAGATATCTCCCTGAGCCCCATCAGTATGTGAAGAGTGAAGATCAGCCGAAGCATTGCTGAAATAGATATTTGATAATGCCAGGTATTCGCTGAAAGGATTCTTCTTTCCAGTCGAAAAGAGAAGATGGACAGAAGGCATTTTTTTGCGAAGTTCCTGCTGATTAAGCTTTTTGGTCTCTATTTGTTTTACTAAAAGTGCAGAAAAATCACTCGCCTCTTTAATGAGATTCATTAAAGGAGCACTACTATTCAACGAAAGGGATAAGTCTCCTGAATGAAGTTCTACCAATGTTTTTGCTTTGTCAGTGAAAGCTATGAGTGTAAATGGCGTAGGCTTCTTTAACGATCTTGGAATTACCCCTAATCCTTTTAAATCGATGTGCCGTACATTCATTACTAAATCGGCATTCGTCAGTTTCTTCTGAAGTTGCACCGCCAGGTTTGCCTCCATCTGCAGCAACTTGCTCTCACTGGTAAGAGTTAGTTTCGCTTGTGATTTCTGCAAATTTGCCTGAAGAGAGACCCCCTCAACAGTAGATTTCCCATATCGGAGTTCTTGTAAATCTATCCCTCCGGTAAGCGTAGTGCGGGGAGAGAAGATATCTGTGCCCTCTCCTGCCACATGAAAAGAAGCCGTAAGTGAATGAATCTGTTCCCTTGGCAGAAAATGGCTGACTTGCAACTTGCTGACAGCAACTTTTGCAGTATAGGATTTGCGGACTCCGTTATATTCTGCATCTGCCTTAATCTCCCCTTCACCCTCATTCAGGGTTAGTCCGGCAAGATAACGCATACCTTTCATTTCCACTTTCCCTTGAAGATTCATGTCCTGCGGAACACGAATGGTGCCATTGGACGATTTATTTATTAATGTTGCCAGAAAACCTAGGTCTTTGGTTGCTAAACGGAAATCAACTCTGCCCGAACGGTTCTGCTTGTCGGAAAGGTTTTTAAGGTCGGCTGTGGAAGAAAAAGAGAAAGCACCGGGAAGATCAGCAGTTAACCGCGACAGACGAACATTTTTCATATTCCCCTGTGCCAAAGCACGGAAAGTAATAACCCGGAAAGGATAAGAATCACTGAATGCTTTAGGCAATCCGCCTGCAAAAAGCAGAACATCCTGCTTTCCTATATTCGCAACAATGGAAGAGACAAAGCTTCCTTCATTGGGGTTAGCAAGCAATAGCCAGTCTGCTTTTGCATTTGCCACAATCTCAGAATGCGGAGTATTCACAATTATCTGCGGTAACCTTATTGCCCGATTGTCCGCAATAACGTTTCCGGTTAAAGAACGGATATAGATGCCCGAGCGTTCTGACATTGAAATGCGCCGGATAGTTGCCTGCAACTCCCTGTCGTGATTATGTAAAGAATCAATGGAAATAAAAACATCACGAAAAGCAATATGAGAAGGATCAAATCCTTTGGACGGTTCCTTTATTCCGGAATCATAATTGAAAGAGCCCTTTGCAACAGACAATCGCCTCACATTATAAATTCTCTTCAGAAAATCCACTTTTCCACCCCGAAGTACAGCCTCATCTACTTTGGTTAAAAGATGAAGAGTATCTATTGGCTGATCAAGACGAAAAGAAACATTACGAAGCTGAAGTTGTTTAAAGAATACTTTCCAGCGCAAAGGCTTTGAAGGTTTCTCTTTTGGTGTCTTAGTAGTGTCTACTACCGACAGCTTTAAATTGGAATTCTTCAACACAGCCCTTGAAATAAAAGCTTCTTCACGGCGGAAATCCACCTTATCTGAGGCAAGGAACAGTTCTCCCAATACGCCACGGACGCGGATTCCTTTCACTAAGTTAGAGGAATTAACCGAAACGCCACTCAGAGTTATACCATCCACCCTCACCTCTCCGTGAAGTAACCGACGCAGACCAAGATCAACAATTAGTTTATCGGCAACAAACAGTGTATCTCTGTGCGAAACAACGCTTGCCTTGTAAAAAGCAAGGTCCAAAGGAAAAGAGAGCCTTAGTTTATCAACGGAAATTTGCATGCCGGTTTTCTGCGAAGCATACTTAACGGCCTGATTTTTCAACACATTCTGAACAGGGGGAATGTATAGCAATACGAAGAGTATCACCAAAAGAATAACGGGAGTCAGCAGAGCTATGCCAACGCCTTTCAACCATTTCTTTATCTTCCTGTTCATGTCGTAATGAAGCCTTATACAAAGAAAACATTTAATTTCATATCTTGTTTGCGTTTCTGATTATTTATTAATACAAAAAACATATATTTGTTGCGTATATATTAATTCTAAAAATAAAGCACTATGTTACTATCAACTACAAACAGTATTGAAGGTAAAAACATTACCACATACTACGGCATTGTTTCAGGAGAGACAATTATTGGCGCGAATATTTTCAAAGATATTTTTGCCGGAATACGTGATATTATAGGCGGTCGTTCCAACTCGTATGAGAAAGTACTGCGTCAGGCAAAAGAAACAGCATTACAGGAAATGTCTGAACAAGCTCAGAGAATGGGTGCCAACGCTGTGATAGGCATTGACATTGACTATGAAACAGTAGGATCCAGCGGCAGCATGCTGATGGTTACCGCTTGCGGAACAGCCGTTTTCTATCAATAACAGGTAACTTACAACACATTTCTTTCAGAAAGGCGATAGTTTCTATAAAAGCTCCTAATTATCCCTTATAGTTTTGGCTCAATAGCCTTAAAATAGTACTTTTGCACCAAAATCAGCCAGTTTATTCTTATGAAAAAACAATTACTGATGATACTAACAATCCTGTTCGCAGGAGTATTTTCAACGGGATTCGCCCAAAATAAAAAAGAAAAGATGGAAAATCAGAAAGAAACAATGCTGTTAATACAGACAAATTTAGGTGATATCAAGATAAAGCTTTATAATGAGACACCGCAACATCGTGATAATTTTATTAAGCTTGCAAAAGAAGGATTTTATGATGGAACTCTTTTTCACCGTGTTATCAAAGACTTTATGATTCAGGGCGGTGATCCTGACTCAAAAGATGCTGCAAAAGGCAAAATGCTTGGCTCAGGAGACGCGGGTTATACCATTCCTGCGGAGTTTGTTTATCCACAATTATTCCATAAAAAAGGAGCTCTCTCCGCTGCACGCCAAAGTGACGAGGTAAATCCGAAAAAAGCATCCAGTGGCTGCCAGTTCTACATCGTTACCGGAAAAGCTTATTCACAAGGTCAGATTCTGAACATGGAGCAACAGATAAACCATGGAAAAGTAGAAGAAGTTTTCAACACATTAGTGAGCAAGAATGCTGCTAAGATTAAAAAACTAAGATTAGATCGTGATAAGGATGGACTCTATGAATTGCAGGAAGAACTGATTGCCGAAGCAAAAACAAAGGCAGATTCTATGCCCGACTTTAAGTTTACTCCGGAACAGGTGAAAGCTTATACAACTGTAGGCGGAACCCCACATCTAGACAACCAGTACACCGTATTCGGTGAAGTAGTGGAAGGTATGGAAGTGGTTGATTCTATTCAGAAAGTAAAGACTAACCGAGCAGACCGCCCAGAAGAAGATCTAAAAATGAAAGTTATCGTACTGGAATAAAATGATTGAAGTTAACAGATACACTCTTCAGAACGGACTTCGCCTGATACATTCTGAGGATCTGAGCACACAGATGGTTGCCATCAATGTGCTCTATAATGTAGGGGCAAAGGACGAAGACAAGGATCATACAGGATTTGCCCACCTCTTTGAACACCTGATGTTCGGCGGTTCGGTAAACATTCCCGATTATGATGCTCCGGTTCAATTGGCTGGCGGGGAGAATAATGCATGGACCAATAATGATATCACCAACTACTATCTTACTCTGCCCAAACAAAATGTGGAAACCGGATTATGGTTGGAATCAGACCGCATGCTTAGCCTCGACTTTAACCCTAAAAGTCTGGATGTTCAGCGTCAGGTAGTTATTGAAGAGTTTAAGCAACGTTATCTGAATCAACCCTACGGAGATGTATCTCACCTAGTTCGTCCACTGGCTTTCAAGGAACATCCATACCAATGGCCCACCATCGGCAAGGAAATCTCACACATTGCCAATGCCACACTCGAAGATGTAGAGGATTTCTTTTTTCACTTCTATGCACCCAATAATGCAATACTTTGTGTAACAGGGAATATTTCGTTCGATGAGACCATTCGTCTGGCGGAAAAGTGGTTCGGACCAATTCCTGCACGTGATGTACGGACAAGAAATCTTCCTTGTGAGCCTAAGCAGACAGAAGAAAGACGTCTCGAAGTGGAACGCGCCGTGCCGCTCGATTCTCTTTACATGGCTTTCCATATGACCGAGCGCATACATCCGGACTACTATGCCTTTGATATACTCTCTGATGTACTGAGTAACGGTAATTCAAGCCGGCTTACACAGCATCTGGTAAAAGACCGACAGGTGTTTACCTCCATTGATGCATATATCTCAGGCAGCGTGGAACCTGGTCTTTTCCAGATTTCCGGCAAACCTGCGTCCGGTGTTTCTTTGGAACAGGCAGAAGCTGCTGTATGGGAAGAGCTGGAAGAGCTGAAAAATTCACTGGTGGAAGAGCATGAACTGGAAAAAGTTAAAAACAAATTCGAGTCGGAACAAATATTCAGTAACATAAACTATCTCAATGTAGCCACAAATCTGGCATTCTTTGAACTGATCAGCAAGGCAGAAGACTTAAATATTGAGGTGGATAATTACCGGAAAGTAACTGCCGGACATTTACGGGAAATAGCTTGTAAGGCATTTGTCCGTAAAAACTGTTCTACTCTATATTACAGAGCGAAGAAAGAATCATGACCAGATTCTTTGCAACATACAAAGATCACTATAAGGCACTGCTACGTTTAGGAATTCCCATTGTTATAGGACAGCTGGGCATGATTATTCTTGGTTTTGCCGACACAATGATGGTGGGGCATCACAGCACCATTGAACTGGCTGCCGCATCTTTCGTGAATAATCTTTTTACACTTGCAATTATCTTCAGCACCGGGTTCTCCTACGGACTGACTCCCATAGTGGGAAGTCTGTTTGGTAAAGGAGATGAAACCGGAGCGGGACAGGCATTAAAGAATAGTCTTGCCGCCAATATTCTGGTGGCACTGATACTAACCATCATCATGTCCCTGGTTTACCTCCATGTTCATCGCTTTGGTCAGCCGGAAGAACTACTCCCTTTGATTCGTCCATACTTTCTTGTACTGCTGGTTTCCCTTGTATTTGTGCTGATCTTTAATTCGTTTAAGCAATTTGCCGACGGGATTACCGACACCAAAGCCTCCATGTGGATTTTATTAGGAGGCAATGCCTTGCATATTATCCTGAACTATCTGCTGATATATGGCAAGATGGGGCTCCCTGAAATGGGACTGATGGGGGCAGGACTGAGCACACTGATTTCACGTATCCTGATGGCTCTGGCCTTTGGCAGCATCTTTCTATACAGCAAAAGGTATGCTATCTACAAGGGAGGATTCAAGTCCGGAGGATTCTCCAAAAATGTATTTAAAAGACTCAACGAACTAGGTTGGCCCATTGCTCTGCAAATGGGAATGGAAACCGCATCATTTACCTTCAGCACCGTAATGGTTGGATGGCTGGGCAGCATTGCACTGGCTTCTCACCAGGTAATGCTTACCGTCTCGAGCCTCTGCTTTATGATTTATTACGGAATGGGAGCTGCTATTGCCGTAAGAGTTAGTAATTTCCGAGGGCAGAACGATCTTGTTAATATCCGCCGTTCAGCCTATGCAGGCTTCCATATCATATTGCTGATGGCTGTTATTTCTGCCGGATCAATTTTTCTATTAAGAAATTATCTTGGCGGTATGTTTACTGATAGCGCGGAAGTGAGTCAAACGGTGATTACTCTTATTTTCCCTTTCCTTTTATATCAGTTTGGCGACGGCACACAAATCACTTTTGCCAATGCACTGCGAGGCATAGCAGACGTAAAACCAATGATGTATATTGCTTTTATCAGCTATTTTCTCATATCCATTCCGGCAGGTTACTTCTTCGGATTCATATTACGCTGGGGAATCGTGGGTGTATGGATGGCTTTCCCTTTCGGACTGACCAGTGCCGGGGTGATGTTTTATCTGCGGTTCAGAAGAAAGACATTGGGATAATAGGGCTATCTATATTCATTTTATAACAGAACATATGCTGTTTTTAAAGCAATGCGGAAAGTTCATCACGCCAGTCTTCACCATTAATTGGCTGAAAAGTCTGCATACCCAGTTCCTTCGCCATTTTTATATTTGAAGAACCATCATCCACGAATAAGGTCTCTTCGGGCAACAATCCGGCATCCTGAATCATGTACTCAAAGATTTTCCGTCCGGGCTTTACCTGCTTTATCTCATATGAAGTATAGATCTTATCAAAATAATCGTCCAGAGGCCTTTCTGCAGATGTAAAATCCGTGCTTCTTGCCCATCCCATGATAAATGGATTAGTATTGCTCAGAATATATAGTTTGTATTTCTTCCTCAACTCCAGCAAATATTCCAAACGACACAAAGGCACATCAATCACAAAACCAAACCAGCCTTGAAATACCTGATCGTAAGTCAGCTCCTTTCCGGCCACAACACTTAGTTTCTTACGGAATTCTTCGGCAGTAAGAGTGCCATCTTCCACTTCCAGAAAAAGACCGGTCTGATGGTAAGCATCCAGCAATTCATCGGCATTCGCCACTCCTATCTCCTCAAACTTCTTTACGGCAGCCTCGCGTGAGAGATTCACAATCACTCCTCCGAAGTCAAATACTATATTCTTAATCTTTTCCATCGATACTAATGCCTTTCTGATTTTCTGCAAAAGTAGGTAAAAAAGAAATTATACACTGCATACCGGGAGATTAATGTGGCAACAAGCAATAGATCTAAAGTTATTCCCGGATTTTAGCATTCACTCAAATAGCATAATAAATGGCGAAAAGAGAACTGGAAATGAACATTTTCTTCCGGGAAAATTAAGAAAAAGCATAATATTTAGTCAGCTATTTAGAAAAAACAAAGGGATATTCATCCTTTTATTTAAGAAAAACAAGTTCTATCTCGCTTCTGCTTACTATCTTTACCAACAAAAAAATGCAAGACGAGAAAAAAGTTCCCATTCACTTTGCTCCCTTACAGGGATTTACTGACGCGCCTTACCGCAATATGCACGAAACAATCTTTGGTGGCATAGATACTTACTACACTCCTTTCGTCCGTTTGGAAAAGGGCGATTCTTTTCGTAGCAGAGAGCTACGGGATATTGAACAGGAGAACAATGGCGTTAACCATCTTATCCCACAACTAATAGCAAGTACTCCCGATGAGATGCGCAAAATAGTGACTCTTTTCCGCGAAAAGGGGCATACGGAAGCGGATATAAACCTAGGCTGTCCATTTCCTATGCTGGTACGCCGGCATAAAGGTTCGGGTATTCTCCCTTATCCTGAGGAAGTAGCAGCACTTTTAAATTGTATAACAGAATTCCCGGAGATGCAATTCTCGGTAAAAATGCGCTTAGGGTGGGAAAAGCCTGACGAATGCCTTGCCCTGCTCCCCTTACTAAACAAGTTACCACTGAAGCAGATAACCCTGCATGCCCGCGTAGGAAAGCAACAGTATAAAGGGGAAACCAACTGGAATGCATTCGAGGCTTTTTATCGCGAGTGCAAACATCCGCTCATTTATAATGGCGATATTTCTACACTCGAAGACATTAACCGGCTAATGACTCGTTTCCCTAATCTTTCAGGGATAATGATTGGCAGGGGATTACTGGCCAATCCGGCACTGGCATACGAATATCAGCTAGGAGTAGCATTATCCCGTGAGGAGATGCTTGGAAAAGTGAAAGCTTTTCATAATCTGCTATTTGGTTATTACGAGGCACATCTGCAGGGAAACGACCAATTAGTAACTAAATTGAAGACTATCTGGGAATATCTTCTGCCCGACATGGACAAGAAAGTAAAAAAGAAAATTCATAAAAGCACGAAGATTGAGACTTATCGGGCTGCTGTATCTGAGGGATTAAAATAAGGCAAACAATAGCTGTTTTTATATTTAGGAAAATTCATTTCTCTTTTTAAAAAGGAAACGCACTATAAATAACTTTATATCAATTCATTACATAACATCAAATTACATTTATCAAAAGATTCTCAAAGTAATATTAAACCTAAAGCCTAAGAGTAACAAAATAAGATCAGAACAACTTTTCCGATTTTAAAGATTAGAAGACCGTTCTAGCCTGCCCGTTATAAGATATCAGAAAGTTTTATATGTGTATTTAAGAAAAAAGAGCTGTTCACCAGATTTTATTCCAGTAAACAGCTCTTTCATTATTTTTTAGAAGATAATGATTATCCAATCATCTCAAATCCATTCCATAGATTGCCTTCAGGAACCGGTGCTTCCAGTTCAATCAGTTCCTTTGAAACCGGGTGAATAAAGGAAACCCTGCGGGAATGAAGACAAATACTTCCGCCCGGATTAGAACGTGGAGAGCCATATTTCAGGTCTCCTTTAATGGGACATCCTATTTTTGCCAACTGACAGCGAATCTGATGATGTCTTCCGGTCTTTAAGTTCACCTCAAGAAGGTAATAATTCTGGGAATGACCAATCAGCTTATAATCTAAAATGGCTTTCTTTGAATCTTTTACTTCCTTATCGTATGCGTAACTCTTATTTTGTTTCTCGTTGCGCACCAGATAGTGAACCAGTTCACCTTCGGGTTCCTTCGGACAGTTCTTTACTATCGCCCAATAAGTCTTCTTTACTTCACTGTTCTTGAACATCTCGTTCAGGCGGGGAAGCGCTTTACTTGTTTTAGCAAAAAGAACAATTCCGCTAACCGGACGGTCAAGTCTATGAACCACTCCAATAAAGACATTGCCGGGTTTATTATATTTCTCCTTCAGATACTGCTTTACAATCTCTGACAATGGAGTATCCCCTGTTTTGTCTCCTTGGACAATCTCGGAACTTGTTTTGTTGACAACAATGATATGGTTATCTTCGTATATTACGGTCATTCTTTTTCTTACATGTTCATACCGCCACAGCAGTGAATTACTTGTCCACTTACATAAGAAGACAAATCAGAAGCAAGGAAAGTAGCCACATTAGCAACATCTTCTGGTGTACCACCACGACGTAATGGAATAGTTTTAGCCCATTCTGCTTTAACTTCGTCAGTTAATGCTGCAGTCATATCTGTGATAATGAATCCCGGTGCAATTGCATTGGCACGAACACCACGAGAACCAAGTTCTTTAGCAATTGATTTAGCCAAACCAATCATACCAGCTTTAGAAGCAGAGTAGTTACATTGACCAGCATTTCCAGAAACACCTACAACAGAAGCCATATTGATAATGCTACCTGTTTTTTGTTTCATCATTACCGGAGTAATAGCGTGAATAAAGTTAAATGCAGATTTCAGGTTAACGTTAATAACCATATCCCATTGTTGTTCACTCATACGCATCATTAATCCGTCACGAGTAATTCCTGCGTTATTAACCAGAATATCCACACGGCCAAAGTCCTTCACAATTTCAGAAACTACATTTGCTGTATCTTCAAAATTTGCAGCATTAGAAGCGTAACCTTTTGCCTTTACACCCAATGCTTCAATTTCTTTTTCTGTATTCTTAGCATTTTCATCAATAACAAGGTCAGTGAATGCAATATTTGCTCCTTCAGAAGCAAACTTCAAAGCAATTGCTTTACCGATACCACGAGCAGCTCCGGTTACAATCGCTGTTTTTCCATCTAATAATCCCATACTAATTGTAATTTAAATCGTTTATTTATTGATTGATTTCTTTTCTCTGTAATGCACCATAGACTATTTTCGTGACATACTTTTTGCGGGTCTCCACACTTAAATTACGACCCAGATGACCACGGATATATGGTACTTCTATTCCTTTTACGCAATAATGAATAATGTTGGCCGTGATATCTACATCATCAATGACAAATACCCCTTTTTCTTTACCTTCAGCCAGCACACTTCTGAAAAGCGCAATTTCTCTGGCATCAAACCGCTTGCGAACTTTCTCAACCCGCCAGATATCGCGAAAGAAATTGGCGCGTAGAGTTCCATTTCTAAAGACTACCTCTTTTACAGCCTCCAGGCGAGTATAAATAAGTTCTATTAATTTCTCATCAGGTGAGATCTCTCTCTCCGATACAGCCTTCATAGTATCCGAAAGCATATCCAGTTCAGACTCAACTACAGCTGAATAAATTTCTTCTTTGCTTTTAAAATAGGTGTAAAGAGTCCTTCTTCCTTTTTTCGAGGCAAGGGCAATATCGTTCATCGTCGTATTCTCCACCCCCATTTTCGCGAAGAGCTGTCTAGCAACATCTACAAGTTTTATTTTTGTCTTTGATACAGTCATAGGCATATAACCTGCACAGTTTTGTTTTATTTGAGCAAAAGTAGTTCTTTTCTTCTTATTACACAAGAAAAGATTTATTTAATTAATGAGACACATTATTTTATAAGCAGTACATGCACCTGTAACAGAGTTGATTACATCCATATTTTATTATTAATAGAAAAATATTTCAAAAAATATTTGTTTCCTAAATAAAAAGCAGTACTTTTGTACTCAGAAACATCGCGGAGTGGAGCAGTTGGTAGCTCGTTGGGCTCATAACCCAAAGGTCGTCTGTTCGAGTCAGGCCTCCGCAACTAGGAAAAGAGAATCAATTTTGGTTCTCTTTTTTTTGTTTATAGACTTCCATTACTGCTCCTGAACAAGAATCACGAATCACGGCGGCTCAGCTAATATTCTTGGGGGATAATGTTAAAATCATTATTTCTGCATCTTGAAAAAGAAGAAAGACAATCCCTGTCCCATAGAAATTGCTGAATTATTTGATTTTATTCGCCAATAAATAAAAACCATTCTCCAATAAATAAAAATCATTGGAGAATAAATCTGAATGATTGACCTTTAACTGACCATTACTGGAATGAATTTTAAAAAAACTATTAAGAATATATGCCGAATAACTTCTCTGAAAGTCTCAAGTGATGTTGAAGAATGTGTCTTGATGTTTTCAAAAAGTATCAAGACGTTTAAAGCCTTCCAGCAAGTAGTTTCAGAGCATATAGACCTTCGTTTGCAAAGACAATGAATTATTAGTTTATAAAAGCAAACCCACAAAACAATTATAACAACAATTTATTTAAAATTACTGTTAAAAGGTACTTAAGAATGGTTGTAGTCGTAAATACAATGGACAACAGGTACCAAAATGCAAAAAACACTGCCAAAAAAGAGGCAACTTATAACTGAATCATTTGTCCAGGTATTTTATTTGTAAGTGGTAACTAATTAACAATCAGCGCCTTCCAGTTCAAAATCGTGGGGTTATAAATATATGTATATAATACACATCCAGCGTCCTTAATTATTTAAAAGAATCAGTCTTATTCAGGCCGGTTTTGTAATTTCCTTGTTAAGTACTTACAGCAAGAGACGAGTATGACATTTTTCTTAAAAAGCTTAGTAACTTACACTCTCTAACTTAAATTCCAAAAACTTATTTATTGGAATAACTTATAAATCAGTAATAGTCAATTATGAATCAATAAATTAAAAGCACGATAATGCATTAATTATCAGTACACTATCGGATTTATCTAAATTAATTCTCTAAAATAATTTGTTTTATTACATAAAAGAAGTATCTTTGCACTCACAAAACATCGCGGAGTGGAGCAGTTGGTAGCTCGTTGGGCTCATAACCCAAAGGTCGTCTGTTCGAGTCAGGCCTCCGCAACTAAAAAAGAGAATCGAAAAAATCGATTCTCTTTTTTTATTTTATACTTCACAACCGCAATTCAAAGCTTTTAGAGCCCACAACTTCGGGGCGTTACTGATATCAAGTTCTTTCTGTTTAGGCTTGCTACCAATATGCATAATCCCCATACTTTTACTGGTGATCCCTGCTGTCCTTTATTCGGCTATTAAATGGCGATAAGTTCTGTCCAATCAATTCAGACTAACTTTTTGGCATCCTGATACATCCAAATCACTTACTTTACTGGAACAAATATCAACCGCGCCATAAGGAGAAATAATCTTTAGTTTTGGGAGAACAACTTCATCCAAGGTGATATGTTTAAGTCCTTTCGACTCATTACAAATAATCAAAGGAGTTTTTGAATCAGCATAATAATTAAGAGCAAACTCTATTTGCGAAGTTCTCGTCTTCTTACCCAAAAGGCGCTCCATCTCTTTTTTATAATTAAGCTGAATAATTAGTGTATCTCCAGAGACCTTTGTAACAGATTCTTTGGACAAACTAAGCTTATGGTCATCAGGATCCGTTGAAGGGCCTACTTGCAGAGAGATATTAATCTTACTGGAAAACCCTTTTTTATCATCTATAAATTTTAGAACCTTGCAAGGATAGGTATCTATAGTAACTAGTTGACTAGGATCAGGCCGAGAACCACAAACAGGTGATTCTACATAAGTGACAGGTGGTTTTATACTCCAAAGATAAAAGACAAATATCACCGACAATAATAATAAGGATGATAGAAGACCTAGCAATATAATTGTTGTGCGTCTCATTTTTTAATACTGTTTTGTTTCTTACTAAATTCAAAATACATATTCGCGATCTCTTCCATCGGAATATCTAGCGTATAGATTTGGTGGAAGAACCAATCAATATCTTCTTCCAGGAAATGTTTTCTGCGAAGAGATAAAATCAACATCTTTGCCCCGGAAGAGACAAAATAACCGATCCCCCGCTTATTATAAATAACATCTTGAGACTGAAGATAATCAAACGACCGCATCGTCGTATTTGCATTTACTTCCACCATGGAAGCATATTCGCGTACGGATGGTATTCGTTCTTCTTCAGCATACTGTCCAAAAATTATCTCATCGCAGATTCTGTCTGCAATTTGTAAATAGATGGCTTTATTTTCTTTAAAGTTCATATGCTTATATACGATTAATTATTTCGGACTCTTTAAAACGGAAATAAGCCATAATCCAATTAAAAAGGGTTAAGCAGGAAAATAAGATTGTAATATTTCTCAAGGTAGACATTTCATCAAAAGTTATATTGCAGTATCTAATAGCATCAAAAAAGCCAAACATATTATTAGGAAACAAGAAATGAATTAACGTACCGTTTATCGTTATAAAAATCAGATAAATTACAACGCCTGCCGCAATTGTCTTTATAAATGGCTTTTTATACCATAAAGTACTCCCTAAAACAAACAACGATTGATAAAAGAGATAGATAGAAAATCCAACTAAAAGAGCTTGCCAGCTATTAAAAAGCTCGCCGTTCTTGGGAACTAAATACTTTAAATCAATTGAAATGATATCTAAACTAGGATAACATATAGAAAAAATTGCCACACGAGTGAAGTCTGCTAATTTAAAAGCGATAAAGAAAGCAACTATAAATAAAACAACCACCTGGATAAAACCAGAGAAATATTTCTCGAAAGAAGTTGCCGGTGTCATCAGATAAGAGATCCGTTTAGTTTTACTCTGCATTTTCTCCATCATGGATGAAGCAAAAATACAGCCGAATCCAAAAAACAGAAATAGGGTAAACCCTAAATAGCGAACATTGTTTTCGGCTCCAGCCAAGATCATTTCGAACTGACAATTCTTGTAGCACAAAAAACAAAAAACAACCGCTAGCACGGCATAAAGCGTCACAAAACGAAGAAGGATTGTCTTCCAACTCTCCATAAAGTCCTTCTTAAGGAGTAAAGAGAAACGCTCAAAACTAAAATAATTATTCTTAATCATAGCTGTTTTATTTTAATTATTGAATACTCCTTTTAATTTCTCTGTATCACTAAGCATCGCATTAAATAGCAGCTCAAGGTTAATTGCAGATTCTTCATTCTCAGTATTAGGAAGAATCGTACTGTTTCCTTGTATCGAAGGGGAAACAAAAAGTGCATCCTCAGCTATTTTATCACTGGATGTTTCAACAAACAATAGTTTCTGGCAAATATTGAAAATGGGTTCATTTAGCAAAACCTTGCTATGATCCATAATAATCACATGCTCTAAAAGATTATCAATGTCTCTCACTTGATGAGTAGAAATAATAATAGTTTTATCTTCATTCATACCTAATGCTATAAACTTCCTGAACTGACTTTTAGCCGGGATATCCAAGCCATTGGTCGGTTCATCCATCACAAGAAGAGAAGTATTGGTGGCAAGAGCAAAACTCATGTAGACTTTCTTCTTCTGCCCCATTGAGAGAGCACCAAGATTAACATCCATATTCAGCTCAAAACACTGCAAATACTTCTCCAGGTCTTCCAAACTAAAACGGGGATAGAAAGACTCGTTACACTTTACATACTTACGCAAAGGCATAGAAGGCAAATCAAACTCCTCTGGGACGATATACATATCCTGAAGAGTACAAGGTAGCCTTTTTGCCACATTGGACTGGTTAAAGCTTATTTTGCCATTCTGGGGCATTAAAAGACCAGTCATAAGATATAATAGTGTAGACTTACCAACACCATTCTTACCCAACAAACCATAAACTTTACCTTTTTCAATAGATAAGGAAAAGTCATCAAACAGTTTTTTCTGCGATCTTCGATAATCGAAGGTGAGATTCTCGATTGTTACCATTTTACTAAAAATAAATTGTTTTTTATAATCTAAGAAACGTTTCTCTAAAAATCAAATATTGTTATTCAGCATTGAATAAGTTTTAATTCACCTGATTAATGGCAGAATAACATTAATAATAACTATGATAATGACAATGATAATCATATGATTCTAATCATTAAATTATAAATTCCCATAAACAAAAACCATTTGGCAAGGTTCATATTCGACGATATAGTAAACAAGGCCAAAGATAAGCAGAGATAAAGTTATACGATAACAGTGCACTACTATTGTAATACACTGCAAATATAAATGTTTAATTAGAAAACACAAACAAAATAAGAAGAAATAATTTTAAATTTTAAACTTCAGGAAGTGAGAAGCTATAATAGAGCTATTTTTAAGATAGAGCTGTATCAATAATCAGTATCACGTGAATAGCAGAGCAATCACCGACATAGTAATCTTTAAAAGGGCTATAATTGCCACAAAACAAAATATTTAAACCATAATTAGAAATAAGCAAATAACAAGCAGCTTAAAGAGCCTTAAAACATAAATAATAGCAACAATATTAAAATGAATACAATCACTAAGCTGGTTTAACTCACAAAATTACAGCAGTATATAAAACAATAATAAAGCTCATTAAACAAACAGTATATTTACATAATACACACACAAAATACAATGCAGAAAAATCTAAACTACATTAAATCAAGTACACAAATTAAAGATAGCACCGCTTCGCCAATATTATCACACAAATAATACAAAGACAAAAAACATAGAGTTATAAGTCTCAAATAAGATGACAAAGACAAAAATATAAAAAAAAATTACAACATAGGTTTACATGTTGCTGAGAAATAGTCCAGATAAAAAAGAGATGCGTTACAACACTACATCAATTCACCTATACCATTATATATCAGGCGATTCAACATATAAACAGTCACGAATTCGATAAAACAATCTGGCTATAAATGCAAATAAACAAATTATGGAGAGATAAAAAAGGGAAATAAAAGAATAATAATTAATATAGCAGATGCAACTTTAAAAAAGCTAATAACAATGGCTAATCAAGCCAAGAGATCAAGCCCCAAAACAGAAAACTATATTTACAAATAAGAATATAAAAAAGACAGGGAAACTCTTGCATTGTTAAACAAGAGCATTAATATCAAGGAAAAACAATCGAGAATAATAAAACGAAACAAATAGACACAAAAAAAAATACACCTATCATAAAAATAGGCAAGACAAAAAAAGAGGTAAAATAAATTAATGAAGAAGCAGATTAATCGATCTGCTTCTTCATTAATTTATATATAACTATCGCTTCTTCTTTGCACCACTTAAACCTTCAAGAGCTTTTAAAGCAGTTGAATTATCAGGTTCGATCTTCAGAATTTTATTCCAATATCCTTTGGATATTTCATTTTCGCTAGCGCTCTTGTTTTTCTCACCAGCTACTAAATGGTAAAAACCTAAATAGCTATAACATTCTACCAGAACAGAATTATAACGAGGATCATTCTTTGATAAACAAATCTCAACTGTTTTTTCGTAGAAAGGCTTTGCTAAACCCTTAGTGGCTTCAGGGTCAAGATTTGAATTGGTTCTGGCTCTCCAGCAATTTCCTCTATAATTATCAGGTTCCATTTCTGCAACTTTTGCAAAAAGGCTGTCTGCTTTCAGTAATGAAGAAGTTTTTGCAGCAGGAGCTATTTTATCAGTATTAGCATATGAATAATATTTCTTACCTAATGTTGTCAACAAATCTGCACTAGGTTTAGAAACACCATTTAAAAACTTCTCATAAGATTTAATGGAATTTTCAGGATCGCCAGCTTGCTCATAAAGGTCAGAAATCTTAGATAAGAGTTCAGCCTTAGTAGTATCAGCCACAATAGCTTTTTCGAAAGAAGCAATCGCTTCTGCATATTTTTTCTGTTCAGCTAACAAACTACCGTTATATGTATAATCATAATATGAGAACTGAGCATCTTTAGATTTGTTAAAGAAATTATCTGCAGCTACAGCAGCTTCATCAAACTTCTTCAATTCTACATAATTATACATAGCCAAACGATTGAAAGCAGGATCCTGAGCATTGAGTTTCAATCCCATCTGAGCAATTTCTAATGACTTACTATGATTCTTATTTAAGAAAAGAGTCATTGCATATTGCTTCAAATCATCGGTATCATAATTTCCTGATGCTATATATTCTCCATAATAAGTTGAAGCTTTATCAAAGTCATTTTTTGCATAATAAAGGTCAGCTAATTCTTTATTTGCTAAAGAAAAGTTAGGTTCCTGAGTTTTAAGACGCCCTAACATCTCAACAGCTAGCGCTGTATTTACATCTCGGTAGGTACGAGCATATTTTACATAAGCCTCACGACAGTTTGCATCAAAAAGAATTGCCTGCTCATACATACTACAAGCCTGACCTGCATCCTTTTTAGCTTCAAATATATCTCCTGCTAAAACAAAAACAGGAGCATATTTTCTGGTTATGCTCTGCGCTCTAACTAAATAATCATTGGCAGCCAAAAACTGGCCATTTTCTAAATAAGCACGCCCTGCCTCAATAATAAGGTCAACGTTTTTCTTATTTTTACCTTTTAATACATTATCAATTGCCTCTTTTGCCTGAGCTGCGTTAGACTTTATCTGTAACTTTGCTAAACCAATATTATTCAAAGCACTCTCAGCATCTAACGACAAACCCTTTTTATAATAAAACGAGGCTGAGTCATTTTTGCTCTCTCCAAAATAGACATTTCCTAAAAAATAACAAGTTTCAGCTGAATTTGAAGCATTTGACTTCAATTCTTGAAATAATAGGGCTTTAGCCTGTTTTTGGAAACCTGCTTTATAGAAAGAAATACCTTCACTATCCTTCGCTTGAAGCGGAGAAATAGCAAAACTTGTCAAAAAGAGGATTGAAGAAAATATTAAGTTACATTTCATCACTTTGCAATTTTTAATCATTAATTAAAATTAATCTTTTACATTTACAATACGTACCGGTTGTGTTGCAGGAACTAAGCCGGACTTAAGAATAATCCTTTGACCTCGATCAGAAGTTAAGAAATTAGCAAACCCAGAAGACAAACCTTGTCTTGGATCATTTATTAACACATATACAGTGCGGCAAAAAGGATAATCACCTAAAGCTATATAGGCTTGATAAGGTTTAAAACTATTAGAATGATCAGCTACCTTATCTTCACTAACAGACATTACACGAACTTCATTTCTGAAAGTTAAATTCGTAGTATCACTTTTAGCACCTAGCCAATTAACTCCTATAATTCCAATAGCATTAGGACTTTTTGAGACATAGTCAAAAACCTGCGAATTAGTTTTTTGAGCATTAATACCTTTAGATGCAAAAGGTTTACCCAAACAAATAGAATCCTTTGCAAAACGAACAGTACTTGAATTTGGATTATCAAAAACTATTTGAATATTACCCAATTTAGATTTTGGGTAAATTTCTTTCCATTTAGTAATCTCACCAGTTAATATTTTTCTGACTTGATTAACAGTAATCAAAGAATCTGGATTTTGATTATTAATAATTAAACCAATGCCATCATAAGCCATCACAACTTCACGTGGAAAAAACTTACGACTATTAAAAGATTGGATTTCTTTAGAAGATAGTTTGCGGGTGGAAATAACCAACCGCACACTATCTTTTAATAAACTATTTATAGCATCAACCTCACTACAATAAGTAGGCTTTATATGAACCTCCGAATTAAGTCCTTCAAACACCGCTATTTCTTCTTCAATAATCGGTTTAAAACCTTCATCAACAGCAACAGGAATTGTTCCTGACGTCAATGTATCAGTCCATCCATCATTAGGCTTCTTATCTTTACAAGAAAAAAGAAGCAAAAAAAGCAATATTGGAATCAATTTGAAAAACTTCATAGAATTATTGTAATTTAAAGGTAATTGGCACTACATAATAAACTGGAACATTCACACCATTTTGTTTTCCAGGAATCCATCTAGGAAGAGAACGAATTACACGGAGAGCTTCTTTATCACAATAAGGATCCAAAGAACGCATTACCTGTGCATCTTTAACCTCACCTGTTTTAGAAACAACGAAACGGATATAAACTTTCCCCTGAACACCATTTTCCTGAGAAATTGTTGGATATCTTAATTTATCAAAGATATACTTCAACAATTCTTCATCACCTCCAGGGAACTGGGGCATCTGTTCTACTGCTGTATAAGGTTTTTCCTCTACTTCTTCAACTGGAGCTTGAGTCACAACTTGTTTGATTTCAGCAATATCCTTACCATGAAGCTCATCGTTACCTTTTACATCAGCAATAGAAATTGTTACCTTTGTTTCTTGTAATTCTTCCTGACTCTTCATTTCATCTTGTTCTCTTACTTCAGAGTCTTTCTTAATTACAGGAGCAACAAACTTAACAGAACTCTTTAAAGGAGGAGGAGGAGGAGCAATAGGTTCAACCTTATGCAGCTTTTTGTCTTTGACTTCAGCATTATCTAACTTTGATAAAGCAGTTACTTCAGTCATCGTTTCCTTCTCTTTTGGAGTTGCCAATTTAATAAGTTCAGGGACAGCAATAAAAAACGCAGTCAAAAGAACAATAATCAGCATAGACCAATTATGTCTTTTAGGAGCATCCATACGCATTTTGTACGCACCGTACCCTTTATTTCTTCCTTCGAATATTAAGTCACACCATTCTTCAGAAGATAAATTAATTTTTGCCATTTTTCTTTCTTAATTTAGTGTTTAACTTAATTATTTGCACCACTTGATTTTCCACTAGCCAATAAAGCTTTTTCACCATCAGTGATAGGTACAATAACATACTTACTTATACAGCATATCTGCATTTCATCAAGAGCATCAATAAGATTCTTATATGTTGATTTATCAGTAGCTTTGATAATAACCGTTGGAGAACCTTTTTCCTCTTTAGCTTCAGCTATTTTCTGACTACATATTTCAGCAGAAATTTTTAAATCTTTTTTTTGCTGCTTCAAGTCATTAACCTTTGCTACAACACTTCTATTCTTTTTTAAGAGTAAATCTCTGATACCAGTAGCAGTATAAGAGGTTTCTTGCAACAAAGAATTATCACCAGCTTTAAACTCACCAAGATAATAATAAACTTTATCTTTTTCACCAAGGATTAAAGTTACAGCCTGAGAAGCCTTTACTTTAGTCTGTTGGGATTCATCAACTTTATCATTAGTTGGCATACTTATCTCCATCGTTTGAGGTTTGCTCAAAGATGTACAAAGCATAAAAAAAGTAATCAGCAACATATTCATATCCACCATCGGCGTAAAGTCGACGCGGGTTTTCATTTTTTTCTGCTTTCCTTTTTTTCCTTTTCCGCTACTTTTTTGTTCTACTTCAGCGCTCATATTTCATCTATTTTTTTTCTGCTTCAACCGCCTTCAAAGAAGTAATCAGATTATATCTGTTTTCTTTTATGTCTTGAAGTGAATTCATTACTTTCTTAATTACAGAATAAGGAGTATTCTGGTCAGCTTTAATAGCAATACGTAGATCTGGATTCGTAGCACGAGCAGCTTTTACCCATACTTTGAATTGATTATCAACACTATCTGTAGGTATACCTTCTTTTTTAAGGGCTTCATCCTGGTCCCTTTCAGGTAAATCTAAGAAAGTACTCATTTTTTTCATAGACACACCAAATGTAGTGTTTTTTCTGAAATTTTTAATCTGCTTTGGCGAAAATTTAACGCCATATTGTTCTCCCACACTTAACAGTGTTTGCTCCATGTCATCAGGTTTGTCCAGGGCCATAAATACTCGGCCTTCTGGATCGACAAGGATTGAGAGGACATTCTTTTCTGGAATCTTAATTTCAGAGACAGAACCTGGTGTCGTTACTTTTACTGGTTCCTTTTTTACGAAGGTTGAAGTCAACATAAAAAAGGTCAAGAGCAATACAGTAACGTCACTCATCGCGGTCATATCGATGAAAGTGTCCTTTTTTGCAACTTTTACTTTAGCCATAAGTCTTTTCTATTTTATAAATTTATTTACTGCTTATTAATGAGAAGCTGCAAATGTCTGAACAATAGAGAAACCTACTTCGTCAAGGCTAAAAGTTAATTTATCGATTTTATTTGAAAAATAATTGTAAGAGATAACAGCTAATGCACCTGTAGCAATACCACAAGCTGTATTGATCAACGCTTCAGAAATACCTTGCGATAATGCAGTAGAGTCTGCTCCGCCTCCAGCTGACAAAGCAGCAAATGAACGGATCATACCAATAACTGTACCAAGAAGACCAAACAAAGTACCTAAAGTTGTAATAGTTGCAATAATAGGAAGATTTTCAGTCATCATTGGTAACTCAAGAGCAGTAGCTTCTTCAAGTTCTTTTTGTATCGCTAATAACTTTTGTTCTTTACTTAAATTAGCTTCTTTTTCCATTTCAGCATATTTAAGTAGAGTAGCACCAACTACATTTGCAACTGAACCTTTTTGTTTATCACAAATTTCTTGAGCACCTTTAAGATCGCCTTTTTCCAAAGCAGCTTTAATATTAGCAACGAATTTAGTCAAAGAACCCTTACCATATGCACTCTTAATAGCGATAAAACGTTCAACGCTTAATGATAATACTGTAAACAACAAAGTCAAAATAATAGGCACAATAACACCACCTTTGTACATAGTACCCAGAAGTTTACCAGGAAGAGGGTTATTTGCTGGATCATTATTAACAAAGTTTGCAGGATTACCTAATACAAAATGATAGAGACTAACCGCGATAATCAAACACGCAACGATAACAAGACCCGCGTTTTTAATACCTTTAATAGACGTTTTTTTAGATTTTTTTTGAGTAGTTTCCATAATAGTTTTTTTTAAACAATTTATTTTTTAGAAATTAATAATTTTTTACTTATAAAATAAAGTCTGAATATATACTATAAAATGTGTCAGAAAAACAAAGTATTATCTCTATAAATAAGCACATCATATTCACTACAAAAACATATTTAATTCTTTAATGAATTTCATAGCACATAAAACATGTCTCTCAAATGGTATTTACTTTCCAGACATAAAACGTGCAACAAAAATAAGAACAAAATTGTTACTACAGTGCGTTTTTACAATTTTTAATCAGTTTT